>CAZBXO010000418.1:0-1501 GCA_964495645.1 uncultured Phenylobacterium sp. | reverse complement strand
GCGCGCGAAGACCCGCCGCTCTGCGCCAGTCCGAGCCGCAGCGTACGCCTCGCGATCAACGACCTTCATCTCGTTGATCTGCTCTGAGGACAGGGAGTGCGGGCAGGGCTTGATGCTGCTGACCATCCCCTTCTCATCAAACACGACAAGCGGAAGATAGATGTCGTCCGACCAGGGCCAGTAGCCCTGGAACGTGAGTTCGTCCCCAGAGCTGAAGTACGCGCGTCCCCGTCCGGGAACGTAGCCGTCTTGGCGCCTGCCCTCACACTTCGAGCCGACGAGCAACTGCACGTCCGCCCAGTCTCTCGTCGCCATCCAGGCCGCGCAGCCGTGGTCGAACTTCTGCACCCAGGTCCAGTAGACGCCGCCTTCGAGGGAATCGAAGTGGCGTGACGCTCCGGAGGGGACGCCTTGGGGTGCGCAGCCGGAGAGTCCCACAAACGCCGCGACCAGGGCGAAACGAACCACGATCTCGGAGCCAGATTTCACCGCACCTCCCCTACCCCCCGCCGATCTTGGGGATGAGGTAGACTTCGCTGTCGGGGCCGACGGGGGAGAACCAGGCGTCCTGGTGGATTTCGCCGTCGATGGCGAAGGCCATCTTCCTGTCGACGAACTCGCCGAGGCCGGGGAAACGGGCGTCGAGGGCGGCGATCAGGTCGCGGACCGTCGCGCCGTCGATCTCGAACTCGGACTGGCCGCCGGTGAAGGGCCAGCACTCGCTGCCGGCGACCACCTTCGGCATCGTCAGCGCGCGTCGAGCGCGGCCAGCATCTTCGGCGGCGAGATCGGCAGGTCGGCCATCCGCACGCCGGTGGCGTCGGCGACGGCGTTGGCCACCGCCGCCAGCGGCGGGACGATCGGCACCTCGCCCACGCCCTTGGCCCCGTAGGGGTGGCGCGGGTTGGGCGCGGTCTCGACGAGGATGGCCTCCAGCATCGGCAGGTCCGAGGCCACCGGCATCCGGTAGTCGAGGAAGCCGGCGTTCTCCATGCGGCCCTCGGCGTCGAAGATGTACTCCTCGTTGAGCGCCCAGCCGACGCCCTGGGCGACCCCGCCCTGCACCTGGCCCTCCACGTAGGAGGGGTGGATCGCCTTGCCGACGTCCTGGGCGGCCGTGTAGCGCACCACGCTGACCTGGCCGGTCTCGGCGTCGACCTCGACGTCGCAGAGGTGCACGCCAAAGCCGGGGCCGGCCCCTTGCGCATTGATCGTCGCCTGGGCCGAGATCGGCCCGCCCATGCGCCCGGACTGGGCGGCGAGCGCTTCCAGGGTGACCGGCTTCTTGTCGGCCTTGGCCGGGTCGAGGCAGACGGCCTGGCCGCCCTTCCACTCGACCTGGTCGAGCGCAACGTCCCACAGCTTGGCGGCCCGGGCGCGGAGCTCGGCCACTACCTTCTCGGCCGCCTGCACCACCGCCATGCCGGTGGCGAAGGTGACGCGGCTGCCGCCGGTCAGCATCGAGTAGCCGATGGAGTTGGTGTCGGCGACCATCGGGCGG
>CAZBXO010000417.1:0-1505 GCA_964495645.1 uncultured Phenylobacterium sp. | reverse complement strand
GTCATGACAGGCTTTTAAGTCGCCCCGGCTTGGCCGGGCGACTAGCTTCCCCTCAACGCACTGAACTCGAGGGACTAGGACATGCGCCTTCAACTGGCACTCCTGGCGGCCGTGGCCGCGACCGCCGCCGGCTCGGCTGCGCAGGCCGCCTCGGTGGAGATCAAGGACGCGGTGGCCCGCGTGACCGTGGTCCCGGAGAACCGCAGCGACATCAAGGTCGAGGTCGTCCGGCCGAATGCGCGTCTCCCGCTGGAAGTCCGCACGATGGGTGACCGGACCATCGTCGACGGCGATCTGGACCGGCGCATCCGCAATTGCCGGGGCGCCGACGAGCGTGTCCGCGTGGACGTTCGCGGCGTCGGCGAGGTCAGCTGGTCCGAGATGCCGGAGATCGTCATCCGCACGCCCCGCGACGCGCGCGTGGCGGCCGGCGGAGCGGTGTTCGGCTCGGTCGGGCGATCCGGCGCGCTCAGCCTGAGCAACGCCGGTTGCGGGGACTGGACGGTCGCCAACGTCGAGGGGCACCTGAAGCTGAGTCAGGCCGGCTCCGGCGATACCCGGGTGGGCACGGCCGGCTCGGCGGCGATCCGCATCGCCGGCTCCGGCGACGTGGCGACCGCCGACATCAGGGGCGGTCTCGAGGTGGACATCGCCGGCTCCGGCGACGTCGCCGCGCGCTCGGTGAACGGCCCGCTGAACGTCTCGATCGCCGGCTCCGGGGACGTGACGGTCGGCGGCGGCCGCGCCACCCCGCTCAGCGTCTCGATCATGGGTTCCGGCGACGTCGACTTCCGCGGCCAGGCCATGGGTCTGAAAGCCCGCGTGGCCGGTTCGGGAGACGTCCGCGCCCGCGAGGTGAAGGGCGACATCTCCAAGACCATCATGGGCTCGGGCAGCGTGATCATCGGCTGACCCTCCGAATCGGGCTGGCGCGCCGCTCTCTCCCCCAGCCCAGTCCTCCCGGCTCCCCGAGGAACGGTAGGACCCCCGGCGCGCCGGCCCGTACTTCCGGTTTTGACGCATTCCGTCGTGGCGGCCTTGACGCGCAGGGGGCGCATGGGTATCTACGCGCCTCCTGTTGGACCGGCTGTGCGCTTCAGGGCGCAGACGCGGTTCGCGGAACGACCTGAAGAAGTGCTTTTTGGTAGCGTTTCGTAGGAGGGCCTTCGCGGTTTTGCGGCGGCCCTAAGTCGTTTGAGCGGACTATCGCGTACGGACGTCTCTCGAGGCGTTCGGGCTGGTCTTTGAAATGGTCGAGATCACGCGGGCGGTCTGCCGTCTGTCCTGAGGGAAACGTAAGAGCGATATGGATCGTCAGAACATCCGCATCCGGCTCAAAGCCTTCGATCACCGCGTGCTGGACCATTCCACCCGCGAGATCGTGAACACGGCGAAGAGAACGGGCGCCACCGTGCGCGGGCCGATTCCGCTGCCGACTCGCATCGAGAAGTTCACCGTCAACCGCTCGCCGCACATCGACAAGAAGTCGCGCGAGCAGTTCGAGA
>CAZBXO010000416.1:0-1506 GCA_964495645.1 uncultured Phenylobacterium sp. | reverse complement strand
AGCCGGGCAGGCCATCGTCGGGGGCGTAGGGCTTGGTCCCGCCGGAGCGGACCTTGGCCGAGGCCTGCTCGATGGTCATCTCGGCGAGCGCGATCTGCTTCAGCTCCGCTTCGCTGGCCGCCCGCAGTGTCGCCGCACGGCCCGGGTAGAGCCGGTCGATGAAGGCGTCCATCGCCAGTCGCTTCTTTTCCAGGTCCGCAATCAACCGCGCTCGGCCGAACGCCATCACGGAGCGGTAGTTGATTGAGTGGGTGAATCCCGACGCGCCCAGCACGAAGCCGTCCAGGTGGCTCACCGTCACGCAGACAGGCAGTCCCTCGCCCACCGTCTGCAGCATCCGGCTGGCCGCCGCGCCGTGCCAGTAGAGCCTGCGGCCCTCGCGCCAGAAGGCTGTCGGAGTGACGAACGGCTGGCCGTCGATGATGTAGCCGACGTGGCCCAGCACGGCGGCGTCCAGCACGGCGTAGACCGCCGCCTCGTCGTAGGCGACGCGCTCGGGCCGGCGGCGGCCGCGGGTCAGGGTGGTGCGCGCAAAGGCGATCATGGCTATCGTGGATAGGCGGACTGTGGTCTGATCGTGAGGTCCAATTACAATCATCAAGGCAGACCACTTGAGCTGGGCCGAGATCTATCCGTGGCGCGAACCGCCCCCTGGCGAGCCGGTGATCCGCCACGTCTACGATCAGGTGCGCGGGGCCATCCATGCCGGGGCCCTGAAGCCCGGCGGCCGCCTGCCGTCCAGCCGCGACCTCGCCGGCCGCCTCGGCGTGGCGCGCGCCTCGGTGGTCGCGGCCTACGACCACCTGCTGGCCGAGGGCTACGCGGAAGGCCGGCGTGGCTCGGGGACCTACGTCAGCGCCGATCTCTCCGGCGTCGTCGACGTCGAGGCGCAGGCGCCAGAGCCCGCACCGGTTGTCGAAACGCCCACTCGCGTACGAGCTCTCGAGGGACTGGTCTTCCCACTGCCCTCGCCGACAGCGACGCCGTTCTCCAACGGCCGCACCCTGATGGACGCCCGCGCCCACGACGCCTGGGCGCGCTCCACCCGCCGGGCGCTGCGCTCCCTGCCGGAGCATCACTTCGGCTACACGGATCCGCGCGGCCACCCGCGTCTGCGCACGGCCATCGCCGATTATCTGCGCGCGGCCCGCGGCGTGGTCTGCGACGCCGACCAGGTGATCGTCACCTGTGGCGCCCAGCAGGCCGTCGACCTGGCGGCCCGCGTCCTCGTCGGCCCGGGCGACGCCGCCTGGATCGAGGACCCCGGCTACCCGCCGACCTGGCAGGCGCTGGACGCCATCGGCGTCGTCCCGCACCCCGTTCCGGTGGATCGCCAGGGCATCGAGCCGGCCGCCGGGCGCGCCGCCTGCCCAAAGGCCAAGCTCGCCGTCGTCACGCCTTCGCACCAGTTCCCGACAGGGGTCACCCTCTCCATGCCGCGGCGCCTGGAACTGATCGCCTGGGCGCGCGAGGCCGGCGCCTGGATCGTCGAGGACGACTACGCCT
>CAZBXO010000415.1:0-1517 GCA_964495645.1 uncultured Phenylobacterium sp. | reverse complement strand
GGGGAGAGGAACTCAGATCCTTCTCTCCAGCCCCTCCCAGAAGGGCTCCCGGAGCTTCCGCTTGAAGATCTTGCCCGAGTCCTCGCGGGGCAGGTCGACAGCGAAGTCCACGCGGCGCGGGATCTTGTAGCCGGCGACGTGCTCGCGCAGGTACGCCTTCACCCCGGCCTCGTCCAACGACGCGCCCTCGGCCGGCTGCACCACCGCGCAGACGCCCTCGCCGAACTCCTCGTCGGGGATGCCGAAGACCGCGCAGTCGGCGACGCCGGGCATCTTCAGCAGCTCCGCCTCGATCTCGGCCGGATAGATGTTCACCCCGCCGGAGATGATCATGTCCTTGGCGCGGTCGCACAGGTAGAGGAACCCGTCCTTGTCGAAGTAGCCGATGTCACCGGGCGCGATGAGGCCAGCCTTCTCCGAGTCCCGCCGCTTCTGGTCGTCGCCGTGGTAGGTGAAGTCGTTGATCGAGCGGTTTACCGAGACCACTTCGCCGACCTCGCCCTGAGGCAGCTCGGCGCCCTCCTTGTCGATGATCTTGACCACCGCTTCGGGGATCGGCTTGCCGACCGTTCCGGGGTGGGCGAGCCACTCCTCGGGTGTGCAGGAAACCACCATGCCGACCTCGGTGGCGCCGTAGTACTCGTGGATCACCGGCCCCCACCACTCGATCATCGCCCGCTTGATCGGCGGCGGGCAGGGCGCCGCGGCGTGGATCACGAAGCGCAGCGACGAGAGGTCGTACTTCGCCTTCACTTCCTCCGGCAGCTTCAGCAGCCGGTGGAACATGATCGGCACCATGTGCAGGTGGGTCACGCCATGACGCTCGATCAGCTGCAGCAGCTCCTCGGGGTCGAACCGCGGCTGCAGGATCACCGTCCCGCCGACCCGCGCAGCGAAGAGGCCGTAGGCGTTGGGGGCGGAGTGGTACATCGGCCCGGTGACCACGGTGACGATCTCCGACGGCGGTCCGTACCCCTCGAAGCCGAATCCGCGGATCAGCACCTTGCCGTAGACCTCGGCCTCGGCCGGCGTCGGCGGCCTGCGCCGCACGCCCTTCGGACGGCCTGTCGTGCCGGAGGTGTAGATGATGGTCCCCGGCGCCTCGGCCGGCGGGCCGGCGTAGAGCGGGAAACCTTCCAGCCACTTGCCCCACTCCAGCATGCCCTCTGGCGTCGTCACCGGGTCGATCCCGTACGCCTCGGCGATCTCCGGCGGCGTCGGGACCACCAGCACCGGCGCCCCCGGCGGCAGCACGCTCTGGATCGGCGCAATCAGGTCGGCGTGGATGACGATCGCCTTGGCGCCCGAGTTTTCGAACAGATAGGCCGCCTCGTCGGGGGTGTAATGCCAGTTCACCGGCGTCGGGTAGGCGCCCAGCAACCCCGCCGCCGAGCTCGCCTCCAGGAACGGGAAGTCGTTTCTCAGATAGAGCGCGATCAGATCGCCGCGCCCGATGCCGAAGCTCGCCAGCCCGCTCGCCGCCCGTGACGCCCGCTCGGCCATCGCCTCGAGGCCGA
>CAZBXO010000414.1:0-1532 GCA_964495645.1 uncultured Phenylobacterium sp. | reverse complement strand
CTCGCGGTCAGAAGGGATAGGGAGCTTCATCCAAGAAGACGCTTGGCGCCGGAACACCAAGGTAACCGCCGAAGTCTCGATAAAGTCCGAGGCGTCCGCTACGATAGAGGTCAGAACCATAGAGCACAGCCGAAAGGCCCGTGAGCGCCAGCGCCAGGGCTTGGAGGCTGCTCTCCCCTTCAACGTCGAGAGCGGCCTCTATCCCGCCCTCGATCTCAAATCTGCAGACCCATGCGCCGGCGTCCGACTGGCGAGTTGGAGCGTGCAGTCGCGCCCGCACCCCCCCATCGGCGTCCTCGGTGTCCAACGTAAGTTCTGCGATGGATGTCATCTTGGGGCGCCGGGGTGGGTGAACAACGGCGGCCAACCCACCTCCCCTCGCGTCTTGAGGCAATAGGCATATCGCTTCATCGCGCTCTTCCGGCACATGGCGTTTGCCGTCGGGTTAGGCGGCTCGCTTCCTGCGCGTCGCCACCGAGTCCGCCAGGCGGTAGAGCGACTCAGCGGCCTCACGATCCCCGTCGAGGATTGCGGCCGCCGCGGCCGCGTGCGCGAGCAACTCACGCAGGAAGCCGGAGCGGTCGGCTGGTCTCCGGGCGGCGAGGGCGCGGGCGACGAGGGCGGCGGGTTCGAGCACGGCGGGTCTCGTCACGGTGAGAGCAGCAGGTCGGCGAGTGCGTCGATAGCGGCGCGGGCGTCGGAGTGCGGGACGGCGTTCAGCAGCTTCAGGGCCACGCCCACCTCTCGCGGAACGGGCGCCCGGCCGACGGTGGCGAAGCCGCGGTCCAGGGCCTGGCGAGCCCGCTGCGCTTCCGCGGCCCAGCCCAGCTCGTCCAGGCTGGCCACCGCCTCCAGATAAGTTTTCTGCGGCGAGCCCATCCAGGTCAGGTCGTGGGCCGCACGCGCGGCGGCCGCCGCGGCTTGCGTGGCCGTGAGCCGGATCGCCGGGTCCGGACCGAGGCCCGACCACCGAACGCCCCGGTGCGCCGCCTCCGCAGCGCCCGCGATTTCGTCCATGCTGGGAGATTACGATACGCAATCATCCCAGTCAACCACTATTTTGCATTCTGCGCGCATTTGTTAACACGTCAGATTCGGACGCCACCCTCCAGCCCCGCCTTGACCCCGCCGCAAGTCGGCGGAATCTATGACGTGAACAAACAAGGAACTATCCGATGGCCAGGGTGACCTTCTATTGCGTACAGCCGTTCTGGCGCGCCGGCCCGACCAAGCTGGCCCGCGGTGAGCTGCGCCAGTATGAGCATGAGGCCTGCGCGCGCCGCGCCGGCGCCGCATCGGCCCGCAAGCTGGGCGGCGCCATCGTCTATCAGGTCTGCGGCGACCCCGAGTTCGACCATTGGGAGCGGCCGCGCCACATCGTGACGCTCGGCGAGACCCCGGAGGTGGTGTTCTAGGGCCTCAGCCGTCGGTGCCGGTCTTGCCCGCCATGGCGCGCAGGATGTTCAGCGCATCCTCACGCTTGGCCTCCGGCACCTGGCTCCACAGGTCCAGGAGGTCGGTCGGCACCTTGT
>CAZBXO010000413.1:0-1539 GCA_964495645.1 uncultured Phenylobacterium sp. | reverse complement strand
AGTTGTTGACGACGAAGGACCAGATCAGGTCGTTGGCGCGCAGCATGTTGAAGGTCGTCGCCATGGCGCTGCCTTCGAGATAGCCCTTCTCGCTCATGCGCGATTCGAGCGCGGAGAGCTGCTCCTCGTCGATGAAGACGCCGAGCTCGCCCGGCTCCTTGAAGTCGACCAGGCTGGTGAAGAAGGTGGCGCTGGTCACGCGCGCGTCCTTCTTCGCGGCCATGTAGGCGAGGGTGCAGGAGAGCAGCGTGCCGCCCAGACAGTAGCCGATCACGTTGGCGTCGGGCTCGCCGGTCGCCTTCTCGATGGCCGAGAGGGCGGCCAGCGGGCCCTCGAGCATGTAGTCGTCGAAGCTCTTCTGCGCCAGCGTCTCGTCGGGGTTGACCCAGGAGACGACGAAGACGGTGAAGCCTTCGGCCACCGCCCACTTGATGAAGGAGTTCTTCTCGCGCAGGTCGAGGATGTAGAACTTGTTGATCCAGGGCGGGATGATCAGTAGCGGGCGCTTGTAGACCTTCTCGGTGGTCGGGTTGTACTGCAGCAGCTCGATCAGGTCGTTGCGGTAGACGACGGCGCCCGGCGTGACCGCGATGTTCTCGCCGACGCGGAAGGCGTCCATGTCGGTCATCTTGATATGGAGCTTGCCCTTGCCGCGCTCGAGATCGCCCAGCAGGTTCTTCAGGCCCTTGACCAGATTTTCGCCGCCGCTTTCGACCGTGGCGCGCAGCACTTCCGGGTTGGTGAGCAGGAAGTTGGTCGGCGCCATGGCGTCGACGAACTGGCGCGTGTAGAAGTCGATCTTCTTCGCCGTCTTGTCGTCGAGGCCGTCGACCTCGCGCACGGTCTGGGTCAGCCAGCGCGCGCTCAGCAGGTAGGACTGCTTGATGAAATCGAAGAGCTGGTTCTCCTCCCAGGCGGCGTCCTTGAAGCGGCGGTCGTCCGGGGCGGGCTCGGCGGCCTTGGCCTCGCTGTCGCCCATCATGCGCCGCGCGGCCGACTGCCAGAGGTCCATATGGGCCTGCCACAGGCTCATCTGCGAGGAGATGAGCTTGGCCGGGTCGGTCATCAGCCGGGTGGTCATCTCCAGGAAGGCGGAGCCGATGTTGAGCGGATCGGCCAGGCCCATGCCGTCGCCGGCCTGATGGGCGAGGAAATCGCCGACGATCCGCTGCGAGCGTTCGGCCAGATGCGCCATGGCCTTGGCGAATTCCAGGGGATCGGGGATCGGGCCGCCCGCCGGTTGATCGTTCATGCTGTCTTCCCTATGATCCCGCCATCATTTCGCACTTGCACAATATAACGCGCAGGGCGGCGAGACAACCTGAAGACCGGGAGTTCGGACGCGACATGAAGCTGCATTTTGTCTTACCGGCCGCGGTGGCCCTGGGCCTGCTGGCGGGCGGCTGCTCGATGTTCGAGGACGAGCCGGAGGCCGCACCGGCAGCCAGCCCGCCCAAGGAAGGCGAATTCCCGAACCTGGGCAACGTGCCGCAGGAAGCACCGCCTTCGACGCCCAGGATCGAGCGCGAGCAGCTGATC
>CAZBXO010000412.1:0-1550 GCA_964495645.1 uncultured Phenylobacterium sp. | reverse complement strand
CGTCGCGCCGCAGCTCGCCGCCCAGGGCGTCAGCGGCGAGGTGCTGACGGCCGAGTTCCTCGACCACATCAACGTCCAGCAGGTGGCCGCCCTGGGTACGGCGATGCAGCGCTCCGGGACCATCGGCGGGGCCGGTGAAGAGCTGCGCCTCGAAATCCCGCAGACCGGTGTCTCGCTCGGCGAGCTCGACCGCGCGTTGCGGGCCTGGCTCGGCCACGAGCGGATCATCACCGGCGCCATGACCCAGGCGGGCGACACCATCACCCTGACCGTGCGACTGGCCGGCGAGCCGCCGGTCACCGCGAGCGGACCGGCCGGCGACCGCCAGGCCGTAGTCCGGGCGGCGGCCGAGCAGATCTTCGCCCGCGCCGACCCGCTGCGCGCGCTCTTCTACCTGCGGCAGACCGGTCGGGAAGCGGAGGCACAAGCCCTGCTCCGCCAGGTGAGGTCGGTGGGCAAGCCAGGCGAACGGGCCGACGGCTTCTCATTCAGCGCGACGAACGCCAGCGATGCTCATCAGGCTCTGGCCTACGCCCGCCAGGCCATCGCGATCGATCCGACCTATCCCATGGCCTATATGGAGATGTTCACCGCCTCGCAGGACCTCGGCCGCTGGGAGGCCGCACGGGCCTACAACAGCATGGCTCGCGAGCGGATGCGCCCTCGCCGTGACCTGATCTTCGGTCCCGGCAGCCTTGTCCGCCTGCAACGCAATATCCGGCTGCGCGAAGCCCAGTTCGCCGGCGACCATGCGCGAGCCTTCCAGGTGGCGCAGGAGACCGCGACGGCGATCGCGGCCCAGCGTCGGGTGGTCGGGGCGCCGGTCGGCGATCCCGAGCCGAACCTCGCGGGGCTGGCGGCGCAGGCCCACGACCTCGACCTGGCCTACACCCTTCTTGAGCGCGCCCGGCTGCGTGGCGTCGAAGGGCCGGCCCTCCTCGCGGCGCAGGCGCGGGTGGACGCAGCCGCGGGGCGCTGGGCGGCAGCCGACGCGGGCTTCAGCGAAGCCCTGGCCACCTCGGGTCAGCTCCGGGGACGCCTGCGCCTGACATACGAAGCCGCCCGAGCCAAGGCGATGGCCGGCGACCTCGCCGGCGCCCAGGCGCTGATCGCGCCAACGCCCCTCGACTGCTACCCCTGCCTGATCGTCCGCGGCCAGATCGCCGCCCGCGCCGGCCAGCCGGCCGAGGCCGACCGCTGGTTCGGGGCGGCCGTGAAGGCGGGGCCAAGCCTGCCGCACGCCGAGGCCGCAGGGGCCGAGGCGCTGCTGGCCCGCGGCGACTTCGGCAATGCGCTCTCCTGGGCCCAGGCGGCCCACCGCAAGGGCCCACGCTTCGCCGACCCGCTGGCCTTCGCCGGGGAGGCGCAGCTGGCGCTGGGCGGCCGCAAGGCCGCCGCGGCGTCCCTGCGCCAGGCCATCGCCCTCGCCCCCGCCTGGGACCGCCCGCGGGCCGCCCTCGCGAAGGCCCAGCAATGACCGACGCGCCCACCACCGACGACCCGATCGAGCTCGCCATGGAAGCCGAGGCGAGGGGCGCCCCGCCCTCCGG
>CAZBXO010000411.1:0-1552 GCA_964495645.1 uncultured Phenylobacterium sp. | reverse complement strand
CACATCAACCTGCACAAGACCTTCTCCACGCCGCACGGCGGCGGCGGGCCGGGCGCAGGCCCGGTGGTGCTGAGCCAGGCGCTGGCCCCGTTCGCGCCGGCGCCGTGGGTGGTGGCCGTCGAGGGCGGCTTCCGGCTCGTCGAGGAGGCCACGGACGAGGCCGCCCAGGCCTTCGGCCGCATGTGCGCCTTCCACGGCCAGATGGGCATGTTCGTGCGCGCCTACGCCTACATGCTGAGCCACGGCGCCAACGGCCTGCGCCAGGTGGCCGAGGACGCGGTGCTGAACGCCAACTACATCAAAGCGCGCCTCTCGCCCGAGATGACCCCTGCCTTCCCGGACGGCCCCTGCATGCACGAGGCCCTGTTCGACGACCGTTGGCTGGAAGGGACCGGCGTCACCACCCTCGACTTCGCCAAGGCGATGATCGACGAGGGCTTCCACCCGATGACCATGTACTTCCCATTGGTGGTGCATGGGGCGATGCTGATCGAGCCCACCGAGACCGAGCCGAAGCACGAGCTGGACCGGTTCTGCGACGCCCTGCTGGCGCTCGCCCGCGCCGCCAAGGGCAACCAGGGCGAACGCTTCAAGGCCGCGCCTGTGCTGGCGCCGCTGCGCCGACTCGACGAGACGCTGGCGGCGCGCAAACCCAAGCTCACCTGGAAGCCGGAAGCCCAGCCGATCGCCGCCGAATAGGTCACGCGCCGCAACGATCCGACATGCTTCGTTACCCAGACGACGCATGGGTGTGTCGCCGGCGCCATAGGTGTGCGCCAGCCCACCATCTGTCCGCGAATTAACCGTGTCGCGTCTTTACGATCTTAACGGTCGTACGCATATCCTGAGGCGTGGCGTCGGAACTCCCCGCCGGCGCACGAATTCCTAGGCTCCAATCGTGACGTTTATCATGCCGTCTTTGCGCGTCCATCGCGCCACGGACGACCTCGCCCGGGAGGTCGTCGGCCGCGCCCTCCGGGCGGGCGGGGTGATACTTGGCCTGGCGATCGTGGCCGTGGGGATCCTAATCTCGCCGCTGCCGGGCCCCGGCGGCATCCCGGTCATCGTGATCGGGCTGATGGTCCTGCTGCGCAACTCGTTCAAGGCCAAGCGCCAGTTCGTGAAGCTGCAGCGGAAGAACCCGCAGATGTTCTTCCCCATCCGCCGCCTGCTGCGCCGCGAGCCGGAAGTCCTGCTGGTCACCTGGCAACAGACGCTCCGCGTCGAACGCCTCATCCTCCCGAAGCGCTTCCGCTTCCTCGTCGCGCTGCGCAAGCGCCGGCGGAAGTAACACACCCGCGGCTGTCATCCCAGTTTCGCTGAAGCTGTCATCCCGGTTTCGCGTAGCGAAGACCGGGACCCATCCCTCCGCCTCATGCGCGCTTGACGTCTGGCGCTGACGCCGCGCCATCGGTCCAACGCAACAGTCTACGACCCGATGGGTCCCGGTCTTCGGCTTGCAGCCGAAACCGGGATGACACCGAGGTGGGGAATTCGCGCTCCCAGTTCGCGGCGCATCTCTGCGGTGGTGTTCGTGTTCTGTTCTTGACAC
>CAZBXO010000410.1:0-1559 GCA_964495645.1 uncultured Phenylobacterium sp. | reverse complement strand
CGGCCGGTGGCGGAGATCGCGGCGGACGACCTCGAGGGCATCTACGGCGACTACCAGACGCTGGTGCGCACCCTCCCGCCGGCGGTGATCGACCGGCGGACGAAGTCGGTGAGCGTGGCGTTCGACGAGCGCCTGCCGCCGCGAATCGCCGCGTGGCGGCCGAACCTCGGATGCGCGCAGCTGCCGATCGGGGCGCCGGCGAGCTCCGTGGCCACGCTGCCGCGGTTCGACGCGACGGCGCCCGCTACCGATGCGCGGCCGTGGCCCGCCGGCGACGCGAACGCCACTGCGCCCGGTCCGGCCGGCCTCGCGGCGGCCATCGGCAGGGCGTTCGACGGCCGGACCTATGGGGCGGGGACCAAGACCACCGCCGTGCTCGTGGTCCGCGACGGCCGCATCGTCGGCGAGCAGTACCGGGCGGGGTACGACCTGCACACGCCGCAGCGGACGTGGTCGGTGGCCAAGAGCCTGACCGCGACGGTGGTCGGTCGCGCGGTGCAGCTGGGGCTGGTGAAGGTCGATGCGCCGGCGCGGATTCCGGAATGGCAGACGCCCGGCGATCCGCGGGCGGCGATCACGCTGAAGCAGCTGATGCACATGGGCTCGGGCCTGTGGACCGACGGGCCGGGCAACCGCACCGACGAGGTCTACGTGGGCGGAGCTGCGGCGACCCAGGCGGCGACGGCCATGCCGCTGGAGGCGGCGCCGGGCACGCGTTGGCGCTACGCCAACAACGACACGCTGCTGGCCGCGCGCTCGGTGCGCGCGGCGCTGGGCGACGGACCGCGGGCGCTGGCCTTCCCGTTCCAGGAGCTGCTCTGGAAGATCGGCATGCTGCACACCACGCCGGAGACCGACTGGCAGGGAAACTTCATCCTCTCCAGCCAGGTGTGGACCACGTCGCGGGACCTGGCGCGGCTGGCCCTGCTCTACCAGAGCGACGGAGTCTGGAACGGCGAGCGGCTGCTGCCGGCCGGCTGGGCGAGGTTCGTGGCCACGCCGGCGCCGGCCCAGCCGGAGAACGGTCCGGGCTACGGCGCCTTCTTCTGGCTCCACGGGCCTGCCCAGGGCCTGCCGGCCGGGACCTACTCCATGAACGGCAACCGCGGGCAGTACGTGTTCATCGTGCCGTCACGGCGCGTGATCCTGGTTCGCCGTGGCTTCGACGGCGGCGGCGCCCGCTTCGACGAGCTGAAGTGGGCCCGCGACATGCTTGCGGCGCTGGAGTGATTTTCCCCCCCTCAGGGGAGGGAGGCTCAGGCCGCCAAGGTCTCCGCGAAGCGGACCGGCTGGCCGAGGCTCGGCGCCACGATCTCGTCGTCGCGCATGACCACGGCCCCTCGGATGATGGTGGCGACGGGCCAGCCCTTGGCCTCCATGTCGACGAAGGGGGTCCAGCCGACGCGGCTGGCCATGTCCTCGTGGCGGAAGGTGCGTCGCGCCTTCAGATCGACGATGGTGAGGTCGGCGTCGTAGCCGACGGCGAGGCGGCCCTTGTCGGCCATGCCGAACAGGCGGTTGGCGCCATGGCTGGTGAGGTCGACGAGGCGCTCGAGCGT
>CAZBXO010000409.1:0-1561 GCA_964495645.1 uncultured Phenylobacterium sp. | reverse complement strand
CATCAGCCGCGCCCGCCAGGCGGAGATCGCCGCCGCGCTCAAGCTCAAGCGCGCGGAGGACGTCCGCGAAGGACGTTCCAGCTGACCCTGACCATTCCGGGAGACCGACCGTGGCCGTAGCCGACCCTGCCTTGGGCCCCGCCGCCGTGGCCCCAGCCACACTGAAGCCGCCCGGCCTCGTGAAGCTCGCGTACTGCTTCGGCCAGGTCGTCGAGTCCGGCTACCTGACGGTCAACACGTTCATCTTCTTCTACTATACGGCCGTCCTCGGCCTTTCAGGGGGCATGGTCGGGCTGGCCGTGGCCATCAGCATGGTCATCGACGCGGCCCTCGACCCGCTGATCGGCTCCTGGTCCGACAGCGTCCGCTCGAAGCTCGGACGGCGCCTGCCGGTGATGCTGGTGGGCGCGCCGCTCACCTTCCTGACCATGGGCCTTTTGTTCACGCCCCCGTCGGGCCTGACGCCGTTCGTCCTGTTCCTCTGGCTGACCTTCATGAAGATGGCGCTGCGCGCCTTCGCCTCCATGTTCAACATCCCGTTCTTCGCCCTCGGCGGCGAGATGACGGACGGCTACGTCGAGCGCACGCGGATCGTCGCCTACCGCCTGCTCGCGGGCATCATCACCAGCGTCACGATCACCTTCCTGGCCTACTCGGTCTTCTTCGCCGGCGAGGGCGGGCTGCAGCGTCCGGAGCGCTACCCTAGCTTCGGCTGGGCCATCGCCAGCTTCGTGCTCGCCGGCAGCCTGATCTGCTGCCTCGGGCTTTGGCGCTACGCCGCCTCCCTGCCGCAGCCGCTGACGCCGCTGAAGGGCATGTTCCGCCGCCTCCCGGGCGAGCTGGCGGAGATCTTCCGCAACAAGTCCTTCCTGATCATCTTCGTGTCGCTTTTCCTGCTGTCGAGCGGCTACGGCGCGCACACCGCGCTCAACAACCACGTCTACGTCTTCGTCTGGAAGCTCCGGCCTGAGACGATCCAGATCCTCTCCTACACCGGCCTGTTCGGCATCCTGGTGGCGACCCCGCTGACGCCGTTCCTGATGACCTTCATGGAGAAGCGCAGCGCCGCGGCGCTCAGCTTCGTCCTGATGACGATCGCCTTCACCGTGCTTCCGGCGATGCGGGCCCTGGGCCTCTACGCGCCGACCGGTGAGGCCGCCCTCCCGGCGCTGATCGCCAATACCCTCGTCCTCGGCATAGGCTTCGGGATGATGGCCGTCTCGTTCCCGGCGATGATGGCCGACGCCGCCGACGAGCACGAGCACCTGTTCGGCTCGCGCCGCGAGGGCCTGTTCTTCTCGGGCCTCGGCTTCGGCGGCAAGGCCGCCGGCGGCATGGGCACGCTGGTGGGCGGCCTGGCGCTCGATGCGCTCAGGTTCCCCCGCGAGGTCGGCCGCCAGGTCGGCGCGGTCGTCGACGAGTCCGTGCTGGCCGGACTGGTCCTGGCCTGGGGCCCGGCGGCGGCGGTCCTACTGCTGGTCGGCGCCGTGGTCTTCTGGCCCTACCGCATCAGCCGCGCCCGCCAGACCGAGATCGCCGCCGCGCTGAAACTGAAGCGCGC
>CAZBXO010000408.1:0-1573 GCA_964495645.1 uncultured Phenylobacterium sp. | reverse complement strand
CCAAGCTGGTCGGCGGCTTCATCGAGGCCCGTCCCGGCCGACCAGGCGAGAAGGTGCTCGCCCTCGACGGCGAGACCTACGAGGTCACGCCCGACATCTGCGTGATCGCCGACGGCTCGGGCGCCATGGGCCTGGGCGGCGTCATGGGCGGGGAGACCAACAAGGTCACGGAGGACACCACCGACGTCTTTGTCGAGAGCGCCTGGTTCGATCCCATCGTCACGGCCCAGGCCGGCCGCTCGCTCGGCATCGTGTCCGACGCCCAGTACCGCTTCGCGCGCACGGTCGACCCGCAGTCGGTCGTTCCCGGCCTCGAGCTGGCGACGCAGCTGATCCTCGAGCTCTGCGGCGGCGAGGCCTCCGAGGTGCTGGTCGCCGGCGAGGCGCCCGCCCCGCCCGGGCCAATCGCCTTCGACCGGACCTACGTCAAGAAGCTGGCCGGCCTCGACGTGCAGGCGCACGAGGTGGACCGCATCCTGGCCACCCTCGGCTTCGGCGGCCGCGGCGCCCAGGTCATCCCGCCCTCCTGGCGGCGCGACGTGGAGGGCAAGGCCGATCTCGTCGAGGAGATCGCCCGTATCGTTGGCTACGACAAACTGCCCGCCGAGCCACTGCCGGAGATGGCCCGCCCTGCCGGCGGCGTCCTGACCCTGCGCCAGCGGCGCATGCGCGACGCGCGCCGCACGCTCGCCGCCCGCGGCTGGTCGGAGGCGGTGACCTGGAGCTTCATGCGCCGCGGCTGGGCCGAGCTGTTCGGCGGCGGCGATACGCGTCTCGTGCTGGCGAACCCGATCGCCTCCGAGCTCGACACCATGCGCCCCACGGCGCTCGCCAACCTGATCGAGGCCGCCGAGCGCAACGCCCGCCGCGGCTTCGCGGACGCGGCGCTCTTCGAAGTCGGCCCCAACTTCCGCGGTGATGCGCCGCAGGACCAGTGGACGGCGGTGACCGCCCTGTTGGCTCCCCACCCGCCGAGATTCTGGGCGCGCGCGTCCGCTGATCCGCTGTTCGACCTCAAGGCCGATCTGATGGCGCTGCTGGAAGAGCTCGGCGCGCCGCAGCTTCAGGTCGTGCAGGGCCAGGCATCGGCCTGGTGGCATCCCGGCCGCTCGGCCCGCCTGCAACTCGGCCCCAAGCTGGTGATCGCCGAGTTCGGCGAGCTGCACCCGCGGGTGCTGAAGGCGCTCGACGCCGACGGTCCGATGCTGGGCTTCGAGGTCAACCTCGACGCCATCCCCGAGCCCAAGAAGAAGGGCGCCAAGACCAAGCCCGCGCTGGAGCTCTCGCCGCTCATGCCGCTGCGCCGCGACTTCGCCTTCGTGATCGACGCCGCGACTCCAGCCGGCGACCTCGTCCGCACGATCGCCGGCGCCGACAAGGCGCTGATCGCCGACGCCCGCGTCTTCGACGTCTATGCTGGAACCGGGGTCCCCGAAGGCAAGAAGTCCGTCGCGGTCGAGGTCGTCATCCAGCCCCGCGAGAAGACCCTCACGGACGCCGAGATCGAGGCGCTCTCCGCCAGGATCGTGGCCGCGGCGGAGAAGGCGGTCGGCGCGAAGCTGCGGAGCTGACC
>CAZBXO010000407.1:0-1578 GCA_964495645.1 uncultured Phenylobacterium sp. | reverse complement strand
GCCATGCTGGTGATCACCCACTACCAGCGGCTGCTCGACTACATCCGGCCGGATCGGGTGCATGTGCTGGCCGGCGGCCGGATCGTCGCCTCCGGCGGGCCGGAACTGGCGCTGGAGCTAGAGCGCGAAGGCTACGACCGCTACGTGAAGGCGGCCGCTTGAGCCTCTCGGCCGCCATACGCGAGCGCGACGCCGCCCAGCTGCCCGGCAAGCGGGACGAGGCCTGGCGCTGGACCGATCTGCGCGGCTTGATCCGCGCCGTGCCGCAGCGGTCGGCGGCGCTCGACCCCAAGTCACTGCCCGCCGGCGCCTTCGACGCCATCGCCGACGAACGCCGAGTGCTGGCGAACGGCGTGGGCGAGGCCGACATCGCCGTCGGCGCCGGCGGCTCCCGCGTGGTCGCGTTGCGCATCGTCTCGCGCGGCGGCGGCTCGCACGCCGGCCGGGTCCGCGTGACCGTCGGCATCGGCGGGCGCCTGACGCTCCTGGAAACCTACGAAGGGGAGGGCGGCTATCTCGCCCAGACCGACATCGACATCGACGTGGCTTCGGGAGCGTCGGTCGAACGCATCGTGCTCGCCGCGGACGACCCGGAGGGGGTCTCGGTCAGCCAGGCCGAGGTTCGTCTCGAAGGCGGTGCGACCTTCGGCCAGACGGTGCTCACCTCGGGCGCGCGGCGGCAGCGGATCGAGACCCACGTCGCCCACCCCGGCGGTGGCGCGCGGCTGCGCCTCGACGGCGTCTACCTGCTGGCCGACCGGGCGCACGCGGACCTGACCACGGTCGTGACCCACACCGCCGTCGATGGGACGACCGAGCAGCTGACCAAGGGCGTCGTGCGCGACCAGGCCCGCGCCGTGTTCCAGGGCCGGATCGTGGTGGCCCAGGGGGCCGACCGTACCGATGCGCGCATGGGCCACCACGCGCTACTGCTCTCCGACCGCGCGGAGGTCGACGCCAAACCGGAACTGGAGATCTACGCCGACGACGTGGCCTGCGCCCACGGCAACACGGTGGGCGCGCTCGACAAGGACGCCCTGTTCTACGCCCGCCAGCGCGGCATGCCCGAGCCGGTGGCGCGCGCGATGCTGACCGAGGCGTTCGTGGCCGAGGTGGCCGAGCGGATGGGCCACCAGGCCGCCCGTGAGGCCGCCCGCGCCTGGATCGCCGAACGGCTGGGGCCGGCGTGATGGCCTTCGACGTCGAAGCGGTCCGCGCCGAATTCCCGATCCTGACGCGCCACGTGCACGGCAAGCCGCTGGTCTACCTGGACTCGGCCGCCTCGGCGCAGAAGCCGCGGGCGGTGATCGAGGCCATGGCGAGCGCGATGGAGCACTCCTACGCCAACGTCCACCGCGGCCTGCACACGCTCGCCAACGAGACCACCGACGCCTACGAGGCCGCCCGCCAGGCGGTGGCGGACTTCATCGGCGCGGCGCCCACGGAAGTCGTCTTCACCAAGGGCGGCACCGAAGCGGTGAATCTGGTCGCCGCCGGCCTCGGCGCGCGGTTGCAGCCCGGCGACGAGATCGTGCTCTCCGAGATGGAGCACCACGCCAACATCGTGCCCTGGCACTT
>CAZBXO010000406.1:0-1588 GCA_964495645.1 uncultured Phenylobacterium sp. | reverse complement strand
TCGGAGCCTTCGGTGATGCGGTAGCGGCGGTGGTGGCGGAAGATGTGTTCGAAGGGCTTGTGGCGGGAGTAGCCGATGCCGCCGTGCACCTGCATGGCGCGGTCGGCGGCTTCGCAGACCAGGCGGTTCGCCCAGTAGTTACACATCGAGACCTTGTCGGAGATCGTCCGCTCGATCTCCTTGTGCTCCATCCGGTCCATCTGCCAGGCGGTCTTGCGGATCAGCAGGCGCAGCATCTCGCACTGGGTCTGCAGCTCGACCAGCGGCCATTGGATGGCCTGGTTCTCGGCCAGGGCCTTGCCGAACGGCTTGCGGGAGCGCGCGTACTTGACGCTCTCGTTGACGCAGAACTGGGCGGCGCCGAGGGAGGAGGCGGCCTGGCGGATGCGGTTCTGGTGCACGAAGGACTGGCCGAGCCCGAGGCCGCGGTCTATCTGGCCCCAGTAGCTGTCCTCCGGCACCCAGACGTCGGTCAGGCTGACCCGCGGGTGGTCGGTCGGCATGTTGAAGGTCCACATGTACTCCTCGACCTTCACGCCGGGGGTGTCGGCGGGGACGATGAAGCAGGTGATGCCCGTGGCGTCGCCGTCCTTCCCGGAGGTGCGGGCGAAGACCATGATGTGGGTCGCCACGTGCATGCCCGTGGTCCACATCTTCTCGCCGTTGATCAGCCAGCCGGGCTGGCCGTCCTTGTCCTGGCGGACCGCGCGGGTCTCCATCCAGGTGGCGTCGGAGCCGTGGTTGGGCTCGGTGAGGCCGAAGCCGGTGCGCATCTTGCCGCCGAGCAGCTTGTCGGCGTCGCGCTCGTACTGGGCGTTGGTGGCGAACTCCTTGAACATCAGCACGAAGGGGTTGTTGCCGACGATGGAGTGCTCGGTCTGCAGGTCGTTGAAGAGGCCGAGGCCCTTGGCGGCCAGGTGCTCGCGGATGACGGCCATGGCCAGCTGGCTGCCTCCCTTGCCGCCCATCTCCTTGGGCCAGGCGTAGCGCAGGTGGCCGGCGGCGTCGGCGCGGCGGCGCGCCTCGGCGAGGAGGAGCTCCCATTCCTTGCGGGGCAGGCCCTGGTTGTCCCAGTCGGTGCGGGCGTGCTCGCGGCGGTGGTCGAAGAAGCGCTCGTTGTCGTCCTGCGCCTGCAGCGGCTTGATCTCGGCCTCGATGAAGGCGTCCAGCTCGGCCAGGTAGTCCACGAGGTCCTGGGGCAGGTCGAAGTCCATCTCGCGTCTCTCCCTTTGACGGCTCTCTCGCTTGACGTTGGGGAGGCATTTACAAGCGCCGTCCGCGTCCGCCACATCGCGTTCACGTTAGAGCATGGATGGCTTCCGCGGGGTCATGGAACTGGATGTGCGCGCCGCCCTGGACCGCCTCGCCGAACGCCTCGGCGGGGCCGGCGCGAAGGTCGCCGCGGCGGGGCGGCTGTCGGCCGGCGCCAGCATGGAAACCTGGGCCTGGACGATGGACGGGGCGGGGGGCCGCGAGGACCTGATCCTGCGCCGGCGCTCGGCGCCGTACGACCCGGAGACGGCGCGGTCGGTGACGCTGGCGGCCGAGGCGGCGCTGATCCGGCTGACCGGCGCGAACGGGGCGAAGG
>CAZBXO010000405.1:0-1588 GCA_964495645.1 uncultured Phenylobacterium sp. | reverse complement strand
GCGGGATTGGCCGGCACCATCTTGGCCAGGCGGTCCACCTGGCCCAGCGGCAGCTGCAGCACGCGGCCCACGTCGCGCAGCACCGCGCGGGCCTGCAGCGTGCCGAAGGTGATGATCTGGGCGACCTTGTCCACGCCGTAGCGCTGCTGGACGTAACTGATCACCTCCTCACGCCGCTCCTGGCAGAAATCGATGTCGAAGTCCGGCATCGAGACGCGCTCGGGGTTCAAGAAGCGCTCGAACAGCAGGCCATACTGCAGCGGATCGAGGTCAGTGATGGTCAGCGAGTAGGCGACCAGCGAACCGGCGCCAGAGCCGCGGCCAGGCCCCACCGGGATGCCGCGCGCCTTCGCCCACTTGATGAAGTCCGAGACGATCAGGAAGTAGCCGGGGAACCCCATCTGGGTGATGACCTGGATCTCCCGCTCCAGCCGCGCTTCGTAGTCCCCCACGGGGAAGGCGTTGGCGCGGCCCGCCGCCATGCGCGCCTTCAGGCCCTCACGCGCCTGGTGCGCCAGTTCGTCAGCCTCGGAGCGGCCGGCGTCGGCGGTGAACCGCGGGAGCAGCGGGTCGCGCTTCTTCACCGCGAAGGCGCAGCGCCGCGCAATATCGAGGGTGTTGTCGCAGGCCTCCGGCAGGTCTTCGAACAGCGCCCGCATCTCCGCCGCGGACTTGAACGCGTGCTCGGCGGTCACCCGCCGGCGTTCATCCTGGCCCACAAAGGCGCCGTCGGCGATGCAGAGCAGCGCATCGTGCGCCTGGTACATGCCGGCGTGCTTGAAATAGACGTCGTTGGTGGCGACCAGCGGGACGTCGCACTCGTAGGCGAAGCCCACCAGCCCCGGCTCGGCCACCGCTTCGTCCTGAGTCCCGTGGCGTTGCAGCTCGACGTAGAACCGTCCCGGGAACGCCGCGGCCATAGCCGCAAGCGCCGCGCGGGCCTCCTTGTCCTTGCCGGCGACGAACAGCGGATCGATCGGACCGTCCGGCCCGCCGGAAAGCAGGATCAGCCCCTCGCCATGCGCGACCACGGTCTCCCAGGTCACGTGCGGCTCCTCGGCTGCGTCGACCTCGAGGTAGGCCTTCGAGGAGAGCTCGCAGAGGTTCAGGTAGCCGCGCTCGTCCTGGGCCAGCAGCACTACGGTCGGCGTCTTCGCCCAGCGTTCGGTCGCCTTCTCGCCGATCCCGCGCACCGGCACTGCGCAGCCCACGATCGGCTGTACGCCGGCCTCCTTGGTGGCGACCGAGAACTCCAGCGCTCCGAACAGGTTGCCGCGGTCCGTCAGCGCCACCGCCGGCATGCCGTCGGCCCGCGCGAGGCCCCCGATCTTGTCGGCCTTGATCGCCCCTTCGAGCAGGGAGTAGGCCGACCGGACCCTCAGGTGGACGAAACCGCCGCCGTCCTCGCTCAAGCCCGCCAACTCCCCCATGCGCATGGGTGGCGGGCCGCGTTAGCTCACGGCGCCGGCCACCTGACAGACCATCCAGACAAAGCTGGCGACAGACACAAAGGCCAGCGATTCTCGGGCGAGGCGAACCATCTGCGGCATCCTTGCTGTGGGGCGAATGTGGACAACCCGCCCGTTCC
>CAZBXO010000404.1:0-1609 GCA_964495645.1 uncultured Phenylobacterium sp. | reverse complement strand
TTCGCTTGCGCGAACGCGCCTCGATCCGCAGCTTATGCGGGGTCGTTAGGCAGCAGCCGGGCCCCACACTCCCCACCAGGTCACACGCTACCTCGTGCCGCCCGCCACCTTCCTGCAGGTCGCCCTCAACGGGGATCGCGTCCATCCAGCCGCCCCGCGCTCCCCAACCGGCCTTGCCCACGCTGCCGATGCCGCCGTGACCGCGGGCGCACACTCGGTCCACGTCCATGCCTTCGACCAGGCTGGCCGTGAGTCCCTCGACGCCGACGCCTGCGCGGCGGTTCTCCGGGCCATCCGCGCGCGCTGCCCCGGCGTCCCCATCTCCTTGACCACCTCGGCGACCATTGTCCCGGACCCGCAGGACCGGCTCCGGGTCGTCGCAGCCTGGAACGAGCTGCCCGACCTCATCACCGCCAATCAGGGGGAGCCGGGAATACAGGAACTCTGTGACCTCCTGCTGGCCCGAGGGGTCGCGATTGAAGCTGGGCTGCTGACGCCGGAGGACGCTCACGCCTTCGTGCGCTCCGGCCTGGCCGGGCGGTGCCGCCGGGTCCTCCTTGAGCCGCTCGACGAAGAGCCGGCGGTCGCCCTGCGTCACGCGGCTGCCATGGAGGAGACCCTCGTGGCTGGAGGGATCACCGTGGAGCAGGTCCATCATGGGTACGGCGTGGCCTGTTGGGCGATCAATCGGCGCGGCCTCGAGCGGGGGCACGGGATCCGCACCGGCCTGGAAGACGTGACCGTCCTCCCCGACGGGACGCCGGCCGCCGACAACGCGGCGCTCGTCCGAGCTGCGGCGGCCCTCATCCGCGGGCACCATCGGCGCACCGGCCGGTAACGAGCTTGGCCGGGCCGCCCCGAGACCGGCCCTGCTGCTGCCTAACCACCGCATGAAGCTGACGTCCTCGGCCATCGGTTTGTGTGGTCCTCCGGACCACCGGACGGTGGCCCGTTCGCTGGCGCGAACGCGCCTCGGGGCGCAGCTTATGCGGGGTCGTTAGCCAGCCTCCACCATCCACCTGAGACCCTGTCCCTTGCGTCGCGTCCGCTACCGCCTCGCGGCGAGCCTCGACGGCTACATCGCCGGCCCTCACGGCGAGATCGACTGGATCGTTCCGGACCCCTCCGTGGACTTTCCCGCGATCTTTGCCGCGTTCGACACCGCGCTTCTCGGCCGCCACACCTACGAGCTCGCCCGCAAGCCGGGCGCCCCACCCTGGCCCCCAGGCTGGCGAATCTACGTCTTTTCCCGCACTCTCAACCCGGCCGATCACCCCACGGTCAACGTCATCGCGGCCGACGCTGGCGCGGTCGTCCAGGGCTTGCGTGCCGAGACCGGCCGGGACATCTGGCTCTTTGGTGGGGGGCAGCTCTTCGGCAGCCTGCTAGCTGCGCGGGCGGTGGACCTCGTCGAGATCGCCGTAATGCCTGTGGTGCTGGGCGGCGGACGTCCCCTCGCCGCCGGCGCCCCCCGCTCTACGCTCCGTCTGCTCCGTGCCGAGTCCACTCTTGCCGGCATCGTCAACCTGCAGTATGAGGTCACCTATCCGGCTGGCTAACCACCGCATGAAGCTGACGTCCTCGGCCATCGGTTTGTGGCGCCCCAGGC
>CAZBXO010000403.1:0-1627 GCA_964495645.1 uncultured Phenylobacterium sp. | reverse complement strand
AGTCGAAGGGATCCTGGACCCGCACCTGGCGCACGCCGTCGCAGGCGCAGTCGGTGGGGACGTCCGGCGTCAGGTAGGCGATCAGCCGGTGGTCGGGCGCGGGCTGCGAGAGGTAGCGGCCCGGCGTGGCCGAGGCGCGGCGCACCGCGAACCCGCCCCACTCGCGGACGGCGCCCAGGGTCAGCTGCGGCTCGGCGGCAAAGCGCATGGGCTCAAGGGCGCCCAAGACCGCGCGGGAGTCAAAGTGCGGCCGCGGCGGCGTCAGCAGAACGTGCTCGCGCTTGCGGACGGATGCGGCGCAGCTTGGCACCATGACCGCCGCCGCCGAGCCCGCGTCCGCCCCCTCTCCCGGCCTTCCGCCGCTGTCGCGGATCGTGCTGGCGGGCCTGGCCGGCGGCGCGGTCGACTTCCTATACGCCTGCACGATGGCCACGATCCGCGGCCGCACGATCGAGAAACTGTGGCAGGGCGTGGCGTCGGGCTGGCTCGGCAAAGCGGCCGGCGACGGCGGCTGGGCCACCGCCGGCCTCGGCATCGTCACCCACTTCGGGATCGCCATCGTGATGGCGCTGGCCTATGCGATCGGCGCGCGGATCCTGCCGGCGCTCCGCCGCCGGTGGCTGGCCTGGGGCGCCCTCTACGGCCTTGTCCTCTATGGCGTGATGTACCTGGGCGTCCTGCCGCTGCGGTTCGGCAATCCGTGGCAGTGGAAGGGCCTGCTCTCGGTCGGGGACATCGCCGCCCACATCGGCGTCGCCCTGGCGATCGCCTGGGTGCTCTCCCACCCACGGCCGCGCTGAAAACATTGACATAGCAGCGTCGCGCAACGAAAAGCGCAGGCCTTCCGGTCCCCGCATGCGTCCGCGCGCGGGGACGTTCCTATTTGGAGGGCCAGCCGTGACCGAAAAGCCCGCGACGCAAGCCGCGCCCGTTCCCAGCGACCACATCATGGGTGTCTATCAGCGCACCCCGCTGGCGTTCGAGCGAGGCGAGGGCGCGCGCCTTTTCACCACCGACGGCGAGGCCTACCTCGACTGCATGGCCGGGATCGCGGTGAACGCGCTGGGCCATGCGCATCCCAAGCTGGTGGCCGTGCTCAAGGAACAGGCCGAGAAGCTCTGGCACGTCTCCAACATCTTCACGATCCCGGGCCAGGAGAAGCTGGCCGCGATGCTGACCGAGCACACGTTCGCCGACGTGGTCTTCATGACCAATTCGGGGACCGAGGCTATCGAGTGCGCCATCAAGACCGCGCGCAAGTATCACTGGGCCAAAGGCCAGCCGGAGCGGATCGACATCATCGGCTTCGACGGCAGCTTCCACGGCCGCACGCTGGCGGCGGTGAACGCCTCCGGCAACGCCAGCTACCTGGAGGGCTTCGGCCCGCGCATGCCGGGTTTCGTGCAGGCCAAGTTCGGCGACCTGGAGGGGTTGCGCGAGATGGTCGGCCCGACCACCGCAGCGATCATCCTGGAGCCGGTGCAGGGCGAGGGCGGGGCGCGGTCGTGGACGGAGGCCCAGCTCTCGGCGATCCGCAGGCTGTGCGACGAGACCGGGACGCTGCTGATCTATGACGAGATCCAGTGCGGCCTCGGCCGGACCGGCAAGCTGTTCGCCTACGAGTGGG
>CAZBXO010000402.1:0-1635 GCA_964495645.1 uncultured Phenylobacterium sp. | reverse complement strand
GTGGAGAAGGGCGGCGCCTACGCCCGGCTGCATGCGGTGACGGAGGGCTGGGCCTAGGGCCTGGCTGGGAGGAGCAGGTCAGCCGAGCGCCTTCGCGAGCCTGGCCGCCAGATCTCCCCGTCGCCGCACCGTCACCGCCTCCAGGCCCAGCCAGCCGGCCATGAGTTTGAGTTCCGCCGCCAGACGTTCCGGCGTCGCGGCCGAGGCCCAGGGCTCGGCGTGGGCGGACTGCACCAGGAGGGCGCCGGCCTTGCGGTCGGCCTTGAGGTCGACGCGGGCGGTCAGCGCGTCGCCCTCCAGGAACGGCAGGACGTAGTAGCCGTGCTGGCGCTTCTCGGCGGGGACGTAGATCTCGATGCGGAAGCGCACGCCGAACATCCGCTCGGTGCGCTCGCGGTACCAGATCAGGTTGTCGAACGGCGAGAGCAGCGCCTGCGCCTCGATCTTCCGCGCCCAGCGCGCGCCCGGATCGAGGTAGGCCTGTTCGCGCCAGCCCTTCACCTTCACCGGGATGACGTCGCCGGCATCGACCAGTTCGGCGATGCGCGCCTTGGCGTCGGCCACCGGCATGCGGAAGTAGTCGCGAAGGTCGAATTCGGTCCCGACGCCCATGGCCCGGGCCGCGATCTTCAGCAGCTCTCGCTGGGCCGCGTCGCGGGGCGGCGTCGGCGCGCCATGGATCGCCTTCGGGAGCACCCTCTCCGGCAGGCCGTAGACCCGCTCGAACGTCCCGCGCCGCGTGGCGGTGGTGAGCTCCCCGGTCCAGAACAAGCCCTCGACGGCGCGCTTGGCCTCCGACCAGCCCCACCAGCCGCCCTCGCCCTTGTGGCCGCCCTCGATCTCGCCGGCCGACATCGGCCCGCGGTCGCGGATCTCGGCCAGCACCCGATCGCAGAAGTCCCGCCGCTCGCGCAGGAACCGGGCGATCCCCTTCCAGACGCCGGCGCCGTCATGGGCGTCCTGCATGCGCCAGCGGAACAGGGGCTGGGCGGTGACCGGCAGTAGCGACGCCTCATGCGCCCAGTACTCGAACAGCGGCCGCTTCTTCGCCCAGGCCAGCTCCTCCAGCAACGTCCGCGGATAGGCGCCGAGACGCGAGAAGGCCGGCAGATAGTGTGTGCGCGACACCACGTTGACGGAGTCGATCTGGATCACCCCCAGCCGCTCGACCAGCTTCAGAAGTTGGCGTCGGCCGATCTCGCCGTCCGGTCGCGCGCCAAAGCCCTGCGCCGCCAGCGCGATGCGGCGGGCCTCGCCCGGCGTCAGGACATCCTTCATCGGCGCTCCGTCCAGCGACTCGCGGGAGAGGCTAGCGATCGAACAAAGATCGAACAAGCATCCGTCAACGAATGGTTAACAAGCGTTGCCTTACCGAGAGCGGCGGCGGAACATTTCGGGACTCGCCGCGGCAGGCAGTCGCACCTTGGCCCACCCAAGGCGCTAACGCTCGAGCCGTCCATCGGTCAGCGCCGCGATCTCGAACGGGAACAGGACGTCGGGATCGGGGGGCGGGACGTCGCGGCTGACCTCCGGCGGGGCGAGCATGTGGGCCAGGTGGCTGAGGATGGCGAGGCGAGCGTGCTTCTTGTGGTCGGAGCGGACGCACACCCACGGCGCCGCCGGCGTCGAGGTGCG
>CAZBXO010000401.1:0-1643 GCA_964495645.1 uncultured Phenylobacterium sp. | reverse complement strand
GGCGGCAAGCTTGCGTAGGTCGGGACCGGCGGGCGCGGCTAAGAGGCGGCGGAAAACGCCGCGCGACGACGGAACATGGTCCCCATCAGGCCGAAGCCGATGACCGTCAGCGCCCAGGTGGAGGGTTCAGGGACGCCGACGGCGCTGAAGCGGAGGTCGTCCAGGGCGAAGTCGTTGCCCGACCACTCTTCGTTGAGGTCGAAGAGCTGGAGGGTGGCCGAGGTCGCGGCGCCCGAGTTCCAGCCGTAGCTAAAGGCCGTCCACTGGCCTGTCGTCGAACCGGCCAGGAGGTTGCCGATCGAAACGCCGTTGATGAAGACGCCGACGCTCGCTGGGCTGGCCGTATAGGTCGAGGCGATCCATGCGCTGAAGTCGTAGGCGCGGCCCACTTGAACGGCCACTGTCTGCGACCAGAGCAACGCGCTGGCGTTCAGCGCGCCATTCACGATCATCATTGCGCCTGCGCCGCTCGTATGATCGCCAAAGCTGGCCCACGCGCCATGGTAAGCGTTCGGGTCGACGTCGATGGCGTAGGTCGCCGGCATGTACATGGCCGAGGGACCGGGTGCGTCGATGAAGGTGTAGCCAGATACAAACCCCGTGTTCCCGGCCTCGAACGAGCCGTTGGTCAACAGGTTGGGTCCGAGCACCGGCGCAGGCGCCTGAGGGTCTGCGGTCAGAAAGCTGATATTCGACAGGCCGGGGTTCGATCCGTTGGCGGCCAACACCTGGTAGCGGATGAAGTCCGCCGCGATGGGGCTGGCGAACGTGAGGTCGTGGATGAAATCGGAGGGTCCGCCAGGCTGGCCGAAGCTGAAGATTTGAGCCGCGCCGACAACGGAGCCGCCGAGGCCGCTGATCGCCTGCAGAGATATCTGGGTCGAGTAGTCGAACACGCCGCCGACATAGCCGCCGTTGCTGCCCCCGGACGTCACCCGGTCCACGACCCGCGCGCCGGTCAGTTGGAAGGGGCCGCCAAGGGCCACATCTATGTACGACCCGACGCCGGTCGAGAAGGCCGCCCAGTCCGTCACCGCGGCGTTCGGACCGAAGTCGATCGCGTAGCCGGCGTCATAGCCTGGGTACTGCGACGAGGCGACCGCGGCTGTCGGATGGATCGTCAGGGCGATGGCCGGCGTCGCAGCGCCGAGCGCCAACACCGCAAAGGTTGCGGCGGCGGCGTGCAGTCGGGTTTTCCGGAAACGGCGCATTTTCGACGGCTCATGCAAAGCGAACACTGACGACCCGCAAGAACCACGCCGCAGCGCAGCATGACAATCTGGTGTGATGGTCAGGCTCCAGACTACCAAAGAGGCAGGTTTCTTCCCGCGATGGGCGAGTGGGCGGCCACCTTCCGGTTGCGGAGGGCGCAGCCGTCGCCGGCGCGCCGGGATTCAGAAGAGGTCGATCTCGCCGGCCGACGCCTTGCCGGCCGGACCGACCCGGCGGGCCAGCATCGCGAGCGTCTCCTTCAGCGGTTCGGGATCGGTCTCGCCGGACGCCAGGTCCGCGGCGACAGCCGCGAGCCTTCGCAGCTGCTGGGCCAGGGCGTCCACGCCCTGGGCGCGTTCGACCACGCTGACATCGCCCTGCGCCCCCGCGCGGCCGATCAGTTCGAGGATCAGGGTCTCGAGACTCTCGAC
>CAZBXO010000400.1:0-1643 GCA_964495645.1 uncultured Phenylobacterium sp. | reverse complement strand
ACTCGAGCGTGCCTTCCAGGTTCAGCACCGCCTGGCCGATGTGGATCAGCTCGGTCGCGCCTTCGCCCATGATGTGCACGCCCAGGAGACGGCGCGTCTCCAGCGCGAACAGCATCTTCATGAAGCCGCTCTCGATGCCCATGATGTGGCCCCGGCTGGTCTCGCGGAACCGCGCCACGCCGCACTCGTAGGGAATGCCGCGGTCGCGCGCCTCCTCCTCGGTCATGCCGATCGTGGAGATCTCCGGCACCGAGTAGATGCCGTATGGGAAGAACTCCGGAGGTTCGTGCGCCGGGGCGTTGAAGGCGTGGCAGGCGGCGATGCGGCCCTGCTCCATCGAGGTGGAGGCCAGGCTCGGGAAGCCGATGATGTCGCCGGCCGCGTAGATGTGGTCCACCTCGGTCTGGAAGGTCGCCTTGTCGACGGCGAGCTTGCCCCGCGCGTCCGCCTCCAGGCCGCAGGCGTCGAGGCCCAGGCCCTCCACCGCGCCGGTGCGGCCCAGCGAGAACAGCACCATGTCGGCGAACAGCTGCCTGCCGTCGGCCAGGTTCACCCGGCAGGCTTCCGGCCCCTCGACGACGGCGGAGGTGACCTTGGCGCCGAACCGGATCGCGACGCCGCGGTCGCGCAGGTCGTGCACGAATTCGTCGGCGAGCTCCCGGTCCAGGAAAGGCAGCATCTCGGGATTCGGCTCGATCAGGGTGACCTTCACGTCCAGGGCCGAGAAGATCGAGGCGTACTCGACGCCGATGACGCTCGCGCCCACCACCACCAGCTGGCGCGGGATGCGGGTGAGGTCGAGGATTTCGTCACTGTCGACGATGTTCTCGCCGTCGAAGCCGATGTGCTCGGGCCGGTAGGGCTTGGTGCCGACCGCGATCAGGAAGCGGTCGGCGGTGAACACCTGGCTGCCTTGCGGCCCTTCCACGGCAATGCGGTTCGGGTCGAGGAAGCGGGCCGAGCCGATCACCGTCTCCACTGCGTTGCGGGCGAACTGGTGCTCCAGCACGTCCACCTCGTGGTCGAGGGTGATGCGCAGGCGCATGCGCAGGTCGTCGGCGGTGATGTCCTGCTTGGCGCGGTAGGCGCGGCCATAGAAGCCCCGCTCGCGCCAGCCGGAGAGGTTGAGCACCGTCTCGCGCAGGGTCTTGGAGGGAATGGTGCCGGTGTGCACCGAGACGCCACCCACCCGGCGGCCCTTTTCGACGACCAGCACGCGCTTGCGCAGCTTGGCGGCCTGCACGGCCGCGCGCCGTCCGGCCGGGCCGGAACCGATGACGATCAGGTCGAAGTGCGACCGCTGCATCCCGCCCCCTCCAGGCGTTTCGGGAGCGGTAACGTTAAGCGGCCAGAGTTAATGGACCCGGAGCGGGCAGGGTTAATGAAACACACCCGTCATCCCGGATGGCCGCAGGTCGATCCGGGACCCAGCCGCTCAAAGCGCGCGCCGGCCAGCCCCACATGAACGTCATTCCCGGCCCTGGGCCGGGAACCCATGCGCACAGGCTCGTCGGGCGTTCCGCACGGCGGCCGTTCAGGGGCAAGGCCGGACCAACGCCGGGTTGGAGCACGCTCCGGCCGGATGGCCACTGCGGTGCGGAACCTCAGGTGGCTCGGCGTGCATGGGTTCCCGGGCCATGCCC
>CAZBXO010000399.1:0-1654 GCA_964495645.1 uncultured Phenylobacterium sp. | reverse complement strand
GGGTCGTCGTCGACGACGAGGACGTGGGCCATGGCGCTCATGTTCCGGGGTTCGCTTTGGGCGTCAACGGGGCGGTCGGCGGCGCGACCAGGACTCCGTGGCAGTCGCGGCCGCGCGTGTCGGGCTTGAATGGGGGTTCACCGGTCTGCGCCTCGGCGACCGTCAGCCGGCGCGCATCGCGCCAGCGCCAGCGGCGCCAGTCGTCCAGCGGCTTGGCCATTTCCGCCATCAGGAGGCGCCGGGTGTAGGCCACGCGCGCCTTGAAGACCTCCTCGTAAGGACCGCGCTCGATCTCGCTCAGCGGCACGACGGCCGCGCCCTTGAGCGTGCGCAGGTAGCAGAGGTCCAGGTCCACGCCCCGGCCACCGACCTCGCGGGCATGGTGGACGTTCCAGCTGGCGGTGACGGACCCCAGGTCGACGACGCTGCAGACGAGCAGGACCGCGCCGAGGACCATCGCATTGCCGTTGACCAGCCACTTCGCGGACTTCGCGTGCAGCAGCCGCCACAGCACGAGGATCAGGCCGACCGCGACCAGCGCCATCCACAGCAGCGCCGCGATGCGCATGCGGGTCAGCGAATAGGCGTCGACGTAGTCAATGGTCCGCAGGATCGTGGAGGCTACCAGGAAGAGGTTCTGGGCGATCCACACCACGACCAGGCCGCGCACGAGTGGCGATGCGGCGGTGGCCGACCCCGGCCTCAGGAAGACGAGCACGAAGAGCGCCGCCAGGATCGCGGTGGCGATCAGCGGATAGGCGCCCTGGTGGGCGTACTCGGCAAAAGTCACGCCTTCGGGCAGGTTCGCGCCGGTCCACAGGAACGCGATGTCGAGCCCGTTCTGGAGGGCGAAGAGGGCGTTGAAGAGGGCCAGCGAAATCGTGACCGAGGCTGCGCCCACGCCGCGCATCTCCAGCCTCGCTTCGGGAACGGCCAGCGTCTTGCGCAGACTGCGCGGTCGCAGCGACGCGCCGACCATGTAGGCGGCCAGTCCCCAGAACAGGAAGCGGTCGAGTTCGAGATCCGGCAGCCGGACCCCCGCCAGCGCCTTGGCGATCAGCGGATTGGCGGCGCTGAACAGGCTGGCGAAGACGATAACGCCCGCGAGGGGCAGCAGCGCCGCCAGGGCGATCGCCGCAATCGCCAGGCCACCCCGGTGGGACCGCACGCGTGCCAGCCGCCGCAGGTCCAGGAACGGTCCCCAGAAGGCCTGCGCGCCCGCCGCGACCAGTCGCTGCGCCCACGCCCACACGTCGACTCCGGGCGCGGCCCGCGGCGACAGGGCCGCAACGCCCATGGCGACCGCGTAAAGCAGCAGGCCGACACCGCTGGGCCGCTCGATCTGCAGGAGCGCGAAGAAAGCCGCAGCGACGAGCGCGATCCGTCCCGCGCGATTGTGGAAGGTCGCGGGAATGGCCAGAGCGAGGGCAGCCGTCCAGGTGAGCGCCAGATAGCCGAGGTTCGCGCCAGGTCCCCCGCCCGCGTAGAGCAGCCAGTCCGCCAGGGCGACCAGGCCGGCGATGAAGGCGACCTTCAGCCAGAAGGACGGCAGCCCGAGGGATCCGCGCATCGTAAGCCCCACACTCGTTGGGGCCGGTTCTAGACCGCCCGCGTCCGGCGGTGCGGGAGCCGGCGTGCAGCCGCAGGCTCCCTC
>CAZBXO010000398.1:0-1664 GCA_964495645.1 uncultured Phenylobacterium sp. | reverse complement strand
CTGGTCGATCGCCGACGCCTTCTACACCCCGGTCGCCACGCGCCTGCGCACCTACGGCGTGCGCCTCACCGACTACGGCGACACCGGAGCGGCCGGCGCCTACGCCCAACGCCTCCTGCAGACCCCGGAGTTCCTCGCGTGGGAGGCCGGCATTTGACGCCTCACGCGCCCCCGCGCCCTCTCCTCACCCGAAGGGGGAGGGGGACCATGCGCAGCATGGTGGAGGGGGAACGATCCCGCGCTCGGCGTCCGGCGCGAAGCCCCCTCCACCGCCTGCGGCGGTCCCCCTCCCCCAATGGGGGAGGAGAGGGCGTCGCATGAGGCGGCTCGCGGTCCTCCTGCGCGCGGTGAACGTCGGCGGCCGCAAGCTGGCGATGGCGGACCTGAGGCGCCTGCTGGCCGACGGCGGTTTCGCAGAGCCGCAGACCCTGCTCGCCAGCGGCAACGCCGTGGTCGGCACGGACCTCGCGCCCGCCGCCGCCGAGGCCGCCCTCGAAGCGCTGCTGGCCCGCCACGGCCTGCCGACGCCGGTCCTGGTGCGCGACCTGGCCCAGCTGCGCGCCGTCCGCTCCGCCAATCCGTGGCCGGACATGGCCCGCGACGATCCCAGCCACCTGACGGTCTGCTTCCTGCGCGGCGAGCCCCGGGCCGGCGTGGACGCCCTCGAGCGCTTCTGCCTCGCCGGCGAGCGCGTGGCCCTCGGCCCGGGCTGCCTCTACGCGGCCTATCCGGCCGGGATCGGAACGTCGCGGCTGCTGCTCACCGCCGTCGAGAAGACGCTCGGCGTGACCGGGACCGGACGCAACTGGAACACCCTGGGCAAGCTGGAGGCGGCGCTTGCGCAATGACCGCCGGCGGCGCCGGAACCGCCGCCCCGGATCGGCGTTCTTCGGGTGCGGCCGCCTCCCAAGCCCCCCTCGACGGGCGACCGCCAGACCGGCTCCGCCACTCCCCCTCGCATTCCCTGGACCCCCAGCGGAGCCGGTCTCCCCCTCCCTTCAAGCCTTGCCCGAACCCCCCGCGCCGGTGGATGATCGGCGCATGGCGGCATGGGGCAGGGCGTTGATCGGGGCGGCATGGGCGCTGGCGGCCGCTGCGCCGGCCGCCGCCGCGCCGCCTGCCTTCCCGGCCAACCTCGAGGCCGACGGCCTCACGGCCTGGCTGCGCAAGGAGACCGACATCACCCCGGTGCAGGTGGTGGCGGTCAGCCCCTCGGCGGTGACCGCGGTGATCAGCGTCTACCCGACCCAGGAGCCGAAGGGCGCGCGCGTCGTGGTCCGCGCCGAGGCGGTCAGCGCCGAGGCCGCCGCCCGCGAGGGCGTGCTCTCCTGGCATGTCTCGGTCAGCGCCGACTGCGCGGCGCGCAAGGTGCGGCTGGGCGAGACCACCGGCTACACCGAGCGCAACCTGATCGGCGGCGGCCGCCCGATCCGTCCGGCCGAGACCGACTGGCGGATCCCGCAGGGCGGCACGCCGCTGGAGTCGATCTGGCGGCTGGCCTGCACGCCCGGCTTCCAGCGGCCGCTGGCGCCCACCGCCGAGACGGTGGCCATGCCGACGGCGCCGGTGGATCGGCCCGGCGCGCCGGTGAAGGTGGTGACCGCCCGCGCCGAGCCGCCGCCGCCGGCGACCGCGCCGCCGCCGCCGAAGCCCGCGCCCGCGCC
>CAZBXO010000397.1:0-1672 GCA_964495645.1 uncultured Phenylobacterium sp. | reverse complement strand
GCACCGCACGGGCGTAGGCCTCGAAGGCGGCCGGGTCGCGCCAGTAGACGCCAGGCGGCGGCTGAGCATCCAGCCGTTCGAGGGCCTTCAGCACGGCGGTCCCACCGAGGTTGTCGCGGCCGGGCCCGACCACGGTCGCGTCGCCATAACGGACCGACTGCGGCGTCTCCCAGATCGGCCGATACCCCTTCAGGTCGGCGAGCGTGACCGCGCCGCCTTCCCGGCGGACCACGTCCACGTACGTTCGCGCCCAGGGGCCCTCGTACATGTAGCGCGGCCCCTGAGCGGCGACGCCTTTCAGCAACGCCGCCAGCTGCGGCTGCACGAACCGGTCGCCGTACTTCGGCGTCGCGCCGCCGGCTTGGGCCAGGAAGCGCCGGCCCTCCTCGGTGCGCGACAGCTGCTTCGCCTGCAGGCCGAAGTAGGCGCCCAGCAGCGGCGTCACCGGCAGGCCCTGCTCGGCGTACCAGATCGACGGCTGAAACAAGTCGGCCCACGGCAGGCGGCCGAACCGCCGGTGCGCGGCGGCCATCCCGGCCATGAAGCCGGGCGCCAGGGTCTTGCGGCCTTGGGGCCCGGCCACCGCCGCCGAGGCCGCGCCGGTGACCCGGCTCACGTCCATCACCGGGATCGAGGCCGGGTCGCGCTCGCCGGCATAGGCGCCCCAACCCGCGTCTAGGGCGTGGACCCGTCCAGTGCGGGCTTCGTAGTAGATGAGTTCCGCGACGCCGGCGTACGAAACCACCGCGCCGAGGTCGGTGGCGATCTGGGTCAGCGCCACGGCGACCGCCGCATCTGCCGCAGTGCCCCCCTGGCGCAGCGCCTCCACGCCCACGTGGACCGCCACCGGCGACAGGGTGGCCGAGACGAGCTCGCGGCCTTGGATCGTCCGCGCCGCCTGCGGCCGCGAAAACAGCTCCGCACGTTCCAGCCGCGCCCGCTCCGACGCCGGCCAGCTTCCCGGCGAGAGGTCGGCCGCCTGGGCCGGCAGCGCCAGCGCCACCAGCGCCGCGGCCAGCGCCCGCCGCATCAGAGCCCGAGCGGCCGGTAAGGCCCCGCGATCAGCTGCTCGAAGACGCCGACACCGACCCGGTCGGGCTCGTTGGGCGCGCTCATCGTCACCCTTGAGATCGCCTGGATGTGCAGGTTCTCAGGAGCCGCCATGTCGACGGCCGTGAGGTCGATGTCCTCGCGGGCCACCGCCAGCTCGCCCTTCAGTGCGCCGTGTCGCCACTCGCCGCCGTAGCCGATGCCGCGCATCAGGAAGGTCTGCACCGGCTCGAACTTGAGTTTGGCGGAGCCCTGGGCGAGCGGGATGGTCAACGTCCCGTGTTTCGCGTGCCGCGTGCCGGGGATCAGCTCGATTTCCATCTCGGCCGCCTCGGTCTCCCAACCGCCGTGCGCCGGCGCGCCATCCCGGAGGATCACCGCGCGGGTATTCCAGGGCTTGCCGTCGATGTCAGCGTTCACGTGGAAGAAGACCGAGCGGTCTTCGAAGTTGACCGGCGTCCACTGCCAGAAGAAGCCGGAGAGGCCGCCGCCCGGCGTCGGCTGCGGGTCGGGCGCGCCGACCGGGCGGATACCCCAGGATCGGTCGCGGGTGCCGAGCCAGCCGGTGGCGTCGAGGCGCTCGCCGTCGGCCGAGGCCCACCCGGAGACGCGGCAGTTCTGG
>CAZBXO010000396.1:0-1691 GCA_964495645.1 uncultured Phenylobacterium sp. | reverse complement strand
GCCGCAGCGTCCCGAAGTAGAGCGTGGTCCGGATCTGCGCCGCGCCGACGGCGCCGCAGTCCATCGCGGCCGAAGCCCCCTGAGCGTGGGCCGCGGGCGCGCCCGTCAGCAATCCGGCGCATGCCGCCACCATCATCCACCGCATCGCGCCCCCGCCCCCGCGGTGGTCAGCTCTAGCTGACCCACCCAGCCTTACATCCCATGGATGCCATCTTGCCGGCCTCGGATTTCAACTCAAGGAGCGCCGGCAGGCCGCCCGCCCCGCGGCGGCGCCTTCGGGGCCGTCCTTGACTTGAAATCCGGGGCCGGCTCGGCTCGACCATGGGATCGAAGGGCTCCCCTCTCTCGCGAGGAGAGCTGGGCGCTACTCCCCCACCGCCTTCTTCAGGATCTCGTTCACCCGCGTCTGCCAGCCTGGTCCTGTCGCCCGCAGGCGGTCGATCAGGTCGCCGTCCAGGCGCAGGGTCACCTGGCGCTTCGGGTTCTCAAGCGGCGGGCGACCTCGACGGGTGAGCGTGCCTTGGGCCGGGCGGACGAGCTTGCCGCCCCGATAGATGCCCGCCCGATCGAAGACCTCATCGGTCCACTCCGGCGCATCATCCGGGTCCACCCAGTCTGACTTCGTATCTCTGCCGTTCCCCGTCATTGCACCTTCGCATCGAGATGATGTGGCGGGCGCCCGGACGCTTCGTCCAGACCACCATCACCATCACCCCCCTCAACCGACCCATAGTTTGCCAGCGGGTCTCGCCGTAATCGTACCGGTCGTCCTCGACCTCGAAGATATCGCCTTCGAAAACCTTCGGCGCATCCTCGAAGTTGAGCCCGCGCTCCGCGAGCGTCTTTGCGCGCTTCTCCGGGTCGTAGGTGATGCGCACCTTTGCGCTCCAATAATGTAACTACGGAAAACGCACCCGTCAATAATCGTAGCTACGATAATTCGCGGCGGCGGTCCGAAGGCCTCCTCGCTTGAACAAACTGGGAACATAAAGTCACTTGTATCAAGGCGCCACACTTGACGCCCTTGTTGCATTGTTCTATCTTTGTTCCGAATGAACGCAGCCGCCGCCAACTCCCGTCCCGACGCCGCCCTGCTGAGCGACATGGTGGCGTGCGCGCATGCGTTCGGGATGGCGTTCGCCGACAAGGCTCAGGCGAGCGACGACGAGGCGCGCGAGCTCGAGTACTTCGAGCTGTTCGACCGCTGCTTCCGCGCCATGCGGATCGGGATCGCGCTGAAGCTCAAGCTGGGACAGCCGCTGGCCGCGGCGATGGCCATGCCGATCCGCGGCGATCGCGAGCGGGACGACGAGCGCGACGACCTGCGCGACCGCGACACCGCCGACAGCGACCGGGACCGCGAGACCGAGACCGCCAGCTTCCCGGCGCTGATCCAGACCCTCGGCGCCGTCGAGCGCGCCGCAACCGACATGGGCGAGCGCCTGCCGGCGGCCCTGCGCACGGCGACGCTGCCGTCCCTGCGCGAGATCCTCGACCGCGCGAAGGCCGCGCCGGTCGAGGCGCCGGCGAACCGCCGCGCGTCCCTGCTGGCCGCCGGCTCCTCGGGCTTGACCCGAGGATCGGGCCTGGCCCTCAAGATCCGCCCCCCGCCCACAGCGGCCCCGCGCGGACCGCCCCCGAGCCGGCGCCGGCCGCCATGAGCAATCCGCTGAAGTAGGAACGTCATCCTC
>CAZBXO010000395.1:0-1692 GCA_964495645.1 uncultured Phenylobacterium sp. | reverse complement strand
CCTCCCCCTACGGGTGAGGAGAAGCGCCTGACCGCCCGTTTTCATGAACCCACGGAACACTCTAGCCTGACCGCGATGGCTTCCCCCGACCGCGCCCGGTTGACGATCGACCTCGATGCGCTGGCGCACAATTACCGCCAGATCAAAACCGACGCCGCGGGCGCCGCGGTGGCGCCCGTGGTCAAGGCCGACGGTTACGGCCTCGGCGCCGCTCCGGTCGCGCGCCGCCTGCAGACCGAGGGCGCGCGCAGCTTCTTCGTCGCCCGCCTGGCCGAGGGCGAGGCCCTGCGCGCGGCCCTGGGCCCCGCCGCCACCCTCTACGTCCTCGACGGCCTCGTCGGCGGCGCCTGGGACCGCCTGGCTGCCGCCGACCTCACGCCGGTCCTCGCCACCGTCCCCCAGGTCCGCGAGGCCATGGCCCGCGTGGCCGGCGGCGCCCGCCGCCCCGTGGCCCTCAACGTCGACACCGGCATGAACCGCCAGGGTCTCACCGCCCAGGAACTCGGGGCCCTCTTCCAGGCGCCCGGCGGCCTCGGCCCGCTCGAAATCACCCTGCTGCTCAGCCACCTCGGCTCGGCCTCCGAGCCCGACGATCCGCGTAGCGAACGCCAGCTGGCGCAGTTCGACACCGCCCGCGCGCTCCTCCCCGGCGTCCGCACCAGCCTCTCCGCCAGCGCGGGCGTGTACCTGCCCCCCGCTTACCGGTGCGACGTGGTCCGGCCGGGCATCAGCCTCTACGGCGGCGGCCCGCTGGAGGTCCCCGACAACCGCTTCCGGGCCGTCGCGACGCTCACCGCCCCGATCCTCGACATCCGCAGCCTCGGCCCCGGCGACCGGGTCGGCTACGGCCACGCCTTCACCGCGCCGCGCGCCACCCGGATCGCCGTCGTCGCGGCCGGCTACGCCGACGGCCTGATCCGCGCCGCCAAGGCCGGCGCCTACGCCTGGGCCGCCGGCGCGCGGCGCCCGGTCCTGGTCATCAACATGGACCTGATGGTCCTCGACATCGCCGATGCGCCTCTGGCCGTGGGCGACCACGTCGAGCTGCTCGGCCCCAACGCCTTGCTCGACGATCTCGCCGCCGCCGCGGGCACCGTGGCGCACGAGATCCTGACCCGCCTCAGCACACGGGCGGAGCGAGTGTACGTCCCGATTTGACGTAGGCAGCGCTCACACTGGCTGTGTGGACCTCGACGACCTCCATTTCGAACGCCTGCGCGCCCTGACGATGGGAGCCGGTCGCCTCGCCGACCGCTACATGGCGCTGGCCGAGGACAAGGACGACCGCGAGGCCGCCAAGCTCTACGTCGACTGCTTCAAGGCCTTCCGCATCGGAGTCGGCTTGGCTATGCGCCTGATGGAGCCGCCGAAGCCGCCTCGCCCGGCCCTGGATCGCGAGCCCGGCGATCGGGACCGCGAGACGCGCGAGCCCCGCGACGATGACCGCGATCGCGACCGCGACGACGAACGCGCCTCCGTCCCCGCCTTCCTCCAGAGCCTCCGCGCCGTCGCCCGCAAGGCCGACGCCGCGCCCCTCCCGCCCGACGCCCGCGAGGACCTCGAGCAGATCAGGCGCGCGGTCGCCGAGCCCGTCCTCAACGTCCTCGCGCGCCCGGCGCCGAAGCCGGCTGCGAATGCCCGCACACGGCTGCTCGGCACATCCGCCGGTCTGCGCTTCAAGCCGCCGAACAC
>CAZBXO010000394.1:0-1694 GCA_964495645.1 uncultured Phenylobacterium sp. | reverse complement strand
CGGCTCTGCACCTCGATCAGCTTGCGCCCCTGCCGCCAGGCGATCGCGAACCGGTCGTCGCCGAACCGCGCCGGATCGGCCCCGCCCACCAGCGGGCCGCGCGCCTCGCACGTCGTCTTGCGCGCCTTCAGCACAATGTCGGCCGGGATGAAGCTGTCGTGGCCGGAGGTCTGGAACGCCTCGGCCGCCGTCGCCGGATACTCCTGGCAGAACAGCTTCGGGTCCCCGAGTTCGGCCAGCTTCGCCCGCCGCCACGCCATCTGCCCCAGGTCCAGCCCGTGCGCCTCGGCGTAAGTCCGCTCGTCCTCGTCCAGCGCGAACCCGTCCGGAACCTCGCGCCGGTATTCCTCCGTCCAGAACCACGGCACGAACACCGCGATGTAGTCCCCCACGCCCGCCTCCGCCGCCTGCCATCGCGCATGGAACGCCCCGCCCAGGCCATTGGCGGTGGACTCCATGACGATCTCCGTGCCCGGCAGGTCCGGCACGGCCTGGACCACGCCGGCGAAGTGCGCCTCGCCGCCCGCCCAGTGCGAACATTCGCTGGCGTGCAGCAACTGCGCGGTCTGCGAGCGGCCCACACCCTTCGTCCCGGCCGTGCCCACGACGTAGCCGCTGTCCATCGTCCCGAACCGCATAGCCTTGGCGTTTGACTGGGTGGCCTTGGGTTTGGCCGGCGCCAGGCGCTGGAACCGCTCGACCATGGCGAACAGGTTGTCCGTCGCCCCCTGCGCGTGGGTCAGGATGAAGACCTGCAAGCCAGCCGTCTGGGTCGCCCGCCAGTAGAAGCGCGCCGCCACATAGGTCGAGAAGCCTTGCTGCCGCGCCTTCAGGATGATCGCCCGGACACGGCCGGTCTCCCGGCGCTGCGCCTCCAGGCGCTCATGGACGTAGCGCTGCGCCCGGTTCAGCGAGAGCGGCTCAACCGCGCCGGTCTTTGTGCGGATCTGCAGGCAGTTCTCGGCGTAGTAGGGAAATTCAGTCCTGAGCCGCCTCGCCGCCCTCTCCTTCCGGGAGCGCATTGGCGAGGCGTTCGAGGAAGGCATTCCACGCTTGGGCTTCGCCATCGTTCCTCTGCTTCTCTGTCAACCCGTGCAGCTTGGCGGCGTCCATCAGGGCCGATCGGGCGACCGCGAGACCCGCGGCCGAGGCCTGCTTGCGTCCCTTGCTGAAGAGGTCGAGCAGCCCGGTGCAGACCTGCTTGCGCGACAGCCGCGCCGGATTGAGCGGGATCTCCGGCTCGTCGGTCTGCGGCTCCATCAGCTCACCGGCAGCGCGTAGTCGATGAACAGCGTCGCCGCGCCTGTCGCCGAAGCTGCGCCCGTCTGCACGATCCGCGCGGTGAAGGTCGTCTGCGTCCCCGGCGCGCCGGCGACGGTTTCGAGGCCCGCGACACCGGAGCCGACCAGCGCATGGACCACCTGGCCCACCGCCTTGACCGACACCAGCGCCACATGCTCGGCGCCGCCGACGGTCGAGCCGACCGAGATCTGGGCGTCCGTCGCGGCCCCGAATGCCGTCGTGGTCTTGGTGCGGAACACCACGTCCCGCGCTCCGCCCGGCAGGGCGAAGGCGAAGTCGGTGTTCGCCGTCGCCGTCACGGCGAGCGGCACGGCCAGCGTCAGCCGCACGAGGTCCCCCGCGCGCCGCGCGAGCTTCTGAGCCACGGTCGCCATGGCCAATCTCCATCTGTC
>CAZBXO010000393.1:0-1702 GCA_964495645.1 uncultured Phenylobacterium sp. | reverse complement strand
CCTATCCGGCGCGTCGGAGCGCGGGCGCCGACCTCCCGGCGGCGCGGTGCTTGAGACGCAGCGCCTCGCGGGTGATCTCGGCCTGCGACTTGGGCGCGGCCGGGAGGCCGGCGCCGGCGAGTTCGGGTTGGGGCGGGTCGACCACGGTATCCTGGCCGTCGACGGCGGTCCGGACCTGCCGGACCGTGTCGGTCACCAGCCGCTCGAAGCCGTCGAGTTGCGGCAGCGCGTCGAGGCGAGGGGACTCGCGACGCCGAGGTTCAGCGCTCGCGGAAGGCGGCGCGTCGGTGTTGGCGGGCTGGCGGGGCTTCCAGAGCGGGGCCTGGTCGAGCCGCACGAGGTAGGCCGCGCCGCGCTCGACCGAGCGCTTGAGCCGCAGGTAGAGGTCCATCAGCCGTGTGTAGGTGTCCGTGCCGCGGAGCTTCCGCGCGACCACGATCGCGATCCGGGCCTCTTCGTAGGCCAGGTCGTTCAGCGCCTCGATCTGGGCGCGCTGCTTGGCGTAGGGCGGGTCGGCGGGGATGGACATGCCGGACAGCATGAGGAGCCGGTACGTCTGAATCGGACGCAAAGCGATGGCTGCAGCCGCGAAAACCCGCAGCGGACTCGTTCGAGGCGCAACGTCGGCTTTCGACCCCGTTACGGACGTTCGCGTTAGTGACTGCGCAGTCACCTCCTAGGTTCGGTGGCTTCACGCAGGTAGGATGAGCTTAGTGCCTTCCATCCGTACCCCTCTGCTTGTCGGCGCAGCCGCTGGCCTCGGCGTCATGGGGCCCGCCTACTTTCTAGACTACAGCGACCCCTTTCCTGGGACGCTGCTGTGTGTCCATCAGGCAGGCTGGGTGATCGACCGCGCAGTGATCATCCGCACGACCATGCGGCCGTCGGCAGCGGCGCAGGCCGTACAGGCGGTGATTGGGTCGCGGGTTCCTGGTCATGGATTTGTACGCGGCGACTGGGGGTCAATGTATGTGTATCGTGAGCATGAGGTGCCGGAGTCGGCGCGCGGGCCCTGGGCCGATTGCAACACGATTGCACTAAAGCACCCGAAGCGGTTCGAAGCACCTCACCCGCGCTAGTGGTCCTCTCACCTAGCATCCGCCAACCACCCCTCGCAGACGTTGGATGGGTCTGCTCTTGGAGCTTCTTGGCTGAAGGGCTGAGTCCGGCGCTTCGCGCTCTGCCGAGCGCTGCAGCCGGGATGACGATGGGGGCTAGTCGTTCGGGCTCAGCTCGGGCGGCGGGATGACCGCGCGGGCTTGCGGCTGGCTGTATTCGCCGGGGCGGAAGGGGCCAGTCAGCGTCTCGCCGGGCTCGACGACCGACGCCATCACGAAGCGGGGGACCAGCGCCGTCTCGGTCTCGCCCAGGCCGCCGCGGGTGGCGAACTCGCCGGCGAAGACCGCCACCACCAAGTCGAGCGAGGGGACCACGATGATCCGCTGGCCGCCGTTGCCGAGCGCCATCCAGGCGGGGCGCGTTCCGCCGCGGTAGGCGAACTCCGTGGTCCACCACAGGTAACCGTAACCGTAGCCGTAGCGGCCGATCCGGTAGAGCGGGCTGGTGGAACGCTTCACGTAGTCGGCGGAGAGGATGCGGAGGCCCTCCCACCTCCCGCCGTTCAGCATCAGCTGGCCGAATTTCAGCAGGTCGCGGGCGGTGAGCAGGACGCTGCCGCCGCCGAAGGGGTGGCCGACGCCGT
>CAZBXO010000392.1:0-1704 GCA_964495645.1 uncultured Phenylobacterium sp. | reverse complement strand
TCGCGCGGCAGTTCGTGCCCGACGCCGCCGAGCTCGTGCAGTCGCCGGAAGAGCGCGCCGATCCGATCGGGGATGACGCCCACTCGCCGGTGTTCGGCGTCGTCCACCGCTATGCCGACCGGGTGCTCCTGAAGGCCAACCACGCCTGCGCGGTCTACTGCCGGTTCTGCTTCCGTCGCGAGATGGTGGGGCCGGACGGTGTGCGGCCGATGACGGCGGAGCAGCTCGACGGGGCGATGGCCTACATCGCCTCTCGCCCCGAGGTCTGGGAGGTGATCGTCACCGGGGGCGATCCGCTGATCCTGTCGCCTCGGCGGCTGCGCGACATCGGGCGGCGGCTGGCGGCGATCGGCCACGTGAAGGTCGTGCGCTTCCACACCCGCGTGCCGGCGGTCGACCCGGAGCGGATCACAGACGAAGTGGTCGAGGCGCTGAAGGTCCCGGGCAAGACGGCCTGGGTGGCGTTGCACGCCAACCACGCGTCTGAGCTGACGGCGCGGGCCGAGGCGGCGATCGCGCGGATCGTTGACGCCGGCGTCCCGATGATCAGCCAGACAGTGCTGCTGAAGGGCGTCAACGACGATCCGGCGGCGCTGGAGGCGCTGATGCGGCGGTTCGTGGAGCTGAGGATCAAGCCTTACTACCTGCACCACCCGGACCTCGCGCCCGGCACCGGCCACTTCCGCCTGCCGCTAGAGGAGGGCCAGGCGCTGATGCGGAGCTTGCGCGGCCGCGTCTCCGGCCTCTGCCAGCCGACCTACGTGCTCGATATTCCCGGCGGTCACGGCAAGGCTCCGGTTGGACCCTGCTACGCCCGCGATGGCGCGGTGGAAGACCCCGGCGGCGGCCTCCACGCCTACCCGCCGGCCTGACGAGGTGTGGCGCCGGGCACACGCCTGCGCACGATATGTGACGCCCTGTGACGCACGTCTCGCGCTGCGGGAGCGAAACACCATCTGATGCGTCAGACACTTAGGTCAGAGGAGTGAAGCGCGTGCGCGGCGAGGTTTCGGGTCGGCGGGTCGGTGGGCTCGTGGGTCTCGCCATCGCCGCAGCGGGCCTGCCCGCCCTGGCGGCGCAGGAACCGCCCACGGCGCCCCCCTCGGCCCCATCGCCACCGGCGGTGGTCATCGTCCAGCCCGTAGCCCTACCCGCCCCGACGCCGGCCCTGCTGGCGCAGGCGGTCCAGGTGCTTAAGGACGCCGACGCGGAGGGGCTGAGGTCGAAGGACTACATGCCCGCCGACCCGACTAACGCACCTGCAGTGATGGACGGCCTGGTCCGCTACGCGCACGACCTGCGCGTCGGACGCCTCCTGCCGGGGGAGTTCCCAGAGATGTGGGCCGTGCGCCCGGCCCCTTACGACCCGGCGCCGGGGCTCGCCAAGGCGATGGCCGAGGACAAGCTGCAGGCCTTCCTGGACGCCCAGCGGCCGCCCTACGCCGGCTACCACGCCCTGAAGCGCGGCCTGGCGCGCTACCGCGCCATTGCGGCCAAGGGCGGCTGGAGGACGATCTCCGGCGGAAAGCCGATGGGGCTCGACTCCACGGACCCGCGCGTGGCGGCGCTGCGGGTCCGCCTGGCGGTCGAGGACCCGGCTGTGACGGCCACGGGTCCCGCGGTGTTCGACAAGGCCCTACAGGCCGCGGTCGTGCGCGCCCAGAAGCGCTTTGGCGTGAACCCGGACGGCGTCGTGGGGCCCGA
>CAZBXO010000391.1:0-1705 GCA_964495645.1 uncultured Phenylobacterium sp. | reverse complement strand
TGTCGAGGGCGTTGTGGCGGCCGACGTCCTCGCGGGCGGCGACGAGGCCGGCGGCCGGGGTCCACCAGCCGGCGGCGTGGACGGCTCGGGTGGCGGCGCCCAGGGGCTGGGCGTCGGCGAGGGCGTCGAGGGCTGTGTGGACCTCGGCCGGGTTGACGGTGAAGCCGGTGGCGACCGGCGGGGCGGGCTTGAGCGCCTCGGCCAGGCTGTCGACGCCGCAGAGGCCGCAGCCGGTGGGGCCGACGAGGCGGCGGCGACGGACGGCCAGCGCTGCGCCGGCGTCTTGGGCCAGCCACATGCGGACCTCGATGCCACCATCGACCTCGACGACCTCGAGGGCGGTGATCTCGTCGGGGGAGGCAACGATGCCCTCGGTGAGGCTGAATCCGACGCCGAAGTCCTCCAGGTCGGCCGGGGTGGCCATCATGACCGCCGAGGTGGTGGCGTCGTGGACCAGGGCGACGGCGACTTCCTGCGCAAGTTCGCGGGCGCCCTCGCGAGCGCCATCCGCGCGCCACGCGGTTAGCGGCGCCTTCACCGCGAGATGAGGTCCACGGCCTCGGCGGCGATGGGGTCGAGGCCGTCACCGCCTGCGGTGCGCCAGGCCACGATCTCTTCGCGCATCTGGGGGTCCCAGAAGGCGCGCAGGTGGTTGGCGGCGCCGGCGGCGCCTTCGGGCTGGGCGCGGAAGTAGCGGGCGATCTGGTTCGCCTTGTGGATCAGCTTGTCCGGACGGTCCGTCACTCCGCCGGCTCCACGGCGATGCGGCTGTGGCGCTCGGCCATCTCCTCGTAGCGCTGCTGCCAATCGGAGGGGCCGTTGGAGGGGCCGACCTCGACGGCGGTGACCTTGTACTCCGGGCAGTCGGTGGCCCAGTCGGCGAACTCGGTGGTGACGACGTTGGCCTGGGTCACCGGGTGGTGGAAGGTGGTGTAGACCACGCCCGGCGCGACCCGGTCAGTGACGGTGGCGCGCAGGGTGGTCTCGCCGGCGCGGCTCTTCAGGCGGACCCAGTCGCCGTCGCGGACGCCGCGGTGCTCGGCGTCGTGCGGGTGGATCTCCAGCAGGTCCTCGTCGTGCCAGACGACGTTGGCCGTGCGCCGGGTCTGGGCGCCCACGTTGTACTGGGAAAGGATGCGGCCGGTGGTCAGCAAGAGCGGGAAGCGCGGGCCGACCTTCTCGTCGGTGGCCACGTACTCGGTGATGACGAACTTGCCCTGGCCGCGGACGAACCGCTCCATGTGCATGACCGGAGTGCCGGTGGGCGCCGCTTCGTTGCAGGGCCACTGGACCGAGCCTTCGGCCTCCAGGAGGTCGTAGGTGACGCCGGCGAAGGTGGGCGTGAGCGCCGCGATCTCGTCCATGATCTGCGACGGGTGGCCGTAGCTCATCGGGTAGCCGAGGGCGTTCGAGAGCGCCTGGGTGATCTCCCAGTCCTGCAGGCCGTTGCGGGGCTCGATGACCTTGCGCACCCGCTGGATGCGGCGCTCGGCGTTGGTGAAGGTCCCGTCCTTCTCCAGGAAGGTGGAGCCGGGCAGGAAGACGTGGGCGTAGCTGGCGGTCTCGTTCAGGAAGAGGTCGTGGACGACCACGCACTCCATGGCGGCGAGACCAGCGGCCACGTGGGCGGTGTTGGGGTCGGACTGCAGGATGTCCTCGCCCTGGATGTAGATGCCCTTGAAGCGGCCGGCGACGGCGGCGTCGA
>CAZBXO010000390.1:0-1708 GCA_964495645.1 uncultured Phenylobacterium sp. | reverse complement strand
GAACCGGCGTCTCCATCGCCATTCCGCAGACGGGCATCTCGCTCGACCAGCTCGATCAGTGGCTGCGCGACAAGCTCGGCCACCAGATCCGCCTCACCGGCGAGGTGATCCGCCAGCCGGACGGCCAGCTTAGCCTCGTCACCCGCGTCGGCCGCAAGGCCATGCCGATTGCCACCGGCCCGGATGCCGACTTCCCGCGCCTCCTCCAGACCACCGCCGACGCCGTCTACGCCGACGGCTCGCCGGTCGGCTTCGGCGTCTACTTGCTGCGCCAACGCCGCTGGCCGGAGCTTCTCGCCTACGAGCGCGCGCAACTCGCGGCCGCCGACGCGCCGGCCGACCGCGCCGACGCCTGGGAAGGCATAGGAATGGCGCTCCGGCAGCTTGAAGGCGCGGACGCCGCCGCCAGCGCCTTCCACAACGCTCGACTGCTCGACTCCCGGTTCTCGGCCGCCTCGGCCGATGCGCTCGGCGGCATCGAGTACCCGCGGGGCCACTGGGAGGCAGCCTACTTCTACGCGATCCGCTCCGGCGTCGAAGCGATCCACGATCCCCGCTACCCGCCGGCTTCCAAGGCCAGCATCGCACGCGGCAACAGGGGGCTTCTGGCGGAGTGGCGGCACGACCAGCTAGGCGCCCTCGCAGCGCGACGCGAGTGGATCGACAACGGCGCCATCGGATTCGAGCGCCGCAACCGCGGCAGCATCGCGGGCAACCTCGCCCTGCTGCACGAGACCACCGCCGCGCGGCGCGAGGCCGCGATCGCCCAAGCCGAGACCGGCGCGTGGTCCGCCAACGCGCGCCGGGCGGTTGCCAGGAACCTGCGGGATTGGCCAGCCGTCATCGTGGAGGCGGACGCGAACGTCGCTGCGCTGGCGCAACTCCCTGACCGTGGCGGCGGGATCCAGGCGTGGCGCTGGGAAAAGGCGACGGCCCTCGCTCACCTCGGCCGCCTCGACGAGGCCCGCGCGGTCATCGCGCCGACGCCGCTGGACTGCGCCCCCTGCGTCATGGCCCGTGGCCTGATCGCCGCCCGCACGAACCAGCCTGCGCTCTCCGACCACTGGTACCGCGAGGCCTCGCGCATCACACCCTCCCTCGCCGACGCGCCGATGGCCTGGGCCGAGGCCCTCCTCGCCCGCGGCGACCGCGCCGGCGCCATCCGCGAAGCCCGCGAGGCCAACCGCCGCGCGCCGCGCTGGGCCGACCCGCTGGCGCTCTGGGGCGACGCCCTGATGGCGCAGGGAGACGCCAAGGCCGCCGCCGAGAAGTACGCCGCAGCCGCCCCCCTCGCCCCCCGCTGGCGCGACCTGCGCCTGAAATGGGCCACAGCCCTCGCCGCCGCCGGCAAGCCCAAGGACGCCGCCGCCCAGCGCGCCCTGGCCGCGAAGCTCGCCCCATGACCGACGCCCCCACCACCAACGACCCCATCGAACTCGCCATGGAGGCCGAAGCGGGCGCCACGCCGACCTCCGAAGCCCGCGAGCTGATCCGCAACCAGAACCGCCTGGTCCGCCGCCAGATCGCCGCGGAGAACGCCGGGATCGTGCTGCGCTGGCTGCTGGGCCTCGCCGGCCTCGCCGCGGCCGCGGCGCTCGGGACCATGGTCTGGACCGCCGCCCACGCCGACGGCGTCGTCCTGCGCCCCTTCTACGTCGCGCCGCAGCTCGCCGCCCAGGGCGTCAGCGGCGAGGTGCTGACGGCCGAG
>CAZBXO010000389.1:0-1730 GCA_964495645.1 uncultured Phenylobacterium sp. | reverse complement strand
TGATGGTGTCCTCGATGTCTCCGCACGCCCGTCCTCGATGTCTCCGGTCTGAACACGCTACGCTCGCGGGAGAGGGAGTTTTCATTTTGCCCTTGCGCACCCGCTCCGAAGCCCCGGGTAGCGCCCCGGCCCGGGCGCGCCGCTCTATGTCCGACGCATCGAGCGGCGTAAAAATGGGTGGCCGGGACGGGGCCCGGCCATGACGTTCAGGGGGATGGGATGCGCACCCCCAATCCCGCAAACCACCGGTCCAGCATCCGCGCCTCGCCGCGCATTCGCTCGGTGCGCTCGGCGGCCTCGGCGTCGACGCCCCACTTCTCCTCCTGGAACGCCTCGTCCAGCCGCGACAGGTCGAAGGCCTCGTCCCCGTCGAACCAGCCGCGCAGCAGCCCCACCGCCAGTACGGCTGAGCCGAACAGCGCCGCCCCGAACGCCAGCCCAGCCAGGGCGAACTCGTCCAGCGACAAGGCGATCTCCCGGACCCGCGCCGTCGTCGCCGCCGGCTGCTCGGCATGGATGATCCCCGCCGCCCGCACGAACGCCAGCCCCTCGTCGGCCTCGGCGCGGCCCAGCACCGGCTCCCAGCGCATCCGCTGACGTTCCACCAGCGCTGCCGGTTCCTCGGCGAAGTAGCAGAGCAGATCCGAGCCCGCGTACTGCGCCACCTGGTCGGCCACCGCCTCACGCGCGCCGCGCAGGGTGTCGACCGCGGTGTTGGCCAGCCGCGTGGCGTGCATCGACGCCAGCTCGATCGTCTCGCCCTGCGCCGCCCACTCCTCGGCCACCTCTTCGGCGGCGGCCCGTGTCGGCAGCGCCAGGCGCGTCCCGCCCGGCGTGCGCAGGGCCCGGCCGTCCAGTCCGATCCCGAACCCGCCCTCGGCCTCCACCACGGCCACGGCGTCGTAGAACCGCCGCGGCTTTTCGACCGGCTCCCGGAATCCTCGCTGGGCTGGCATGATCGCGCGTCTCCCCGACGGAAGCGCCGCCGGCGTGCGTGCAATGGGGACGAAGACGACGAAGCGCAAGGAGCCAGGGCATGGCGAACTCGCGGGACCTCGACGCCGCCATCGCCGTCACTCGCTTCGGCCTGGGCGCCCGGCCGGGCGAGATCGCCGAAGCTGCGCGCGACCCCAGGGGTTTCCTGAAGGCCCAGATCCGCCGCGAAGGCGCCGACATCCCCGCTGGCGACGGCGAGACCTCAACCCAGCGCCTGGCCGAGTTCCGCGAATACCGCCGCCAGCAGGTGATGGCCGAGCGCTCCGGCGACCGCAACGACGACCCCATGGCCCGCGCCCGCCAGTTCATTCGCCGCGCCGCCCCGCAGGACGCCGCCGCCCGCGCCCGGCTGGGCGCGACCACCGACGCGGCGTTCCGCGAGCGCTGGGCGCTCTTCTGGGCCAACCACTTCACCGTCTCGGCGATCAAGGCGCAGACCGTCAGCCTCATCGGTCCCTACGAGGCCGAGGCGATCCGTCCCAACGTCTTCGGTCGCTTCGACGCCCTTCTGGTCGCGGTCGAGACCCACCCGGCCATGCTGCTCTACCTCGATCAGGCCCAATCCATCGGACCGGGCAGTCTGCAGGCGCAGCGGATGGCCAACCCGCGCTTCCGCCGCCCGCCGGGCGCGCCGCCGGGCGGGGGCGGCTTGAACGAGAATCTGGCTCGCGAGATCCTGGAGCTGCACACCGTCGGCATCGGCGGCGGCTATGCCCAGGCCGACGTCACCGAGT
>CAZBXO010000388.1:0-1730 GCA_964495645.1 uncultured Phenylobacterium sp. | reverse complement strand
GCTAGCGCTTCGGGAGCTTGCTGAGCACGTCCGTCGGCACGCGGTGGATGCTGATGTGCTTGGGGCCGTCGCCGGCCTTCAGGCGGGCGACTTCCTTGCGCACGGGGAATCGAGACGATGGAGACGTCGTCGGTCCCCGTATTGGCCAGGACACAGGCGCGGCCGTCCTCCGTCACTTCCGACCCGGCTCGGGGAATCACGATCATGGCTGCGCCGGCCGGCCTTCGGCGACGCGGGCGCCGTTCAGGATGCCGTGGATGGCGTAGTTGCCCTCGTGGCAGGCGTACTCGTAGACGGCGCCGTCGCTCCTGGTGAACACCATCTCGGTGCGCCAGGGCTTGCTGTAGTGGACCGGGTCCACGACCTCGAAGCCGTAGCCGATCTCGCCGGCGGAAATGCGCTTGAAGCGCTCCGTCACCCTGGCCTGGGCCGAGAGCAGGTAGGGTCCGTTGGCGCCTTGCTCGGGATGCACGTTGACCGTCTCCACCACCAGGGTGTCGCCTTCCCACCAGCCGACGCTGTCGCCCAGCCAGGGATGCAGCGCGGCGTGCCCGTGGGACGCCTTGGCCCGGGCGGCGGTGGGGTGGATCGGGACGACGCGGGCGTCATGCATCATCTCCACCACGATCACGAGCGACTGAGGCGTCAGCACCAGCTGGTAGGTGTTGTTGTAGATGTTGTTCAGCATCCCCGGGCCGCCGGAGCCGCGCGAGCCGATCAGGCAACGATCTGCCGGAGCCAGGCTCTCCGGCCCGTCCGGCGGGCGGTTCGGCCGTGCCGCCGCTTCGCGCGCCGCCGCCAGGCCTGCCGCCGACCACGGGATCTGACCGTCCGCCGGCTCGACGATCCAGGAGGTGCGACGCTGCCCGTCCACGCGGGCGAAGCTGCGCCCGTTGTCCAGCCAGAACTGATTGTAGCCGCCGACCGCGCCAGCCGGCGGCGCGCCGGCCCTCGGGTCGGTGGGCGCGGAGTCGGCGTCGACCATGCGCAATGCGCGCTCGGCCATCGCCTTGGCCTCGGCCTCCGGCACCACCAGGCCGACGCCGCTTGGACGCGTCAGCTTGGTCAGCGAGCTGTTGGTCCACACGCCCGTGAGGTCCGGACGCTCGGCCGCGACGGCGGGCGCGGCGAGCGCCAATGCTGCGGCGATGACGGCGGCCCTGATGCCCATGCGCCCTCCTTGCGAGCCGTCACGCTTAGCACGGAAAATCCGCTCTCGGCGCAAGGCCCGGCGCGCGCTACGTCAGGAGCCATGCGGATGCCCGCGCCAGACGCCGCCCTGATCGCCCGGAAGACCGAGGTGGTTCGCGCGCTGAGCCGCATCGTGCCGGGCGAGGGCGTCGTGAGCGAGCCGGCCGCGCTGGTCCCGTTCGAGTCCGACGGGCTCTCGGCCTATCGCCAGACGCCCTTGGCGGTCGTCCTGCCGGAGACGACGGAGCAGGTGTCCGGGATCCTGAAGTGGTGCCAGGGGGCCGGCGTGAAGGTGGTCCCGCGCGGGGCCGGCACCTCGCTCTCCGGCGGGGCTCTGCCGCTGGCCGACGGCGTCGTGCTGGGCATGGCGAAGTTCAACCGCGTGCTGGAGGTGGACTATCCGAACCGCTGCGCCGTCGTGCAGCCTGGGGTGACCAATCTGGCGATCACCGAAGCCGTAGCGGGCGCCGGCTTCTACTACGCCCCCGATCCCTCCAGCCAGATCGCCTGCACCATCGGCGGCAACGTCGCGGAGAACT
>CAZBXO010000387.1:0-1782 GCA_964495645.1 uncultured Phenylobacterium sp. | reverse complement strand
ATCTAGCGGCCTCCGGTAGACCCGAAGCCGCCGGCGCCGCGCGCGGTCTGGTCGAGCGCTTCGACCTCCTGCCAGGATGCCTGCGCCACCGGGGCGATCACCAGCTGGGCGATGCGGTCGCCGCGGCGGATGGTGACGTCCTCCTCCCCGAGGTTGATCAGGATCACCTTGACCTCGCCGCGGTAGTCGGCGTCGATGGTTCCCGGCGTGTTGAGGCAGGTGACGCCTTGCTTCGCGGCCAGGCCTGAGCGTGGCCGCACCTGTCCCTCGAACCCGGGCGGCAGTGCGAAGGCCAGGCCGGTCGGGACGGCGAACCGCGCCCCAGGCCGCAGCACCAGGGGCTCCTCGTCGGGCACCGCGGCCCGCAGGTCCATGCCGGCCGCCTGGGCGGTCTCGTAGGCTGGGAGCGGGATGCCGTGCCCGTGCGGCAGGCGGTTGATCGGGATGACGGGTGACGACACTAGAGGGCCTCTGCGATACGGGCGGCGAGCCGTCGGGCGACCTCGCCCTTCGCCATCCGCTCCCATCGCTCGATTCCCCCCGCCGAGACGATGGCCACGGCGTTGTCGTCGCCGCCCATCGTGCCCTCGACGCTGACGTCGTTGGCCACGATCCAGTCGCAGCCCTTCTTCTTGAGCTTGGCGCAGGCGTTGGCCTCCACCGCGTCGGTCTCGGCCGCGAAGCCCACCACCAGCTTCGGACGCCGCGCGGCGGCCGACAGGGTCGCCAGGATGTCCGGGTTCTCGACCATGGCGATCGGGGGCGGCCCTTCGGCGCCCTTCTTGATCTTGCGCTCGCTCACGCTCTGCGGCCGCCAGTCGGCCACCGCCGCGACGCACACGGCGACATCGGCCGGCAGCGCCGCCTCGCACGCCCCCAGCATCTCGCGGGCCGTCCGCACATCCACCCGCCGCACGCCGGCAGGGGCGGAGAGCGCGGTGGGTCCGCTGACCAGGGTGACGTCCGCGCCGAGCGCGGCCAGGGCGCCGGCGATGGCGTAGCCCTGCTTGCCCGACGATCGATTGGTGATCACCCGCACCGGATCCAGCGGCTCCTCGGTCGGTCCGGCCGTGACGATCGCTCGCCGGCCGGCCAGCGGCCGCGCACCCGCGCCGGCCAGCGCCTCTTGGATGGCCGCCAGGATCGCCGGCGGCTCGGCCATCCGGCCCGGCCCGAACTCGCCGCAGGCCATGGCGCCCTCGTCCGGCCCGACAAACAGCACGCCGTCGGCCTTGAGCTGCGCGAGGTTCCGGCGCGTGGCCGCGTGCTCCCACATGCGGACGTTCATGGCCGGCGCCATCAGCACCGGCTTGTCGGTGGCCAAGAGCGCCGTGGAGGCGAGGTCACCCGCCAGGCCGTTGGCGGCCTTTGCCATCAGGTCGGCCGTCGCCGGCGCCACCACCACGAGGTCGGCCGAGCGCGACAGCTCGATGTGGCCCATCTCCGCCTCGTCGGTGAGGCTGAAGAGGTCGGCGTAGACCCTGTCCTCGGCCAGAGCGCCCAGCGTGAGTGGCGTGACGAACTCGGCCCCGGCCGCGGTCAGGATCGGGCGCACGGCGATCCCGGCCTTGCGCGCCAGCCGGGTCAGCTCGAGCGCCTTGTAGGCTGCGATGCCGCCACCGACGATCAGGAGGATGCGCTTCTCGTCCAAGGCGTGGGCGTCCCGTCCGGTCTCAAGACGTCTGCGCAAGAAGGGCGCCGAAACCGCACATCCGGCGGACCGCCTCCTGCACGGGCGGGCTTGGATGTAAGCCATGCAAGGGGACTCGACAAACCTCTGCA
>CAZBXO010000386.1:0-1787 GCA_964495645.1 uncultured Phenylobacterium sp. | reverse complement strand
GCAAGGCTTCACCGTGCCGAAGGGTGTCATGCACTTTCCTCACGCCCGGGGCCGGCTCGTGGTGCTGATGGTCGAAAAGGGCTCGGTCGTCCCTACGGGGAACCGGAGGGGGGCGGCGGCGAAGCCGCAAGAAGAAGGGAACCACGGACCCACACGGACCCACACGGACGTGAGGCGTCGCGGCTGCGGGCCGATCGCCTGCATCCGTGGAGCTTGGTCTGTCTGTGTGGGTCTGTGGTTCGAAACGACTGCGCATTCGTGCATAGCCCCGGCCTTCGCCGGGGTAAACTCCGGCGCCGATCAACTCGAGTCCGGCTTGACGCCGTAGTCGGGCGGGAGCTCGGGGTCTTCGGCGTAGTGCTCGAGCGGGCCGGGCGGCAGCGGGCGGCCGGCGGCGACCGCCGCGCGGGCGCTCTCCAGGTCGGCGCCGATGGCTTCGAAGCGCCGCTCCATCCAGGCCATGTAGGCCTTCGGGTCGTTGGCGATGGCGCTCAGCCGGTCGCTGTGGCTGTCGGCGACGCGGTCGAGGAAGGCGTTCCAGCCCTCCTCCTGCGTCGCCCGCTCGGCCTCGGTCCAGACCAGCCGGTCGCGCACGCGCACCGGGCGGCCGACCTTGCCGGCCGCCGCCGCCTCGCGGAACCGGGCGACCTCGATCTCCACGCGCTCGCCCGCCTGGTGGTCGCGCACCAGCTTGGCCTCCAGCGCCATCGACTGGCGCGCCGAACGCGCGGCGCGGTGGAAGGCGTGGGTGGCCGCCGCCTCCTCGTCAGCCGTCTCCGCCGCCTCCGCCCGCGCGGCCGCCTTCGCCGCCAGCGCCTCGGCCATGGCGGCGAGGCGCCGGCAGGCGGCGACGTGTCGGGCGGTCATCTCGGCGGTGTTCGAACGCGGTCATGCGATGGAGGGTGCTGCCGAGGTACGTCAGATGCGGACGTGGCAGCGGAAGGCCGCGTTCGGGCGCGGAGGCGAAGCCTGCTTTCGACCCTTAGCGGACTCTTCAGGCAGTTCCTGCGAGGCTCTCGTTATGCGCCGGAAGCCTCGCAGCGACGCCGTGGTCGTCGATCGGACGGATCACGATCTCAACGCCTTGCTGCGACCCTACCTGGACATGGACCCCGACGCTTTCGAAGCGGTCGCGGCGATGAGCGCCCACGATCCTGACCAGTGCTGGCGCTTCCTGGAGCTTGCACGGGCGGCGGACCTGTCTGACGAACAGTTGGCCATCCTCTCGGCTGGCCCCTTCGAGGATATGATGAAACGCCACGGCGAAACCTTCATCGCGAGGGTCGAAGCCGCAGCGCCGGGCGATCCATCCATGCGGACCCTGGTGGGGACCCTGTGGCGCTCTGGCATGAACGAAGACCTCTGGGCGCGCGTCGTAGCGCTTCGCACAAGCCTCGGGATTCCCGGATCGTGCTGATCCGCATGTCCTTTTCGATCTTCGATCCCATCACCCCATGGGGCCAAGCCAGCGGTGAGTTGTGGGTCGGTCGGCAGGTGGTCATCGCGAGCGACGTTCAGCTTCCGCACATCCCCGAGCCACTTCTGGAGTTTCCCACTGAGATCGAGTCCGTTTCCGCAGACGACGGTGGTCAGACACTCGTCATGTGCAACGTCTTGGCGAAGGACTGGGGCGCTGCGCGTGAGGTGAGCCGGTGGCTTGAGCGGGAGTATGGCTTCATCGCGGAGGCCTATTGGTCGGAGTAGGGGACAGGTCGGCGCCAATATCCGCTTTCCACCCATCACGGACGTTCCGGACGGCCGCTCGTAAGACGCACGGGCATCCGCCG
>CAZBXO010000385.1:0-1791 GCA_964495645.1 uncultured Phenylobacterium sp. | reverse complement strand
GAGGGCAAGATCGGCGAGCTGCGCCGCGACCCGTTCGCGATGCTGCCTTTCTGCGGCTACAACATGGGCGACTACTTCGGCCACTGGCTGAAGGTCGGCGAGGGCCGCGACCCGGCCAAGCTGCCGCGCATCTACTTCGTCAACTGGTTCCGCAAGGACGAGCGCGGCAAGTTCGTCTGGCCGGGCTACGGCGAGAACAGCCGTGTGCTCAAGTGGATTTTCGGCCGCCTGGAGGGCCAGGCCGACGCCCAGGAGACCCCTATCGGCCGCACGCCTACCAAAGCCAGCCTGGACCTGTCGGGCCTGTCGCTCACCGACTCTCAGCTCGATCTGCTGCTCGGCGTGGACCTGGCCATCTGGGCGCAGGAAGCCGCCCTCATCCCCGAGGCTTACCAGAAGTTCGGCGATCACCTGCCGAAGGCGCTGTGGGCCGAGCACGAGGCGCTGGTCGCCCGTTTGCAGAAAGCCGCCCAGCCGCAGGTCGTCGCCGCCGAGTAGGCGCCCAAGGCAGCGCCATTCTCCTGGCGATGAAGGCGCGCCGGCTTCCCACTGCCGCGTCTCCAAGGGGGTTCCTGATGCCGTGGCCGGCCGCGTTGCGACGTGGTGGTGTCTAACCCCGTCTTGGACACCGCTGCGTAGACCTTCCTGTGAGACTAAGCTCGGTCCTGATGGAGCCGGATGACGCGGACGACGCGACCCTGTTGCGCGCCCACCTGGCCGGCGACCGCCAGGCCTTTGCGCGGCTCTACGATCGTCATGACCGCGCCTGCTTCGCGTTCATCCGGCGCCTGCTTGGCGGGGTTCACGTCGATGCGGCCGAGGACCTGCATCAGGAGACCTGGATCGCCCTGTCCCGGAATGCAGCTGCGTTCGATCCGGACCGCTCCAGCTTCGCGACCTGGCTCTACACGATCGCCCGCAATAAGGTCTTCGATCACTTCCGCCGCCAGAAGGTGGCGTTCCTGGGCACGGCGAACGATGACGCCGCGCTCGCGGTCCCTGACCCCGGCCAGACGCCGCTGGAGCGGGTGCAGTCGCGCGAACTCGCCGAGGAGATCGTGGGCGCCGTGGAGGCCCTGCCGCTGGAGCAGCGCGGCGTGTTCGTGATGTTCGCCCACGGCGGGCTTTCGCTGGAGGAGATCGCCCAGGCCACGGGCGTCGCGATGGAGACCGTCAAGAGCCGCTTGCGCTACGCCCGCGCCAAGCTGAGACAGTCCCTGGGGGGCGAGATGTCGGCCCATGTCTGATCCCATGCCCGATCCGATCGACAAGGCCTACGGCGAGGCCGAGGCCCTCCTCGACGACGAGGCCGCCCGCGCCGCCAGGCGCGCGCGGGTGCTCGCAGCGGTCGAGGCGGACGCGGCCGCGCCGCCCGTCCGCGCCCGTCGCACCGCCTGGTGGGCCGCCGGCTCGCTCGCAGCAGCCTCGCTCGCAGGGCTCGTCGTCCTGGTCGCCGTCCGCCAGGACCCGCCGCCCGCGGTTTCGCCGGTCGCTGCCCAAGTTCCCGCTCCGGCGCCGCCGACGCCGGCAGAGGCTGCGCCGGAAGCCGCCGTCGCCCCCCTTTCGCTGCATTGTTATGCGGCCGATCTTGAGGTTGCCCGCCCTGGTTATCTCAACCTTTCCTTCGCCAAAGAAGCGTACCGCGTCGGCCGATGAACGGATGACCCAACGCGTATTCTCAGTTGCCTTGAGGGCGACCATCATCCAGCCGGCGGCATGGATACCGTCACCCGCGATCAGGTCGGCCACAACCTCGTCCTTCTTCGCCGAAAAAAGATCAACGACCGCCTG
>CAZBXO010000384.1:0-1802 GCA_964495645.1 uncultured Phenylobacterium sp. | reverse complement strand
TGGCCGGCGCGGCGGTCGCGGGACTGCTGGGGCTGCTGGCCTGGCAGGCCAGCCGGGCCGACGGGGTGGTGCTGGAACCGTTCACCGTGCCGCCGGCGATGGCCGCCGACGGGGTGAGCGGTGAGGTGATCGCCGCCCAGGTGCTGGACGAGCTGTCGCGCCTGCGCACGGAGACGATCGAGACCGGCGGCGCCCGCGCCTACCAGGACGACTGGGGCCGCGACATCTCGGTGGCGATCCCGGCCACCGGGATCAACCTCGGCGACCTGCAGACGGCGCTGCGGCAGTGGCTGGGTCACGAGATCCGGATCACGGGCGAGGTCTACCGGACGCCGGCGGGAATCGCGATGCGGGCGCGGGTGCGCGGCGGCGAGGCGATCGAGGCCGAGGGACCGGCGGGCGACCTGCGCGGCCTCGCGCGCAACGTCGCGCATGGAGTCTATCGCGAGACCCAGCCGGCCCGCTACGCCCGCTACCTGATCGACCATGGCGATCGCGACGACGGAGCGACCCTGGCTCAGACCGCCGCTCTGTCCGCGGCCACGCCGCGGGCGCGCGCCGAGGCCTATGCCGCCTGGGGCTATGCGATGAACCAGATGGGCCGGATATCGGAGGCCATCCCGCTGGAGGCCAAGGCGCGGCAGTTGGCGCCCGACTGGTGGCTGCCCGCCTACCAACTGGCGAACGACGAGTTCAACCGCAGCCATACCGAAGCGGCGCTCCACCATATGCGTGACGCGGCGCGCCTGCGCATCCGCGACCCTTCGCTCCCCAAGGATGCGCGCAACGCCGACTTTTACCTCGGCCGCGCTGCCGCCATCGCGCTGCAGACGGATCGCCTGGCGTACTTCCGGCGCGCCGCCGACGATCCGGCCACCGTCGCAGCCATCGGATCGACTCTGGACCGCAGTCTCGTCTCCTCCACCGCGGCCGCACACGACATCGCCGGCGCGGCCGCTCACCTCGCCCGACCCCAGTTCGTACGTCCGTGGCGGGGCCAGCCGGAGCTCGACACGCTGGAGCGCACGCGCGCCAACCTGCAGGAGCACAAGCAGGACTGGGCGGGCCTGCGCGACACGAAAGCCGCGCTGCTCACCCGCTACGGCGCCCTGGGCCTGACCGACCTGGCGGAGTTCGGCCTCGCCACGGCGCTCTCCGGCGACCTTGCCGGCGGACGGGCGATCCTGGACGCCCTGCCCGCGGACTGCGACCTCTGCCAGCTCAACCGCGCCCGCGTGCTGGCGGCCGGGGGCGACTGGGCGGCGGCGGAGCGTCTGGCGGCCGTCGTCGAAGCGCAGACACCGTCGATCCCCTACGCCTCCCTGATCCGCGGCCGCATCCTGCTGGACGCCGGCAAGACGGAAGCGGCGCTGGCCAGCCTGCGCGAGGCGCGGCGGCGCCAGCCGCGTTGGGCCGACGCCTGGAAGTACGAGGGCGATGCGCTGGCCAGGCTGCGCCGCTGGAAGGAGGCCGACGGCGCCTACGCCAAGGCCTACGCCCTCGCGCCGAGGTGGGGCGGCCTGCACCTGAAGTGGAGCCAGACCCTCGCCCGTCTCGGGAGGACCGAGGCCGCTAGGGAGCACCTGCGCGCTGCCCGAGGCCTCTACCTCGCCGCGCCGGAGCGGGCCGAACTGGCGGCGCTGAGATGACCGACGCCCCCACCACGCCCGATCCGATCGAGATCGCCATGGAGTCGGAAGCGTCCGGCCGCGCGCCCGGTGGCGTCGCGGCCCGGGTGCTGGCCCGTCAGGAGCAGCTGCTCGGCTGGCAGGTCGCTTCCGAGCGGGCGGGTGTAGCACTCA
>CAZBXO010000383.1:0-1832 GCA_964495645.1 uncultured Phenylobacterium sp. | reverse complement strand
GCGGCGTCGCCGCCAGCACCGCCTCGGCCTCGGCGACGCGGCCGAGCTTCGCCAGCGCCTTCGCCTTCAGCGCCGGCCAGCGCACGCGGCGCACGCCCTTGTCGGGCGTCGTCGCGAGGTTTGCTTCAATTGCGGCGCCCTGGGCCAGGACGCCCGCCCAGTCCTGGGCGGCGGCGGCCATGTTCGCCCGCGTCTGGCTGCTGACCGCCCCATCGTCGACGTCGGCCAGGTCGTCGCGAGCGCCATCGACGTCGTGCAGGGACGCCCGGATCGACGCCACCTGCACGATGCCGGCGTTGGCCGAGCCGAAGCCGCCGAGGTTGTTGGAATCGCGGGTGACGAGGCTGTGCCGCAGCGCCGCGTCGTAGTCGCCGTGCGAGACCGCCAGCAGGTTGCCGAAGTAGGCCTCCGCGGCGCGGCGGCCCGCGGGCGACAGGTCGCCGCCGCCCTCCGCCCGCCCCTCGCGGATGACCTGGGCGCGCAACTGGTAGGCACGCTCGTCGTGGCCCATGCCGTGTTCCAGGCCCGAGAGGTTGCCGGGGGCGCTTGGGTCGCGCGAGTTCAAGCGGATCGCGCGCTGGTAGGCCGCCATGGCCTGGTCGTCGCCGCCCAGCCGTTCCAATGCACGGCCTATGTCCACGTAGCCCGCCGCCCGCTCTTCCTGCGAAGCCGAGCTGGCGCGGACGCGCGCATCGGCCAGCACCTCCGGCCAGCGGTTCTGGCGGCTGAGGTAGAGGATGTAGCCGCGCCGGTTCTGCGAGCGCTGGTAGATCGCCTCGGCGGTCTTCAGGATCAGGGCGTTGAGCTCGGCATCGGAGCCGCTCTGAACCGGCAATGGCCGTGCGCCGAGACGGGTCTGCAGCGCCAGCCGCCCGTCGGCTTCGACGCTGAGTTCGCCGGTGACCCGCTGCTCCTTGCCCAGCCGCACGCGCAGCCACTGCTCCAGCTGGCCGATGGAGATGCCGGTGGCGGGGATCTCCAGCGACAGCCCCCCGCCGTCGGCCGCCACCCGGCGCTCCTGGGCCGACGAGCGCGCGGCCTCGCCGATGCGGGCGAGCTGGTCGAGGAGCCGGGCCGCCACCGCCTCGCCGGTGACGCCGCGCTGGGCCAGCGCCGGCGGCACGGAGAACGGCTTGACCACGACCCCGGTGGCCCGGCTCGCCTGCCAGGCCATCACCGCGAGCACGACCGCCGCTGCGGCGCCCGCGGCGCCGGTCAGCACCTTCAGCGCGAAGCCGGCTCGCTCCGAGGCGATCTGCCAGCCCACCAGCCGCCGCTGGTCGCGGATCAGCAGCGCCGCCTCGCCCGACGGCGGCGAGCCGGCCGCCTCGGCCTCCATGGCGAGCTCGACGGGATCGTGGGTGGTCGGGGAGTCGGTCACCTGGACAACCTCTGGAGCGACACGCGGTCTTCGCTCGCGAGGTCGAGCCCGGCGGCGATGCGGTATTCGGCGCGCGCGGCCTCCACCTTGCCGAGCTTCGCCAGCGCCTCGCCGCGCTTCAGGTGGAGCAGGCCCCAGCGCGGCGTCAGTCTGGCGGCAGCGTCGAGGGACTTCAGGGCGGCGGCGGCGTGGTCCTGGCGCAGCAGCCCCTCCGCCCGGATCACCATCAGGTCGGCGTTGCGCGGCGCGGGCTTGAGGCCGCGATTCGCGACGGCGACCGCGCCGGCGGCGTCGCCGCGGCGCAGCCGCGCTTCGCCCCAGTAGGAATAGGTCCAGGCGACGTGCGGCGTGCGGGTGATCACGGCCTCGTAGATCCGGTCGGTCTTGGCCGCGTCACCCTCCGCCTCGGCGATGAAGCCGCGCGCGGCGCTGGCCCAGTAGCCGTTCGGGT
>CAZBXO010000382.1:0-1841 GCA_964495645.1 uncultured Phenylobacterium sp. | reverse complement strand
GTCGAGATCCCCCAGGAAGCCTTCATCGCCGCCCTGAAGATGGACGCGGACTGAGCGCTCGCCATGCTTCGGCCCCGCAGGGCCGTTGCCCCCAAACGACTAACGACCGCCGTCCCAGACCTTCTCGGCGACAGCCACGGCCGCGGCGAGCACCTTGTCCTCAAGCGCAGTGGGCGCAGCGCTGTGGGGGCTGGCGGTGAAGATCATCGAGGGCGAGGCCGCCTTCGTCACCGGCTCCCAGCGCGGAGCCCCCGCCCCGTTCGGATCGCCGGTCTTGGCGAACCGCACCCAGTAGTCGCCCATCAGCTGCGAGACCTTCTCGTCGGTCGCGTCCCAGGTCTCGGTGTCCAGCCGCGTGCCGAACAGGTAGGCCAGCTCCCAGCCGTGGTCGGCGCCCTTGGCCCTCGCCCGCTCGCTCGCCGCCACATGGTCGAAGTAGTAGGCGTAAGCCGGCAGGCCGCGGGCCGCGTTGCGCTGCGCGAGGTAGCGCGAAGGCTGGATCGCTGCGGTCTGTGTGGCCAGGTCGGCTTCCGGCGACGCTTTGGTCGGCGGCGCCGCGCGGTAGGCGGCGATCAGCTCTTCGTATGCCGGCCCCAGCGCCGGCCGCGCGCCGGCGACCAGTCCCGCCAGGCTGGCCTCGTGACTGTTGCCCCCGGTCATGAAGCCCACCGGCTGACTCAGGCCCTTGCGCATGGCGTTGCCGGGGCTGTGTGTGGCCACCACGCCGTCGACCAGCGGGCCGTGGGCGAAGGCTGTCGACATCACGGCCTCGATCGGGGCGGCGCGCAGCTCCGCCGTCGTGGCGTCCTTCAGCCCGGCGCCCTCCGCCCACCGCATCCCGAACGTCTCGCCGGTCAGCGGGCCGCCGCGGATCGGCGCGCCCATCGCCGTGCCGCCGCCGGACTGGGCGATGGCGCGCACGAAGAGGTCCTTGGTCAGCGGCGAGGCCACCAGCATCTGGACCGACACCGCGCCGGCCGACTCGCCGAAGATCGTCACCGTCTTCGGGTCGCCGCCGAACGCGCGGGCGTTGTTCTGCACCCACTGCAGGGCAGCGATCGCGTCCATGATCCCGTAGTTGGCGAGGCGGCCGCCGTCGGCGTTCTCGGCGGTCAGCGCCGGATGGGCGAAGAAGCCGAGCCGCCCCAGCCGGTAGTTGATGGTCACCACTATCACGCCGCGCGCGGCCAGCTTGGAGCCGTCGTATAGCGGCACGCCGCCGGATCCGCGGGTGAACGAACCGCCGTGGACGAACAGCATCACCGGGACGGCGCCCTTCACCGCCTTCGCCGGCGCCCAGACGTTGAGGTAGAGACAGTCCTCGCTCGTCGGCCCCACCTGCGCCCACTTCTCGTTGCCGAGCTGCGGCTGCATGCAGGCATGGCCGAAGGCGGTCGTCGTGCGGACGCCCTTCCAGGGGGTCACCGCCTGCGGCGCGCGCCAGCGCAGGGGCCCGACCGGCGGGGCGGCGTAGGGAATACCCTTGTAGACCGCCAGGTCGCCTGCCGCTTCGCCCTGCACGATCCCGGCGTCGAGCTTCGCGGTCGGGGCCGCCTCGACCGCGGTTGCGAGGAACATGGCGGCGAGGCCGACGAGGATGCGCTTCAACAAGGTCATGCTCCGTCTTGCGGGCGGGCCTGCAGAACCGCGGCGCCCAAGCGGCCGGCTATCGCAGCGCCCGGAGACCGGCGAACATCCAGGTGGGCGAGGCCACGCCGCCGCCGCGTGTCGCACCCGAAAGCCACGCCTTCGAGGGCGCGACGCAACCAGCGCGGCGAACTCGTTCGCGGCGGGTCTATCCCCTGCGGCGTGCGCCCGCCGCGGCGCCGGCGCTGAGCCCG
>CAZBXO010000381.1:0-1852 GCA_964495645.1 uncultured Phenylobacterium sp. | reverse complement strand
CCCTACGGGTGAGGAGCGGCGGAACAGGCAGTCTGGGATCACGCTACGCGGCGGAGGAAAGGCGCTCACGCCCCATCATAAGCGTCTTCAGGATGGAGCTCAGCACCTCGGGAATCTCAGCCCGGGCCGCGACGATGTCGACCATGCCGCGCTCAGCCAGGAACTCCGACTTCTGGAAGCCGGGGGGCAGGGTCTCGCGGATGGTCTGCTCGATCACCCGGCGGCCGGAGAAACCAATGGTCGCCTTCGGCTCGGCGATCTGCACGTCGCCCAGCATGGCGTAGCTGGCCAGCACACCGCCTGTGGTCGGATCGGTCAGCACAACCACGTAGGGAAGCCCTGCGTCCTTGACCTCGTTCAGAGCCAGGGTGGTGCGGGCCATCTGCATGAGGGAGAGCGTGCCTTCCTGCATCCGCGCGCCGCCCGAGGCGGTGAAGATGACGAACGGCACATCGCGCTTCACGGCTTCTTGCGCCGCCGCGACGAAGGCCTCACCGGCGCCCATGCCGAGCGAGCCGCCCAGGAAGAAGAAGTCCTGGACGACGACGACCGCCGGCTGGCCCTTGATGTGGCCATAGCCGATCGCCATCGAGTCCTGCTCGCCGGAGGCCTTTCGAGCCGCCTTGATCTGGTCGGCGTAGGAGCGCTCGCCGGAGAACTTGAGGGGATCCTCGGCGACTACCGGCGATGCGATCTTCTCGAAGACGCCGTCGTCGAAGGTGATCTTCAGCCGCGCCTCGGCGCCGATGCGCATGTGATGGCCGCTGGGTGTGACCCACAGCGCCGCCTCGAGGTCCGGCCGGTAGAGCATCTCCCCGGTCTCGGGGCACTTGACCCAGAGGTTCTCGGGCGTGTCGCGCTTTGCGAAGTTGCGCACCCCGGGCGCGATGCGCGAGAGCCAGCCCCGCCGTTCCCGTCCGCCGGGCGTGCGCCCGGGCTTGTCGTTACGCTGATCCGCCATCGCCATTGATTAGACCGCCTGGTGGCTTCCGCGTGCGAAGCGCACAGCCTTAGCCAAGGTTTCGACCTTCGTCAGCACAGAAGAGGTCACGTCTGCGTTCCTCTCCACCGCTTCGGCCACTTCGTCCACAAGCGCCGAGCCGACCACCACGGCGTCGGCGACGCGAGCAACGGCCGCCGCCCGTTCCGGTGTCTTGATCCCGAACCCGACCGCCACCGGCAGGCCCGAGGCCTTACGGACCCGCTCCACGTGCGGCGCGACGGCGGCCGCGTCGGCCTCCTTGACGCCCGTCACCCCGGCCACGGAGACGTAGTAGACGAAGCCAGAGGTGCGCCGGACCACGGTCGGCAGGCGCCTGTCGTCGGTGGTGGGCGTGGCCAGCCGGATGAGCGAGACGTCGGCGGCGTCGAGGGCGTCCGCCAGCTCGTCGGCCTCCTCCGGCGGACAGTCGACGATGATGACGCCGTCCACGCCCGCCTCGGCCGCGTTGCGCGCGAAGGCGGCGATCCCGCGGGTCACGACGAGGTTCATGTAGCCCATCATCACGATGGGGGTGGTCGCGTCGCCCTGGCGGAAGGCGCGCACCAGGTCGAACACGCCGGAAAGGGTCATCCCCGCCGCCAGAGCCCGCTGCGCCGAACGCTGGATGGGCGGCCCCTCCGCCATCGGGTCGGAAAACGGAAAGCCCAGCTCGATAAGGTCGGCGCCGGCGGCGGGCAGGCCCTTCAAGATCGAAAGAGTCGTCCCCGCATCGGGATCGCCGGCCATCACATAGGGCACGAAGGCCGCCCGGCCTTCCCCTTTGAGCGCCGCGAACCGGTCGGAAATCCGCGCCCTCAAATCACCCGCCCCAGGTGCGCGGCCACGGTGGCGACGTCCTTGTCGCCGCGG
>CAZBXO010000380.1:0-1888 GCA_964495645.1 uncultured Phenylobacterium sp. | reverse complement strand
TGCCTATAGAGAACACCCGATGGCCCGCGGCTTCCCGATCCTGTTCGTCACCGCCACCCGCATCGGCGACGCGGTGCTTTCCTCGGGGCTGATCAAGCGGCTGGCCGACGAGGTGCCGAATGCGCGCTTCACTATCGTCGCCGGCCCCGACGCGGCGCCGCTGTTCACCGAGGTCCCGGGCCTCGACCGCATCATCGTCATGGAGAAGGCGGCCGGCGGCGGCCACTGGTTCAAACTGTGGCGCGAGGTGCGCAAGACCCGCTGGGGCCTGGTCGTCGACCTGCGCGGCTCCGGCCTCAACCGCTTCGTCTCCACCAAGCGCCGCGCCGTGCATCGCAAGCCGCCGGTCGCCATGCACAAGGTGTTGGAGGCCGCCCGCACGCTCAAGATCGAGGACGACCCGGCCCCGCCGCACATCTTCACCTCGCCTGCCGTCGAGGCCTACGCCGACGAGCTCACCGCCGGGACGGGACCGATCCTGGCGATGGCGCCGGCCGCCAACTGGGTCGGTAAGACCTGGCCGGCGGAGCGGTTCAGCCAGGTGGCGATGCGGCTCCTGCGCAACCACGGACCCCTGCAGGGCGCCCGGCTGATGGTGCTGGGCGGCCCGGACGACGCAACGGCGGCGCGCGCGCTTCGCGACGTGGCCCAGCACCGCTTCATCGACCTCGCCGGCAAGGCCGACCTGCTCACCGCCTTCGCCTGCCTGAAGCGCGCGCGGCTGTTCATCGGCAACGACTCGGGCGCCATGCACCTGGCCGCCGCCGCCGGCATTCCCACGATCGGCCTCTTCGGCCCGTCCGACGAGACGCTCTACGCGCCGTGGGGGCAGAACACCCGCGTGGTCCGCGGGCCGCGCTCGTTCGAGGAGATCGCCGCCATGGACCCCGGCTTCTCCCAGGCCCTGTGCCACATGATGGACCTGTCCGTGGACAAGGTGGTCGCCGCCGCGACGGAGCTCCTGAAGGCCACGGAGGAGCCGGTGCATGCCTGAAACCTACGACCTCATCGTCAAGGGCGGCGAGGTGGTGAACCACGCCGGCCGCGGCCTCGCCGACATCGGCGTCCGGGGCGGCAAGATCGCCGCCGTCGGCGACCTCTCCCAGGCTTCCTCGGGCGAGATCTTCGACGCCGCGGGCCTCACGGTCATGCCCGGCGTCATCGACACCCAGGTCCACTTTCGCGAGCCGGGCCTCGAGTGGAAGGAGGATCTCGAGAGCGGGTCCCGCGCCGCGGTGCTGGGCGGCGTGGTGGCGGTGTTCGAGATGCCGAACACCGAGCCCACCACCACCGACCCGGACGCGCTGGCCGACAAGCTCTCCCGCGCTGCCGGCCGCATGCACTGCGACCACGCCTTCTACGTCGGCGGCACCCACGAGAACGCGAAGTATCTCGGCGAGCTGGAGCGGCTCCCCGGCGCCTGCGGGGTCAAGGTGTTCATGGGCGCCTCCACCGGCACCCTGCTGATCAAGGATGACGCCGGGGTCGAGGAGGTGCTGCGCCACATCAACAGGCGCGCCGCCTTCCACTCCGAGGACGAGTACCGCCTGGCCGACCGCCGGCCGCTGGCCCGCACCGGCGACTGGACCAGCCACTACGAGGTGCGCGACGCCCAGTCGGCCATCCAGTCGACCGAGCGGCTCGTGGGCATCGCCAAGCGCCTCGGCAAGCGCATCCACGTCCTGCATGTCACGACGAAGGACGAGATCGCCTACCTCGCCCGGCACAAGGACGTGGCCTCCGTCGAGGTGACGCCGCAGCACCTGACGTTGGCCGGGCCGGAGGCCTACGAGCGCCTCAAGGGCTACGCCCAGATGAACCCGCCGATCCGCACCGCCGAGCACCGCGCGGGCCTCTGGGCCGGCGTCGCCAACGGCGTCGCCGACGT
>CAZBXO010000379.1:0-1891 GCA_964495645.1 uncultured Phenylobacterium sp. | reverse complement strand
GGACACGTCAACGAGCGGCTGGTGACGGGCGCGCGCCACGCGATGCTGTGCTCGCTCTTCTGCACCGCCTGCGCCGACGCCTGCGTCGCCGAACCGATGGACATGCGCGACTGCATCCGCGCCTGCCTCGACTGCGCCGACGTCTGCGCCGCCACCGCGCGTCTCGCCGTGCGCCGCAGCAGCCGCAACGTCGACATGCTCCGCGCGCAGCTCCAGGCCTGCATCCAGGCCTGCGTGATTTGCGCGGACGAATGCGACCGCCACGAGCACGAACACTGCAAGCTCTGCGCGACGATGTGCCGGGAATGCGCCGAGGACTGCCGCCAGGCCCTCCCCACGGTCAACTAGGCCGCCGCGGCCTCTCCCGCATCGCCAGCGCCATGAAGACGAGCGCCAGCACGGCGGCCACCGGGCTGCCGTAGTGCTCCGGCGGATGATGGCCGTTGGCCGGCGGGGAGAGCAGCCAGCCGTGCAGGGCCATCAGCCCCCGCTCCACCGCCACGCACAGCAGCATCCACGCCGTCAGCGGCCGGTAGCGGAGCGCCACCGCCGCCAGCGCCAGCCCGAAGCCCAGTTGCGTCGCCCCCTCCCAGCGGAACACCGAGATCACCAGCCCCGCGCGGTCACCGAGGTCCAGCCCCGCGATCGTCCGCGCGCCCCCGTCCGGCAGGAAGCTGTGGATCGACCCCGTGAGCAGCGTCAGGACCGCGCACAATCCCAGAAACACCACCGCCCACGCCGAGCCCCGGTACTGGTCGTTGGTCGACGGCGGCAGCAGCATCGGCGCAGGCGATCCTCAGTTGGCCCCGACCGCCACCGGCGCGGCCCGGGCCGCCGTCGCCGCCCGCACCAAGGGGATCAGGTCGCGGCCGTACTCCAGCGCGTCCTCCAGCGGGTCGAAGCCGCGGATCAGGAACGTCGTCACGCCCAGGTCCCAGTAGTCGAGCATCGCCTCGCACACCTGCTCCGGCGTGCCCACCAGCGACGTCGAGTTGCCCTGCGCTCCGGTCAGCGCCGCCAACTCGGTCCACAGGCGCTTGTCGACCACCGCGCCCTTCGCGGCCTCGGCCAGCAGCCGCTGCGACCCGGCGTTCTGCGGCTCGTGCCGGCGTGGCCCCGCCGCGCCCGGACCCGCCGAGGTCGGGGGCCCGCCGCCGGCCGACCGCAGCGCCTTGGCCTGCTCCAGCACCCGCTGCGCCCGCGCCCAGGCCTCGTCCTCCGTCCGCCCGAGGATCGGGCGCAGCGACAGGCTGAAGCGGATGCGGTCGGCCCGCCCGTGCCGCGCGGCCGCGGTGCGCACACGCGCGATGGTCTCCGCCACCGCCGCGAGGCTCTCGCCCCACAGCGCGTAGACGTCGGCATGCTTGCCGGCCACCTCGATCGCCTCGTCCGACGAGCCACCGAAGTAGACCGGGATGTGGGGCGTCTGCTGGCAACGCACCGCCGACGTCCCGCCCCGCACCCGGTAGTACGGCCCGTCGTGGTCGAAGGCCCGCGGGCTGGTCCACGCCTTCTTGAGCACGTCGAGGTAGTCGTCGGTCCGCGCATACCGCTCGGACTTCGCCAGGAAGTCGCCGTCGCGCGCCTGGTCGGCGTCCGACCCGCCTGAGATGATGTGCACCGCGAGCCGCCCGTCGGAGAACTGGTCCAGCGACGCCAGCTGCCGCGCCGCCAGCGTCGGCGCCGTAAAGCCCGGCCGGTGCGCCAGCATCAGCCCCAGCCGCTCCGTCGAGTGCGCCGCGAACGCCGCCACCTGGAACCCGTCGGCCGCGTTGCTGAAGTAGCCGATGAGCACCCGGTCGAACCCGGCGTACTCATGCCCCCGCGCCGTCGCCGCCACGAACGCCTTGTCGATGACGCCGGGCCCATGCGGCGCCGCCCGCGTCTCCGA
>CAZBXO010000378.1:0-1925 GCA_964495645.1 uncultured Phenylobacterium sp. | reverse complement strand
CGCAGCGCCGGGTCGGCGGCTGTCAGCGACACGGATTGGTCGTGCGCCACAGTGATGTGGTTGCCCTCGGACGAGGGCCCGTAGGTCTCCACCAGGTTCGAGTGGAAAATCGCCTGCGCGTCCGGCGCCAGGTCCATGGCGAAGGCGTCATAGGCCTGGGCGTAGGCGCCCACATCGCTGGTCGCGGCCACCGACAGCAGCCAGCCCACCAGCGCCGCCTTGGTCCCCTGCCCCGTCAGACCGTCGCCACCGTAGATGGCGAAGTACTCGGCGCGGGTGATCGTGCCGCCGAGGCCGTTGGGCACCTGGGCGTTCAGGATCTCCTCGGCCTGCCCCGCCGCGGGCTGAACGCCGAAGATGCGCAGGTAGGCCTTGCTGAGGGTGTCGACGAGCGAAAGCCCGCCGAAGTCGGCCGTGAACGCCGCCGTGCCCTCGCCGCCCTTGCCCAGGTTGACCGCGAAGTTGATGTAGCGGTTGCCGACGTTGAAGCCCGAATAGTAGGCCGAGTTCAGGTTGTTAGGGTTCGGCCCCGCGGGCGCGACCAGGTAGTCCAGCCCCGCCGCCGTCGGGCTCATGCCGGTGAAGAACTGGTAGGACAGCACCGCCACCTCGGTCGTGCCCACCGACAGCCGCCCGACCGCCGTGGCGGCGTTCGCAAGCGTGAGCTGTCCGGAATCCACCTGCGCCGCGAGCCCCGTCAGGGCCTGCAGGTCGGCCGGGGGGATGTTTGGGGCGTCTACCCGCAGCAGGGTCGAATAGTAGAGCTTCAGGAGATCCAGGGCCGCCATTACGCTACTCAAGTCCTACAAAAGACTGGAGTATCGGGTTTGCTGTACGACTACAAGCTGAGCCGTCGCGAATTGCTCGGCGGCGTTACGCCGCGCCGGCCAGGTAGTCGTAGACGTCGGCCTCGCGCGTGACCGCGATGGCGATGCGGTCCTCGTTGATCTGGATTTCGCCGCGGGCCACCGGGTGGTTGTTGGCCAGGATCCAGACCTCTTCGTTGACCGTGGTGTCGAGCGGGATCACCGCGCCGCGGCCCATGCGCAGGAGCTGCGCCATCGGGATGGTCGCGCGGCCCAGGACCACCTGGATCTCCACGTTGACGGCCTTGACCTGCGACACTTGATCGGAACCCCGCACTTTGCGCGACACGGCGCAGGGGCCACATTGGCGGCCACATGCTTGATCGCACGTTAAGCGCCGCGCAGTTCCTCCGCGCCGATCCGCAGGCCGCCGGCTGGGCGGTCAGCCGCGCCCCCGTGCCCTATCCGCAGGCCGTCGCCGCCATGGAGGCCCGCGCCGCGGCCATCGCCGAGGGTTGCGCGAGCGAACTCGTCTGGCTGCTGGAGCACCCGCCGCTCTACACCGCCGGCGTCTCGGCCAGGCGGGCCGACCTCCTCGACGCCGACCGCTTCCCGGTGTTCGACACCGCCCGCGGGGGCCAGTTCACCTATCACGGACCCGGCCAGCGGGTGGCCTACGTGATGCTGGACCTGAACGCCCGCCAGCGCGACGTCCGCGCCTTCGTGGCCGCCCTCGAGGCCTGGGTGATCGGCGCGCTGGCCCGCTTCAACGTCACGGGAGAGGTCCGCCCGGGCCGCGTCGGGGTCTGGGTGGAGCGCCGCACGCCCGGCCTGCCGCCGCGCGAAGACAAGATCGCCGCGATCGGCGTGAAGCTGCGCCGCTGGGTCAGCTTCCACGGTGTCTCGCTGAACGTGGAGCCGGACCTCGCCCACTTCGCCGGCATCGTCCCCTGCGGCGTCACCGACCATGGCGTCACCAGCCTGGTGGACCTGGGCTTCCCCGTGACGATGGACGAAGCCGACGCCGCCCTGCGGGCCAGCTTCGAGCAGGTGTTCGGTCCCGTCGCGCCCGCCGCTACCCCGGATTGAACACGTATTCCGGCCGGTTGTAGGCGCCGA
>CAZBXO010000377.1:0-1928 GCA_964495645.1 uncultured Phenylobacterium sp. | reverse complement strand
AGTACGGCCTGGTCCCGGAGCCGGCGGCCTGGGCGGTGATGCTGGCCGGCTTCGGCCTGGCCGGCGGACTGCTGCGCAGCCGCCGGCGCGACCAGCTGGTCTGAGGACTGTGTAGCGCGGCGGACACGATTCCGAATTCCGGTATGTTGCCGCCGCGTAATTTCCCTGGCGTCACAGGCGAAGCTTTGGAATATTGCCGTTCGCCACGAGCCTGAAATCCCGCGCGACAAGATGCGGAGCGGCTCGGAGGGGGAGGAAAATTTGATGATTAAGCGCAGCTATCTCTGCGGCGGTTCATTGCTCGCCGTCACCTTCGCCATGGGCCTCGCCTCGCAGGCCTACGCCCAATCCCGCGCCGCGGACCCCGCCCCGACCGACGTCGAGGAAGTGGTGGTCACCGGCTCCTACATCGCCGGCAATCCTGAGGACGCCGCGCAGCCGATCGACGTGCTGTCCACCAAGGACCTGGAGGCCCAGGGCTCGCCCACCGTCGTGCAGCTGGTGAAGACGATCACCGCCTCGGGATCGGGCATCGGCGAGTCCAACCGCTACAACGGCGGCGCCGGCACAGCATCGATCAACCTGCGCGGCTTCGGCGCCTCGCGGACGCTGACGCTGATGAACGGCCGCCGGCTGGCGGACAGCCCCCTCGCGGCCTTCCAGGGCGGCGGCGCCGACCTCAACTTCATTCCCACGGCCGCGGTCGGCCGGGTCGAAATCCTCAAGGACGGCGCGGCGGCGACCTACGGCTCCGACGCCATCGGCGGCGTGGTCAACTTCCTGACCCGCCGGGACCTCGACACCCTGGAGGTGTCCGGGGAGTACATGTTCATCGACGGCTCGAAGGGCGACTACAACGCCAACGCCGCCTGGGGAAAGAAGTTCGACGCCGGCAACATCCTGGTGACGGCCGGCTACCGGCACCGCTCGCGCCTCGACATCCGCGACCGCGACTTCGCGCTCCAGAGCTTCGAATCCGGGGGCTACAACGGGTCGAGCGGATATACGGGCGCTGCCAACCCCGGCTTCTACCAGAACGCCTCCTCGGCGGCGTTCCTGTTCCGCGACAACGGATGCGCCGAACTCGGCGGCACACTGACGAACACCGTGGGCCTCACCGTCCAGGGCGTCGATCCGGCCGTCCGGGTGACCGTGCCGACGCCGGTGAACACCCTGAATCCCTCATCGCTCAACGCGGTTGCGGCGGGTTCGACGTGCCGCTTCCAGTTCTCGAACTTCAACGACCTCGTGAACCACGAAGAGCACTATCAGGCCTACGCTGAGGTCAACTTCGAGCTTTCCGAGAGCGCGAAGTTCCACGGTGAAGTCGCCTGGAACCGCAACTATGTACCGGACCAGCGACTGTCGCCGGCGAACCTGAACACCCAGTTCCCCACGGCCACCAGCGTCGGTGGCGAGTCGGGCTCGTTGCGGCCGGCTCTGGCCCCGAACTTCTACGTGCCGTTCAACGTCCCGTCGAACAACCCAGGCCTGGTCGACCTCTACACGAACTGCGCGGCCCCGCTGACGCTGGCCACCTGCACCGCGATCCAGAACGCCGCGAACGCGGCGCGAACGGGCGGGTCCCTTGGCGGCAGCGGCCTCAACACCCAGGGCATCGACATCTCGCAGGTGACGTTCCGCACGATCGCCTTCGCGGGCCATCCCACAAATCCGGACAAGGCCGACCACCAGGACATCGAGGTGACCGAGTGGCGCGTCTCCGGCGGGTTCCGCGGCGAGCTGCCCTGGTACGGGATCACCTACGACACGGCGCTCACCTACATGCAGGCCGAGTCGCGGGTGAACACCAACGACCTTCTGGTCGACCGCATCCAGCTGGCTCTGAACGGCTTCGGCAGCCTCGCCAGCGACCCCGGATCCTGCTCCGCCGCCGAGCGCGCCGTCGCCGCCAACGCGGGCAACAA
>CAZBXO010000376.1:0-1934 GCA_964495645.1 uncultured Phenylobacterium sp. | reverse complement strand
TGCCGGCGCCGTCTTTCAGCAGGCCGTTGGCCGGCAGGCTGGTGATGGTGAAGGAGACCACCGTGCCGTCTACGTCCGCGCCCGTGAGGGTCAGCGGGATCGGCGGGCCGTCCTCGACGCCCGAGCCGTTGGAATCGTTGGTGGTCGGCGGGTCGTTGACCGGCGTGATGGTGATCGTCGCCGTCGCCGGGGTCGGGTCGTCCAGACCGCCGTTGTCGTGGCTGGCGAAGCGGAAGGTGTCGACCCCCACGAAGTCGGGGTCGGGGACGTAGACGATATTCACCTGGTTGCCGACCGCGGGGACCACAGAGCCGATGGTCAGCGGGTTGCCGTCCAGGTCGGTGAGATGCCCGTGTGCCGGCAGGGTCAGCACGATCGTGAAGGAGACCACCGTCCCGCCGAGCACGTCGGTGCCGACCAGCGGCACGTTGACCGGCGTGTCCTCGGGGGTCGTGCGGGCGACGTTGAGGGTATCCGGCGGGATGTTCGGAGGCGTGACGGCCATGGGAGCGGCTTCCTTCGGTACGGCTTGGCTTCGTTGACGACGACGAGAGCAAGGACGGCGCCGGAATACGCCCGGGCGGCGTCGCAGGACGGCACAGCGGGGAGAGTCTCGGTGTCGGTTGACGGGGGCCTCTTTGCGTAAGCGCGTCGAGGCCCGTTACTTTATTGGTCGCCCCCCGAGCGCCGGGACGCCCAGTAACCCCAAGTCAACGCTTAGACCAGATGCAGCGGCGCGCAAGCAGACTCGCCTACGGGGAGAGTTCTGCGGCGGCCGGTCGCAGGCGCATTACTATCGTTCGGTCAGGTTGTTCCGAGGCGCCGCCGGCGCACCATGACGCCCGCGCCCAGAAAGCCCACGATCATCAGCGCCCAGGTTCCGGGCTCAGGCACGGCGCCCGGGCCCAGCACCGCCAGGCTCTGGAGGCCGGCGACATCGGTCTGTAGCACCCGAAGGGTCAGCCCGCTGTCGGACGCCGGAACGCCGACGCCCGCGGCGTACTGGGCGATCAGACCCGTGATCGGCTCCGAATAGCCCGAGGTGGTGTTGTTGTCGTAGATGCCCGTGAAGGTGAAGGCCGGGAACAGCACCTGCCAGATCGCGCCTTGCACCGCGGCCAGCTGGAGCTTCACGCCGGCCAGGTCACCCGAGTCGTAGAGGTCGTTGCCGAACTCGACGAGCGCCAGGATCTGCGGAACCAGATCCGCGTCGATCGACCCGTCGAAGTAGGGTAGGCCCAGGCCCGGGCCGCCCATCGGCGCACTCGCGAAGGGATTGAGGCAGAAAGCCAGTATCGTCTGCGCCGTCTCGGGCTGGAAGATCGATCCAGGGCTGCCGATGATCGTGAACGGGCTGAGGAACGGGAAGGCCGACTCGTCGGTCGTCATCCCGTAGATGTCGAAGTTCGACATATCGAGGTCGTCATAGACCAGCGCCCCAGAGTCGATCGTGAACACCTCGGCCCGCGCCGCCGTCGGCGCAGCAAACGCCAGCGCCAGCGCCAGCGCCGTGACCAGCGCCTGCACGACGCCGAGCAGCTTCCACGGCGCGCCTCGCGCACCCGCTCCCGACAGGAATACCATTGCAATGCCCCCAAGCGGAGATTCCGCCTTTGCGGCAGGCTTAACCCCGCCGACCGGTGGGACAGAACTACGTTCGCCTGACAGGCGCTTTCGCCCGCACGCTTGCGCGGCGAGGTTGAGGCCGGGGTTCGAAGAGGCGAAACACGTGATCGCGGAAGAGGGCGATTGGAATTCCAGCTCGTCTGGGTCACAGCGATGCGCGAAGCGCCGGCCTGACGGCGCGGGGCCTTTCCTTGCGGCCCCGCCTATGACGTGCCGGGAGGGCGGAGGCAGTGAGGACTTGACCCCGCACGGTCCCACCCTCAAACCGCGCGCATCCAGCAAAACGCTTCCTCCACGGAGCCTCCCAT
>CAZBXO010000375.1:0-1941 GCA_964495645.1 uncultured Phenylobacterium sp. | reverse complement strand
CGCCGGTGTCACGGTCCGGCCGCTCGTCGCCGACCGGCTCGCGGCCGCCTCAGGCTTGGTCGAGCGCGAGCGCGCCTAACCCGGCTGCCGCCAGGACGTGCTCGACACCGCGCAGGATGGCGTCGGCGTAGCGAGGCCCCAGCAGGTTGGCGTGGTTGCAGCCGGCGACGTGCTCGACGCGGCCGTTGGACGATTGGCGCGCCGCAACCTCCTGCGCCCGCTTCACCGGGTTGGCCGCGCGATAGGCGCCGGCCGTGACGACCGCCACCGGCAGCGCCGCCGGAAGGTCCCGCGCTCCGGCAAACGCCGAGGTCGCGGGCCAGCTCGCCACCTCATCGGCGGCGGCCCGTGCGTGGCTCGCCGACGCGTGAATGCGGCGCTTCTCCGCGCCCGCTTCGCCGGTCAGGCCGATCAGGTTGCCGCTGACCTGCGAGACCGGGACCATCAGCCCGACATTGGCCCCGGCGCTGGCGATCTTCAGCAGGGCGCCGAACGCGCGGATCGAAGCCGAACCGCCGGGGATGTTGAGGATATCCGGCGTCATCGCGTCCACCAGCACAAGTCCCAGCACCCGCTGCGGTTGGCTGAGCGCGTAGGAGCGCACCATCAGCCCGCCCATGGAGTGTCCGACCAGCAGGAGAGGCCCGGTCTCGCCCAGCCGTTCGAGCAGCGCCCCTAGGTCGGCGACCACAGCCGCGCCATCGCGCGGGGCCGGGCCGGGGTCCGAGTGGCCGAGGCCGGCCCGGTCATAGGCCAAGCTCTTCAGGCCGCGCGCCGCGAGCTTGTCCTGGACCACCGACCAGTCCGCGGCGCAGCCAAACGCGCCGTGCTCGCAGACCACCAGCGGCCGCCCGCGTTCAGGCCCGGCACGCACGATCCGCAGGCGCCGTCCGCCGATGTCGATCAGTTCACCCCGCATGCGCCCTGGCTTACGGGGCGACGCGCCTTGCGTCGAGGTTCAGAGCGTCAGCTGCGCACGGGCGCGGCCGTCGGCGTCGCGGCGGAGGTTCTTCAATCCGTCGATCCGCTCATCGGCGACCGCTTCGGAACCGGCGGACATGGCGTCGGCAGCGGTCGCGCGGTCGGCCATCAGCGCCCGCTTGGACCGCGGGATCGTCGACACCCGGGCGATGCGCACCCGCCGGCCGAACCACTGGGCCGAGGAGAGCGGCAAGTCGTCGGCATCGGCGAACGCCTTGCCCAGGAACATCGCGGGATTCAGCGGCCTGTCACGTGCGTCGCGGATCTCGAAGTGCAGGTGCGGGCCGGTGGAGCTGCCGCTCGAGCCGACCGCGCCGAGCCGCTGGCCGGCGCGGACCGCCATCCCGGGGGCTATGGCGGGCTCGACGGCGCGCAGGTGAGCGTAGCGGGTGGTCAGGCCTTCGGCGTGGCGCACGAGCACGAAGCGGCCATAGGCTGCGTCCTGGCCACGCTCGGCGACCACCCCATCGGCCGCCGCGCGGACCGGCGTACCGGCGCCGGCCATGATGTCGACGCCCTCGTGCAGGCGCCCGCCCGCTTCCCAGGGCAGCTGTCGAAGTCCGAACGGGGAGACCACGGCGCCGTCGACCACCGGCTGGACGAAGGCGATCAGGACGGGCGACGCGACGGGCGCCGGGGCCGAGGTCAGCCGGATGGTCTCCGCCGGAAGCTGGGCGGGTTGCGCGGCGGCCTGCGGACGGGCGGCGTGGGCCAGGCCGATGAGGGCCAGCGCCGCGGCAGCGCCCAGGCCGGCTTCGACCGCCCAATGGCGGGCGTGTCCCGCGCGGGGTCCGGTATGGCTCAAGGGCCTTAGGTCTCCAGCCGCCGGCTCGGGCATCACAGACCCCGGCGTCGCCGGCGCTAACTGGCGGCGCTTCTAGGCGAAAAATGGGCGGAATATGCAAGAAAATCCGCCACTTGGAACCCGCTTAACATACGACGGCTCAGAACTGGGCCCGC
>CAZBXO010000374.1:0-1953 GCA_964495645.1 uncultured Phenylobacterium sp. | reverse complement strand
CGGATCGCGGTAGGGACGCGCATTACTGCGCGCCCCCCGCACAGAACCGGACGTGCCCGATTAAGGCATCCGGCTCCCACCTTGGGTGTGTGACGGCGAAGCGTTGGCTCGGCCAAGGATGAAGGATACGCGGTTTCGGGAGCCAGCGGTTCACGAGCCGAAAGATGTGCGCCCAGGAAGTGGTGTCGCGCTGGCCGCGGCGGCGCAAGGCGCGCCGCCAATGCCAGATGACGCCGTTCCGGAGCAGATTGAGCGAGGGACCGTTGCAGGGCACGGCATGGTAGGCGAACCAGCCGGTCGTGACGTGCCGCAGCCAGCTCCCTTGCTCGTCAATCGGCGCGTGTCGGTTGGCCCACAGGCTGTCCCTGATCTCGCGCAGCTTGGCGCGCAGGCGGTCGCGCCGCGACTGCCGCCGGAGCTGGAAGCCGCCCTTCCGCGACCGCCCACAGATGTGGGTGAAGCCGAGGAAGTCGAACACCTCCGGCTTGCCAAGACCGCGGTCCCGCCGGTTCGTCACCGCGAAGCGGCCGAACTCGATGAGGCGCGTCTTGTCCGGGTGCAGTTGCAACGCAAAGTCCGCCAGGCGCTGCGTCAACTCGGCTCTGAACCGCTCGGCCTCGTGCCGGTGCTGGAAGCCGACGACGATGTCATCGGCGTAGCGCACGATGATTATGTCGCCCTTGGCTTCGCGCCGTCGCCAGCGCTCGGCCCACAGGTCAAAGACGTAATGGAGATAGACGTTCGCCAGCAGCGGCGAGATCACCGCGCCTTGCGGCGTGCCAACCTCCGTCGTCTCGATCCGGCCGTCCTCCAGGACTCCGGCCTTCAGCCATTTTCGGATCAGGCGGATGACGCGTTTGTCGCCGATGCGATGCTCGACGAAGCGGATCAGCCAGTCGTGGCTCACCGTGTCGAAGAACCTCGCGATGTCGGCGTCCAAGATCCAGTTCACTTTCCTGCTGGTGATCCCGACGTAGAGCGCGTCCAGCGCATCGTGCTGACCGCGTCCCGGCCGGAACCCGTACGAGAACCCGAGGAAGTCTTCCTCGTAGATCGCATTGAGCAGCTCGACCAGCGCGCGCTGGACGACCTTGTCCTCCAGTGCTGCAATGCCGAGCGGGCGCTCTTTCCCGTCAGGCTTCGGGATGTAGACCCGTCGCGACGGTTGCGCCCGGTAGGCGCCGCGATGAAGGCGGGCATGCAGATCGACGAGGTTGGCCTCGAGATCTGTCCCGTATCCATCCCACGTCACGCCATCGGCTCCGGCCGCCGCATCCCGTTTCAGCCAGGAGTAGGCATCCCGCAGCAGATCGACCGTCACGTGGTGCAGCAGCGCCGTGAACTTCTCCTTCTTCCTCAGCCTGGCCGCTGTCCGTACGCGGTCCAACCCGGATGACAGGCTTTCCCGGCTCGGTGTCCGGCGCCTGCCGTGCTGGTCCGCGTTTCCCTCGGCCCCGCCCCTTGGCTCCACCGACTCCCCGTCCGCAACCTCGGCCGCGTTCGCCGGCTTCGTCGCTACTATGGGCAGGCCTGACTTCTCCGGGTCGTGCATCATCGGCTACGGTCGATGTGACCTCCCCGATGCGGACCGCTGGTCAGGCCGTTGGCGGCCGACCCGAAGACATCCCGGTTCCCGCACAAGGAGCTTCCATGCATGCCGGGGTCTGCGACCGCGCCGGGCCGGGCGGGCACTCGCGCTGGCGCGCCTGCCCGTATTGCCTTCCGCCTCTGTCAACGACGTCGGCGCCCGGATTGAGTCTTTCGCGGCTCGATGGCCGGCCTGCATGCTCCCCTGTCAACGCTTCGCCCCGCATCTCCCCCTTCTCCGGCCCGCAGGCCGACGCGGCGTTGATGCGACACGCATGACTCGGGGTCGCTGCGGCTCGCTACTCCTTCAACGTAGAGGACTTCCACCTCCTACTCCTTGCCGGTCTTTCCCCGGCGCACTGACAG
>CAZBXO010000373.1:0-1973 GCA_964495645.1 uncultured Phenylobacterium sp. | reverse complement strand
CGCTTGCAGCTGTGAGACGGTGCTGGACCGGCAGCGACGGGTTCCCGAGCGCCGCCGAATCTCTCTTCAAAATCGGAGTCGTCATGGGCCGGTATCAGCCGCAGATGCCTGGTGTGCGCGAGGTGCTCACAGATCTCGCTCGTTGGAAGCAGGCGGAAGTCGAGAAGCTTCGCGCGAACGCTCGCACGGTCGCATCAATGCTGCCGGCCCGCGTAGGCCTGCTTGGGCCAATCCCTTCCTCAAGGCCGAGGAAGGATGCTCTCTCGCAACCCGCCCGGCCAGCCCCATCGCGTTCGCCACTGACGCCGGGCGCAGGCGTTCGAGAAGTCCGGCGCTGGTTGGACGAGCAACGAGGCGCACGCCTCGTCGCAGGCGGAGCTGCGGATTTCCTGGGTCTTCCCGCGGGCGCAGCCAGGAGCGTCGCGCACGCGATGGAGAACGCATGGGTGTCAGCCCAAAAGGTGGGTGACGCAGCCACCTATTTCGGTCGCATGATCCAACCCAACGGAGGACCGGAGCGCCGAGCGGCGGCTGAAGCTGCTTCGAAATTCGCGGGAATGACGGCCGCGACCGTGCACGATCCTGGGTCGCTAGCGGCGCCGCTCAGGTCTGCTGCTATCCGCGCCAATGAAGCTCTCAACCCATTCGCGACACCCGTCGCACCCACGATTCGAGGCGAGGTGGCGCGTGGATTTCGCCTGGGAGCGAACCAAGGCGAGTTGCTGGCTGACGGTGTGGCCATGGCCTACCCCGTTGCTGACGCGGCGGGGTTGGTAAACCTGCACCGATTCACGGATCTTGAAAAAATGGGCGTGTTCGGCCGGGAATACCGTCCAGGCCTCGCCGCCTACTTCGCCGAACCCTACCCGGATAGGAACATGGGCCTGCACTTCCTGCCTCGCCGTACAAGGTTCCCGCAGGAAATGGGCGGCGAACCTCTGCCCAAATGGATGGTCAACAACGTTTTTGCGCGCCAGATGCCAACGGACCTCTCCAAGGGTGAGGCCTTCAAGAAGCACGTCGCCACGGACAAGCTCTACCATGGGGGCGCCGTTCCACCCGCGTACGGCGGGGGCAGGTGGACCGCGAAGGAGCTTGGCTGGCCCCGTTACGGGCCGCTTGGCCGCTTCTGGCACGGCTTGCCGTTGGCGACCAAACTCGCCGCGGCCGGATTGCTAGGGGGTGCGGGCGCAGTGATCGACGAGATCACCGACGAGGACGACCGGCAATGAGGCCGGCCGTCTTTCCCTGGGCGGAATTCACATCGGACCTGCCGGACGACGTGATCGAGGACGATGGCGGTGACTTCCTGCAATACGGTGGCAAGAGCGTCGCCGGCGCGATCGCGGAAATCCTCGCGGGACTCGGCGCCACGGTGACGGTTCCCGAGCATCGGGCCGAGCACGGCTGGGACTTCTTCGCCACGTACCGCGGTCGAGGAGTCTGGTGTCAGGTCACTCTCATCGGCGACTATGTCTTCGTGATGGAGGAGACGAAATCGATCTTCACTCGTGGCGAACCGCTGCGTCCGGAGTACCTGGAGCTGCTTTCGAGACTCGCCGAAGCGCTAGACGCCGACGCGCGCTTCCATGATGTTCGCTGGCTGGCGCAGGACCAAGTGGCTGATCCCACGGAGAAGGGGTACGCGCGGCCGGTGAACCCTTAGAGTCGCTACTGCAGCTTGCCCGCCAGCTGGCCGATCGCGGCGTCGACCAGCGGGTCGCTCTTCGCGCCCACCAGGCGCTCGACCATGATCTTCTCGGCCATCACCGAGGCGAGCTCGGCGGCGGCGGCCTTCACGTCGGCGGCGGCTTGCGCTTCGGCCTGGGCGATGCGGCGCTCGGCCATCTGGCCCCGGCGCTCGATGGTCTCGGCGAGCTTGGCCTGGGCCTCGGCCTGAAGGCGCCTGGCCTCCTCCTGGGCGTTGGCCAGCATCTCGCCGGCCAGCTTGTCGGCGGCGGCCTTGTCGGCCT
>CAZBXO010000372.1:0-1982 GCA_964495645.1 uncultured Phenylobacterium sp. | reverse complement strand
CGAATGCTCCATCCAGCGGCGCAATCAGAAGGTCGTCGAGGAGGCGCCGAGCCCGCTGCTGGACGAAAAGACCCGCGAGGCGATGGGGGCGCAGGCCGTCGCGCTCGCCAAGGCGGTCGGCTACGACAGCGCCGGCACCGTCGAGTTCGTGGCCGGCCAGGACCGCAGCTTCTTCTTCCTGGAGATGAACACCCGTCTGCAGGTGGAGCATCCGGTCACCGAGCTGATCACCGGGATCGACCTCGTGGAACAGATGATCCGGGTCGCCGCGGGCGAGAAGCTGCCGTTCGGCCAAGGGGACCTGAAGATCAACGGCTGGGCGATGGAGAGCCGGATCTACGCGGAGGACCCGTACCGGGGCTTCCTGCCCTCGATCGGGCGGCTGGTGCGCTACTCGCCGCCGCCGGAGGGCGAGATCGGCGAGACCATCACGCGCAACGACGCGGGCGTGCGCGAAGGCGACGAGATCTCGATGTTCTACGATCCTATGATCTCCAAGCTCTCGACCTGGGGGAAGACGCGCGAGGCGGCGATCGACGCCATGGGCCGCGCGCTCGAGGACTTCCACATCGAGGGGCTGGGCCAGAACGTGCCGTTCCTGGCGGCGGTGATGGACCAGCCGCGGTTCCGGTCGGGGAAGCTGTCGACCAACTACATCAAGGACGAGTTCCCCAAGGGATTCATGGGCCTTCCGCCCTCGGACGGGCAGCGGGCGCTGATGACGGCGGTGGCGATCGCCATGCACCGGGCGCAGACCCTGCGGACCCGCAACGGATCGGGCCGCGAGGACTGGATGGTCGTCGCGGGCCGCGAGAGCCGGGCGGTGAAGGTGGCCGCCGAGGGCGGTGGGCTGACGCTGACCGACGAGGCCGGCAAGACCCGGCTGGAGGACATCCAGTGGCGGCCCGGCCAGCCGCTGTTCCGCGGCAACTTCGAGGGCCGCGATTTCACCGCCACGGTGCGGCCGGCGGCCCAGGGCTACGTGATCCGCCATCGGGCCACGACCTTGCACGTGCTGGTGTTGTCGCCGCGCCAGGCGGAGCTGCACGCCAAGCTGCCGCCGAAGAAGGCGGCCGACACCTCCAGGATGGTGATCTCGCCGATGCCGGGGCTGGTGGTCTCCATCGACGTCGCCGAGGGCCAGGAGGTGAAGGCTGGCGAGGTGGTGGCGGTCATCGAGGCGATGAAGATGCAGAACATCATCCGCGCGGAACGCGACGGGCGGGTGAAGAGCGTCAGCGCCAAGGCCGGCGACAGCGTCGCGGCGGACGAGGTTCTGGTAGAGTTCGCCTGAAACCGACTCGGGTCAGGAGCCCATGAACGGGCAGTTCAGCTGGAGCGCGCTGTTCTTCTCCGCGGTGGGGCGGACCGCCCGGCTGCCGTCGGTCATCGCCGCGGTGGTGCTGCTGGGGCTGGCGGTGCTTTACGAGGCGCTGGTGGACGACTTCTGGGCGCACCTGCTGACGGGCGTGCTGGTCTATCCGGTGCTGCTTTATTGCGGCGCGTGCGTGCTTTCGAAGCGCCTGCACGACCGGGGGCGGAGCGGCTGGTGGGCGGCGCCCATCCTGGTCTCGACCGTGGCGGTCTGGCCGCACCCGGTGGGCTTCTTCGACTTCCCGTTCTTCCTGGTGGTGCTCTGGGCGCTGGTGGAGCTGGCGGTGGTGCCCGGCGAGATGGGCGCCAACCGCTACGGGGCGAACCCGCTCCGGCCGTTGGCGCCGGCCTGAGGCCGCTCGCCGCACCCTACAAACGGGGATAGCCGGCGCCTGCGGCGACCGGTAGGCACGCCGGTCCAGTCGCGTCCAGTCGAGAGTATCCGCGTGCCCACCAACCTGAACCTCACCGAGGGCACGGTTTACCCCCTCCTCGGCATCTACAAGGATATCGGCGGCAGCGCCGGCGACTTCACTTTCCAGGTCCAGGCTGGTGGCACGGCCGTCCAGGGTGTCGACTACACGCTGACGATCGGCGACTTCGTCGAG
>CAZBXO010000371.1:0-1995 GCA_964495645.1 uncultured Phenylobacterium sp. | reverse complement strand
CCGCCGCGTCCACGTCGCCGAGGCCCTGATCTACCGCCGCGTGGCGCCGGCGGGGGCGCTCGGCCCTGGCGCGGCGGTCTCGGCCTAGGTCCGGCCGCCCAGCGTGGCGCGGTCCAGTCGTTCCAGCACGGGGGCGTCCCAGCCATAGAGGTCGGGGACGAGGGTGAGACGGCCGGATTCCGGGACGGCGGTGAGGTACATCAGGCGGACCGGGACGGGGTGGTCCAGCTTCACGGTCCGGGTCTCGCCGGCGGCGAGCGCCTCGCTGAGGCGTTGGGGGGTCCAGCCGTCCCGGGCGAGCATGAGCCGGGCGAGATCGAGGGCGCGTTCGAGCCGGACGCAGCCGTGGCTGACGGCGCGCACGCCGCGGGCGAAGGCGCCCTTGGCCGGAGTGTCGTGCAGGTAGACGGCGAACGGATTGTCGAAGTCGAACTTCACCAGGCCCAGCGCGCTGTCGGAGCCCGGCAGCTGCTGCAGGCGGCCGTCCTCCTTGGTGACGTAGCCGTGAGCGGCCAGGTAGTCGGGGCCTTTGGGCAAGAGCTCCTGCTCGGCGATGCCGTCGGGCACGTTCCAGGGCGGGTTGAGCACCAGGTGGTCGATCTTCGAAGCCAGCATCGGCGTCTCGTCGCCGGGCTTGCCGGAGGCCGTGCGCATGGTCAGCTTCGGCTGGCCGTCCACGACGTAGATCAGGGTCGCCGAGGCGATATTGACGTCCACGCGGGTGGGCGGCTCGTCTCGCGGCATCCAGCGAAGCCGCTCCAGGTTGGCGCGCAGGACGGCGGCGGTCGGGCCGGCCTGCGGGTCGGCGATCGCGGCGGCGTAGGACTGCTGCAGGGTGCGGTAGAGCGGGTCTTGCCGCGGCTGGCCGTCGAGCCAGTCGCGGAAGCGGCGGGCTCGCAGGGCGTCGTCGAGGTCCCTGGCGGCGTCGTAGGCGGCGGGCTTGGCGCCCCAGGCGGCGGGCCGCGCCTTGGCCGGGATGGCGAGGCCATGCTGGGCGCGGGCGTAGTCGACGAGGGCGGCCTTCAGGAGTCCCGCCGCCTTCGGGTCCTTGCGGTCGATGGCGGCGTGCAACTCTTGGACGCGGAACGAGCCGGGCGCGAAGCCGTGCTCCGGCGCGCGGTCGAGGACCTCCAGCGCATATCTGGCGTCGGCCTTGGCGAGGCGGTTCGGCGTGCTCTCACCACTGCAGGCGGCGAGCATCAGGAGGGCGAGGGCGGCGAGGCCGCTGTGAACGGAATTCGCAAACGACATCCCGCCCCAACGCTCAAGGCGACGCTTGGTTGACGACCGACGTTACGGCGGCCTCAGCGTTGACCGGCGACGGCTCCGTCAGCGGACAGCGTCCGCCGCACGCGCGGAGCCGTCCACGCGCCGTAGCCGATCGCGAAGAGGGCGGAATAGGAAAAGAGGCGCGCCGCGGTCCAGTAGGCCCAACCGCCGATGCTGGGATCAATCGCATGAGCCAGGTGCGGCACCAGGACGAGGAGCTGGAACGCTGCCGCAAACAGGGGCCAGAACCGGACGGTGCGCAGTGAGATCCAAGCGTAGAGACCCAGCAGCGCGGTGTCGATCGCGAGGATGGCCCACTGGGTGTCCTGGCTCTCGGACCGGTAGACGACCAGCGACAACGCCCAGCAGAGGACGACGCCGCCCGTCGCCAGACGTTCCTCGTCGCGGCCGCGCCAGACCGCGAGGACGCAAACTACAACGAGCGCGACCGGCCAGACCCAATGCGGCAGTTGGTAGGACAAAACGAAAGCCCTCGGAGGAACTCCGAGGGCTGACGTTGACAGAGAGTGTCTTGCGGGAAAACCCGCGAACACCTAGGCGGCGCGCACCGCCCGGATTTGGCGAAGCTCGCGCTCGCCGTCGCGCTCGACCGGCGGCGGCTTGTCGCCTTCGTCGCCGGTCATCTTCACGGCGCCGAGGCCGATCTGGCGCTGGACGACGCTGAGTTCCTTGTGGGTCTCGACGATGGCGCGGCGGGCTTCGGCG
>CAZBXO010000370.1:0-2001 GCA_964495645.1 uncultured Phenylobacterium sp. | reverse complement strand
CCGCCGCGTCCACGTCGCCGAGGCCCTGATCTACCGCCGCGTGGCGCCGGCGGGGACGCTGGGGGTGGGCGCGGCGGTGTCGGCCTAGGCCTTTCCACCCAGCGTCGCGCGATCGAGGCGGTCCAGCACCTGGGCGTCCCAGCCGTAGAGGTCGGGGACGAGGGCGAGGCGGCCGGCTTCCGGGACGGCGGTGAGGTACATCAGGCGCACAGGGACCGGGCGGTCGAGCTTGACGGTCCTGGTCTCGCCACCGGCGAGCGCGTCGCTCAGGCGTTGCGGCGTCCAGCCTTCGCGGGCGAGCAGCAGGCTGGCCAGGTCGAGGGCGCGTTCCAGGCGCACGCAGCCGTGGCTGACCGCACGCACGCCGCGGGCGAAGGCGCCCTTGGCCGGGGTGTCGTGCAGATAGACCGCGAACGGGTTGTCGAAGTCGAACTTCACCAGGCCCAGCGCGCTGTCGGAGCCGGGCAATTGCTGCAGGCGGCCGTCCTCCTTGGTGACGTAGCCGTGAGCGGCAAGGTAGTCGGGGCCTTTGGGCAAGAGCTCCTGCTCGGCGATGCCGTCGGGCACGTTCCAGGGCGGGTTGAGCACCAGGTGGTCGATCTTCGAAGCCAGCATCGGCGTCTCGTCGCCGGGCTTGCCGGAGGCCGTGCGCATGGTCAGCTTCGGCTGGCCGTCCACGACGTAGATCAGGGTCGCCGAGGCGATATTGACGTCCACGCGGGTGGGCGGCTCGTCTCGCGGCATCCAGCGAAGCCGCTCCAGGTTGGCGCGCAGGACGGCGGCGGTCGGGCCGGCCTGCGGGTCGGCGATCGCGGCGGCGTAGGACTGCTGCAGGGTGCGGTAGAGCGGGTCTTGCCGCGGCTGGCCGTCGAGCCAGTCGCGGAAGCGGCGGGCTCGCAGGGCGTCGTCGAGGTCCCTGGCGGCGTCGTAGGCGGCGGGCTTGGCGCCCCAGGCGGCGGGCCGCGCCTTGGCCGGGATGGCGAGGCCATGCTGGGCGCGGGCGTAGTCGACGAGGGCGGCCTTCAGGAGTCCCGCCGCCTTCGGGTCCTTGCGGTCGATGGCGGCGTGCAACTCTTGGACGCGGAACGAGCCGGGCGCGAAGCCGTGCTCCGGCGCGCGGTCGAGGACCTCCAGCGCATATCTGGCGTCGGCCTTGGCGAGGCGGTTCGGCGTGCTCTCACCACTGCAGGCGGCGAGCATCAGGAGGGCGAGGGCGGCGAGGCCGCTGTGAACGGAATTCGCAAACGACATCCCGCCCCAACGCTCAAGGCCGCGCTTGGTTGACGACCGGCGTTACGGCGGGCTCACCGGCTGCGGGCGAACATCGGGCTGGCGACGTCCGGATCGACCTCGGCCGCGCGCGGCGCGCTCCACGAGGCGTAGGCGACCGTGAAGAGGGCGAGGTAGCTCCAGAGCAAGCCGGCCGTGAGATACGCCCATCCGCTCAAACTCGGGTCGAAGGCGTGGGCTAAGTGGGTGACCACAATCAGGAGCTTGAAGGCTGTAGCGAACAGCGGCCACCAGCGAACGCTGCGCAGGGCGATCCACAGAAAAACTGGCATCTCTGCGAGGTCGACGGCCAGAACCGCCCACTGGGTTTCCTGGCTGTTCACCTTCCACGCCATCACAGTCATGGCCCAGCCGAGCACGATCGCGCCCGTCGCCAAGCGTTCCTCGTCGCGGCCCCGCCAAACCGCCAGGAGGCAGGCGATGACGACGGCGGCGGGCCAGACCCAGTGCGGCAACTGGTACAAAACGATCGACCCCCGGGTTTCCCCGGGGGCCAGACTGTCAAATTTGCGGCGGGCCGGAAACCCGCCCACTGCAACTTAAGCGGCGCGTACCGCCCTGATCTGACGGACTTCGCGCTCACCGTCGCGCTCGACCGGCGGAGGCTTGTCGCCGCCGTCCCCATCGAGACGCACCGCGCCCAGGCCGATCTGGCCCTGGACGACGCTGAGTTCCTTGTGGGTCTCGACGATGGCGCGGCGGGCTTCGGCG
>CAZBXO010000369.1:0-2004 GCA_964495645.1 uncultured Phenylobacterium sp. | reverse complement strand
GTCCCCTCGGCCACCTTCACCGTGTCTCCGGCCCAGGCGTTCCCCGCCACCGCGATGATCGCTGCTGCGATCCAACCCCGAAGCGCCATCCCCGCATCTCCTTGTTCCCTGCACCGATTTGGAGAGGCCGCTGCACGGGGGTCAAGCCGGACCGGGGCAGACTGGGGTGATCACGAACCCGTGATCACCTAGGAGGCCACCCATGAAAGCCTGGCCCGTCATCGCCGCCGCTCTCGCGCTCGCCGCGTGCCAGAAGAAGGAAGAAGCCCCGGCTGCGCCGGCGCTGGACAACTACGGCCGCGCCACCGGACGCTTCCTGGCGCTCGGACACTTCGAGCCGGGCCGTTTGTGGCGCGAGGTCGCCCGCGCGCCGGGTTCGCGCGACCCAACAGCCGCTCGGCCGGATGACGACGAGAAGGTCATCGCGGTCGTGGATTCCCGGACTGGTGAGGTGCGCCAGTGCGGCAACCTCAGCGGCGCCTGCATCAGCTTCAACCCGTGGATGACGCCCGCCGACGCGCTGCCGCAGGCGCCGGTGCAGCTCCGTAAGCACCTTTCGCAGGCCATCGAGCAGGATGAGGCCGAACCGCATGGCAAGGTCGAGGGGGAATTCCGGATCCGCCGCGCGCCGTGACTGGTATCTTGAGGCCGCCGCGGTTCGTCCTATCGTGCAAGGATCGGGGAGGATCTCCATGAAGGCGTTCGCTTCGGCGCTGGTCGCGCTTTCGGTGTTGGCTGCGCCGGCGACGGCTGCGCCGGAGCGCTGGATCGGCAGCTATGCGGCGCCGCCGACGCCGCCGATGCCGCCGCCGGCCGGGCAGCCCGCCAACCCGCGCTCGACGCCGAGTTTCAAGGACCAGACGGTGGTTCAGCACGTGCGCCTCAGCGCCGGCGGCAAGCGGCTGCGGCTGCGGCTCGCCAACGACTACAGCGGCAAGCCGCTCATGCTTGGGGCCGTACGGGTCGCCGTGGTCGGCGCCGACGGCAGGCCCGGTCCCGAGAAGGCCGTCACTTTCGCCGGCGAGGGCAGGGCGGTCGTGCCGCCGCGCGGGCCGCTCATCTCCGATCCCGTCGACCTGCCGACCGGACCGTTGACCATCCTGCGCGTAGCGATCCACGTGAGCGGCGATCCGGGCCCCTGCGTCTGCCACGCGCTGGGAGTCTCCACGACGCGCGTCTCGCCGCCCGGCGACCACACCGCCAAGGACTTCGCCCCGGTCTCGACGACCACCATGCGGCCCTACCTCACCGCCGTGGAGGTGGAGGGCGCCCGCGCCCAGCCGGTGATCGTGGCGTTCGGCGACTCCATCACCGACGGCTTCGGCGCGACGGTGGACGCCAACCGCCGCTGGCCCGACATCCTGGCCGAGCGGCTGAAGGGCAAGGCCGCCATCGTCAACGCGGGGATCAGCGGCAACCGTGTGCTCTCCGATGGGGCGATCGCCATGTTCGGCGAGGCGGCGCTGTCGCGTTTCGATCGCGACGTGCTCTCGGTGCCGGGGGCGACGCACATGATCGTGCTGGAGGGCGTCAACGACCTGGGCGGGCGGCCCAACCCGACCGCGGCCGAGCTGATCGCGGGCTACCGCCAGCTGATCGCCCGCGCCCATGCGCATGGGATCAAGGTCTACCTCGCGACCATCCTGCCCTACGGCGGCGCGGGCTACTTCCGCGCCGAGGCCGAGAAGGAGCGGGCGGCCGTCAACGCCTGGATCCGCTCGAACAAGGAAGCCGACGGGGCCATCGACTTCGACGCCGTCATCCGCGACCCGGTGGAGCCGACGAAGATGCGCAAGGACCTCCACGTCGGCGACTGGCTCCATCCCAACGACGCCGGCTACAAGCTGATGGGCGAGGCGGTGGATCTGAAGCTGTTCCGCTAGTCCCTGACCAACTGACGCCAGCCGGCGGCCCTCACCCGGCTCGGACCAAGGGCGCCGACGAGCGGCGCGCGGGCGAAGAGGCCGCTGAACGCGGCGTCGCGGACGTTCAGGCCGCCGGCAT
>CAZBXO010000368.1:0-2005 GCA_964495645.1 uncultured Phenylobacterium sp. | reverse complement strand
TGCAGAGGATCAGCCGGCCGTGCCGGTCCCAGAGCACGAAGGCCTCCGAGACGCTTTCGATGGCGTCCTTCAGCCGGCTCTCGGCGGACTGGGCGCGGGCCTGGGCCAGCCGCTCCTCGGTGACGTCTAGGGCGACGCCGATGATGCGGGCGAAGCCGCCCTCGGGGCTCTCGCCGAAGCCGCGGCCGCGCGCGTCGATCCAGATCGGGCGCCCGCCGGTGGTGCTGGGCACGCGGAACGAGACGTCGAAGTCTCCGTAGACGGCGGCGTTGCCCAGCGCCTCGCGCAGGCCGTCGCGATGGCCGGGCGAGACCCGCTCCAGCACCTGCTGGCCGTCGACCAGCCCGCCCCGCCAGCCGAACAGGGCGGCGGTGACGTCGGACATGAAGATCTTGTCGGCCGCCAGGTCCCACTCCCAGATGCCGCAGCGCGCGGCCTCGACGGCCATGCGGAAGCGCTGCTCCGAGTCGGTCCAGGTCGCCTGGGCGCGCTCGATCCGGCGGGTCTCGAAGATCAGCAGGACACCCAGGCCGATGGCCACCGCCAGCGGGGCGAAGAACCAGAGGATCAGCTCGACGAAGCCTGGCGTGACCTCCCGGAACCGCGCCACCGCCACCGAGGTGTAGATCGCCAGCAGCAGCAGGCTGGAGAGGACGGCGATGCGGGCGAAGCGCCAGGTGGGTGGCGCGCGGCCGTCGCGCGGCTTCGCCCGGCGCTCCGTCCGGACGTCCGCAGCGTCCCTCCTGCCGCGTCCGGCCAAGCCCTCCCCCCCGCGTTGATCCCGGCGCGGCCAAGGTTACCGTGCTTCGCGCGAAAGCGTCACCACGACGCGCGGCCGCACAGGGAAGGTGGGGCGCGAGGGGCGCCGAGTTGGTTACGGTACGGGGTTAACGGGCTGCGGCGGAGTGGCGGCGGACGCGCCGTCAAGGGCCCGCCGACGCCCATCCTGCGCTGGCGTTACTGCGAATTTCGAATTATATGAATAATGCGGATAAGAGGTAATACACCCATGCGCGTCTCGACCGCGGACTTCATCAAGCACTACAGCACGCTGGCCGACCGCGCCTTGGCCGAACCGGTGACGATCACAAAGCATGGGCGCGACCGCCTGGTGATGATGTCCGCCGCCGAGTACGAGCGGCTGAAGAAGCGGGACCGCCAAGTCTTCCAGTCCGTCGATCTTCCCGACAGCGTCCTGGAACTGATCGCCGCTGCCGAGGTCCCCGCTGAGTTCAGCCACTTGGACGCTGAGCTCGACGATCGGGCGTCGTGAGTTGGCCTGAGCCGAAGCCTGGCCTGGTCATCCGCTACAGCTATCTCTGGCAGCGCGAGCACGATGCAGGCCGCGACGAGGGCGTGAAGGACCGGCCGTGCGCCATTGTCCTTGCGGTCGAGGCGGCCGACGGCGAGACGATGGTGTACGTCCTCCCGGTGACGCACTCGCCTCCCGACGATCCGGGCGACGCCGTCGAACTGCCGGCGGCGACCAAGGCGCGTCTCGGCCTCGATGGCGAACGGTCCTGGATCATTGTCAGTGAGGGCAACAGCTTCCTCTGGCCGGGTCCGGACCTGCGGGTCCCGCCCGGCAAGGGTCCCGAAGCGGCAGCCTATGGCATGCTCCCGCCCGCGCTCTTCACGCACGTCAAGCAGCGCTTCCTGCTGCAGGTGCGGGCCCGTCGCGCTGGGGTCGTGCGTCGCAGCGAATAGCGCGAAAAGAGCTACCCGAGCGCGCGGCTCGCCTGTTCGTAGAGGTTCTTGGAGAGGCCTTCGGTCGCGACGATGCGTTCCAGTTGGGCCTTCATCTGCTCGGCGAGCTCCGGGACGTAGCGGCGCCAGCCGCCGAGCGGGTCGACGAGGCGGGCGGAGACCGAGGGGTTGATGCCGTCGACGGCCAGGATCTGGTCGGCGAGGAACTTGTAGCCGCCGCCGTCCGGATCGTGGAAGCGGACCGGGTTGAAGTTGGCGAAGGTGGAGACGACCGCGCGCAGGCGATTGGGGTTCTTCG
>CAZBXO010000367.1:0-2022 GCA_964495645.1 uncultured Phenylobacterium sp. | reverse complement strand
GCCGCGCCGGCGCCTGGACCACCGGCCAGACCATGGTCGTGGACGGCGGGGCGGTCTGCTGAGGCCGTCGCTGGTCCTGCCACCTCCCCGCGCGTAAGGTCCGCCCAACCACAGCCGGGCGGGGGCCATGGCGTCGCTTTTCCGATCCATCGGAATCAAGATCTTCGGCGTCGCCGTGGGACTCCTGCTGCTCATGGCGGCGGCATCCGTGGTTTCCGGCGTGCTCAGCGAGCGCGTCAAACGCGAGATGTCGACGCTCAGCGAGTCGTTGTTCCCGCTCACCATCACGCTGGCCAAGCTGCGTAGCGACGTCCAGGACGCGCGCCTGGAGATCGAGGAGCGGGACCTCGGCGTTCTCGGTGACCAGGCCTGCCGCAAGGCTGCGGCCGCGGAGGCCGTGAGCGGAACGCGCCTCGTGGCCGAGGCGAGGCGGCTTCACGACCACGGCGCCCGGATCGCGGTGATGGAAGGCAGCAAGCTGATGCTGGCCCGGCTCAGCGCGGTCCTGGAGGACATCGCCTACGAGCACGACAAACTCGACGAGTTGATGGCGCGCCAGTGCGCCGCCCCGGTGGGCTCGGACCTGGAGGCGCGGATCAACCTCGAGACCGACGCCCACGCCCTGGAGCTCTTCCGCAAGGTGAGCATGGCCAGCCGCGAGATCGAGGCCTTCGTCGAGGCCGAGGCGCGCGTCGTCAATCGCAACCAGGCGCTGGCGTTGCAGGCGAATCTCATCCTCATCGCCGCCTCCGTGCTGGTGGGTGTGATGCTGGCCTGGATGGTGGCGCGCGGCCTCACGCGGCCGATCGTGCGGCTGCAGGCCGGCGCACGGGCCGTGCAGGAAGGCCGGCTCGACGAGGATGTCCCGGTGACGAGCGCCGACGAGATCGGCGACGTGACGCGGGCCTTCAACGAGATGGTCGCAGGGCTGCGCGCCAAGGAGGAGCTGAAGGCCACCTTCGGCCAGTACGTCGACCCGCGCGTGGTGGCGGAATTGACCGAGGGCCAGTCCGACCGGGTCTCGGCGGGTGAGAAGCAGACCGCGACAGTGTACTTCTCCGACCTCGCCGGTTTCACGACGCTCTCGGAGCGGCTGTCGCCCGGCGCGGTCGTGACCCTGATCAATGCCTACTTCACGGAGATGTCGGCTCCGATCCGCGCGCACAACGGCCTGATCGACAAGTACATCGGCGACGGCATCATGGCCTTCTGGGCGCCGCCCTTCGTGGAGCACGGCCGACAGGCGCAGGACGCCTGCCTTGCGGCGCTCGAGCAGTTCGAGCGGCTGGAGGCGTTCCGGGCCCGGGTGCCCGACCTCCTGGGCGTCCGCCGCGACGCGCCGGACATCCGAATGCGCGTCGGCATGGCCACCGGCGACGTGGTGGTGGGCTCGATTGGGTCGGAGATCGCCCGCAGCTTCACCGTTATGGGCGACACCGCCAACTTCGGCTCGCGGCTGGAAGGCGCCAACAAGGCCTACGGAACTCAGATCCTGATCGACGAGGCGACCCGCACGATGGCCGGTGCGGCGATCGAGGCGCGCGAGGTGGACCTGATGGCCGTGGTGGGCCGCAGCGAGCCCATCCGTGCGTTTGAGCTCGCCGCGCGCGCCGGCGAACTGACCGCCGACGCCGCCGAGCTCTTCGGGCTCTACGCCATTGCGCTCGGCCACTACCGCGCCGGCGCTTGGGCCAAGGCCGAGGCCGGCTTCCACGCCGCCCTGGCTCGTGACCCGGACGACGGCCCGTCCAAGGTCATGCTGGACCGCACCCTGCGCCTGCGCGCCGCCCCTCCGGAAGCCTGGGACGGCATCTGGCGCCTGACGGAGAAGTAGAATTCTTCACCCCGAGTGGAAGGGTCAGGCGCTCTCCGCCATCCTGAACTCGGCCTCGGTCTTGGCCTGCACCTCGTCCACCGTCACGCCCGGAGCCAGCTCCAGCAGCGTGAGCGGCTTCTTGCCCCGTGACACGTCGAAGACGCCGAGGTCGGTCACCACCAGGTCCACCACCCCCGCCCCCGTCA
>CAZBXO010000366.1:0-2042 GCA_964495645.1 uncultured Phenylobacterium sp. | reverse complement strand
GCTAGGCGCTAGGCCCGGCTGAGCCGACGGGACCGGAGGGTCGCGCCCGCCAGGCCGAAGCCCGCGATCAGCAGCGCCCACGTCCCCGGCTCGGGAACCGCGTCGCTCGTCGTGATCAGGTTGTTGATCTGCCACGCGCCGCCCTGAGCGAAGACGTTCTGGCCGACGGTCACCTCGACCAGGTCCGTGAAGCCGCTGAAGGCGAAGGTCTGCATCACCGGCGCGCCGACGTTGTTGGCCACGGTGAAGGTCTGGGTGACGGTCCCGCCCCCGAACTGCGCCCCGTTGAAGGTGATGGTGAAGGTTCCGGCCCCGCCGCCCTGGCTCGCGCCCCACTGGCCGACATCGATACGGAAGAGGTCGAAGGTCCCGCTGTTGGGCGTGATGGTCAGCTGGGACTCCGCGAAGAAGGGGACCAGTGCGGTGTTCGCGTCACCGCCTGCCGGGTGGTTGCCGGAGTCCCGCTGCCAGGCGCCGAGGTCGCCGCCGAAGCGGCCGGGCGTCAGCACGAACGTGAGCTCGCCGGAATCATAGCTGAGGCCCACGGAGTTGAAGCCCCCGCCATCCTGCGCCAGCGGCGCGAAGTTCACGTCGGCGGCAGCTGGTGAGGCGATGCACAGTGCGGCGGCGATCACGGCGACGCGGGTGATCCGGGACATGGATGTCCTCCCATACGATCAACGGTAGCGTTCGCCGAACGTCGTAATCTCGTGAGCGCGTGGCCGCAATTGGGCTCTCGTCGCAGGCGAGCGGATTGTCTTCCGTTGCGGCGCCGCGGTATCGGGATCGTCGACCTGCGCGGCACGCGCACCACGATCGAACGGAGTTCCTGCCATGGCCGAGGCCTATATCGTCGCCGCTACCCGCACCGCCGGCGGCCGCAAGGGCGGTCGGGTCCGCGGCTGGCACCCCTCCGACCTGGGCGGCGTGGTCCTCAACGAGCTGATCGACCGCACCGGCGTCGACCCCGCGGTGGTGGAGGACGTGGTCATGGGCTGCGTCATGCAGGTGGGCGAACAGTCCACCAACATCGCGCGCAACGCGGTGCTGAGCTCGAAGCTGCCGGAGAGCGTGCCCGGCACGTCTGTCGACCGCCAGTGCGGCTCGTCCCAGCAGGCCCTGCACTTCGCCGCCCAGGCGGTGATGAGCGGGACGATGGACGTGGTGATCGCCTCCGGCGTCGAGAGCATGACCCGCGTGCCCATGGGCCTGTCGGTGATGCTGCCCGCCAAGGAGGGCTATGGCGTGCCGAAGAGCCCGAAGCAGGATGAGCGCTACCCCAACATCCAGTTCAGCCAGTTCATGGGCGCCGAGATGGTCGCCGAGAAGTACGGCCTGACCAAGGACCAGCTGGACGAGTACGGCTACCTCTCCCATCAGCGGGCGATCGCCGCGACGCAGGCCGGAGCCTTCAAGGACGAGATCCTGGCCATCGACGGTCTCGACGCCGAGGGCGGCACGGTCCGCCACGACGTGGACGAGGGCATCCGCTTCGACGTCAGCCTGGACGGCATGAGGGGGGTCAAGCTGCTGCGCGAAGGCGGCCGGATCACCGCGGCTACGTCCAGCCAGATCTGCGACGGCGCCTCCGGCGTAATGATCGTCTCGGAAAAGGCGTTGAAGGAGCACAACCTCACGCCGATGGCGCGCATCCACCACCTGTCGCTGCTCGGCCACGACCCGGTGATCATGCTCGAGGCGCCTATTCCGGCGACTGAGCGGGCGCTGAAGAAGGCCGGCATGAGCGTCGACGACGTCGACCTCTTCGAGGTCAACGAGGCCTTCGCCTCCGTGCCGGTGGCCTGGCTGCAGAAGACCGGCGCCGATCCGGAGCGGCTGAACGTCAACGGCGGCGCCATCGCGCTGGGCCACCCGCTGGGCGCCTCGGGCACAAAACTGATGACCACCCTGCTCTACGCCCTGAAGGCCCGCGGCAAGCGCTACGGCCTGCAGACCATGTGCGAGGGCGGCGGCATGGCCAACGTCACCATCGTCGAGCGGTTGTAGTCCCACTCCGGGTACGTCATCCCCGGGCTTGTCCC
>CAZBXO010000365.1:0-2050 GCA_964495645.1 uncultured Phenylobacterium sp. | reverse complement strand
GCGCCGTCAGCCCCTTCAGCACCACGCCCGAGCGCCGGTCGGCGATCTCCCAGCCAACCAGCCGCCGCTGCTCGTCGATCAGCCGCAGCGCGGCCTCGCCGGGCGTGCGGCCGAGGACGTCGGCCTGCATGGCCATCTCGACCGGATCGGGCGTGGTGGGCGCGTCGGTCATCGCATCAGCGCCGAGAGTTCGGCGCGGTCCGCCGGGGAGAGGTCCATGCCGGCGGCCTGCTTGAGGCGGGCGTCGGCGGCCTTGCGGTCGCCGAGCTTGGCCAGGGCCTTGCCCCAGTTCAGGTGCAGCCGGCCCCAGCGGGGCGCATGCGGCTCGGCCGCCGCGAAGCGGCCGGCTGCGGCCTTGGCGTCGCCCTGGCGCAGGAGCGCCTCGCCCCAAAGCTCCAGCGGGTCCGCGCTGTTCGGGCCGAGCCGGTGGGCGGCCGCGAATTCGGCGATCGCGCCGTCCGTGTCCCCGCGCTGCAATAGTCTGCGCCCGCGCTGGGTGTGCGCGGCGGGCAGGGAAGGGCCGAGTCGCCGGGCCTCGGCGAACCAGTGGTCGGCGGCCCGCCAGTCGCGCGCGGCCGTCTCCGCGACGCCGCGCATGACCACGCAGAGGTAGCAGTCCAGCGGCGTGGTCGAGATCGCGGCCCGCGCCGCCGCCGCCCGGCCGACGCCCCCGTATGCGAAGGTGCGGAACACCGCCGCGAACTCCGGACCCACCCCGGCGGCCGCCGCCGCGCCCCTGACCGGGTCATCGAAGATGGCGGCGGCGGTGGCCGGGTCGTCGATGGCGAGCGCCAGGACGGCTGCGGTCGCCTGCGCCACGGCTCCGTCGAACTGCGGCTGCGGGTTGAGGGCCGTGGCCCGGCGCAGCGCGTCGCGCATGGCGGCGGCGTCGCCGACGTTTGCATAGCTGAAGGCCGCGTTGATGAGGGCGCCTGAGCCGCATTGGCGGCACGCCGAGACGGTCTGATCTGCCGTGGGTTCGGCTTCCCGCTCGCTGGCCCGAGCGTGACCCAGGCGGTCGCCCAGCTCGCGGGCGATCAGGCCCTCGAGCCCGTTCCGCGAGAGGTTGGCGAACCAGGGTGCGTAGTCGTTGCGGCGCGGCCCGTTCCACAGCTGCCGCGCCTTACGGGCGGCTTTGACGGCCGCCTCGGGATGGAAGCTCTCTCGCTCCAGATAGGCGAGATACTGCCAAGCGAGCGGCATGCCCGGATCGAGCGCGATCGCGCGGCGGAGGGCGGCGCGTTTCGCCGCCGGGTCCTGAAAGTCGCGCTGGGTCAGGGCGCGGGCGCGCTGGGCCCGTGGCCCGCTGACCGACAGCCGGTCGAGGATCACGTCTGCCTCCGGCTTTCGTCCGCGGTCCCTCAGGTAGCCGGCGTACAAGAACGGGCGCGAGGCGCCGTAGATGGACTCCGCGCCCTTGACGACCAGCTGGTCCAGCTGCGCGGCGGGAACCGTGATCCGGTCGCCGGGGGTCTCGCCCGTCCGGATGCTCAGCGTCAGGGTCGCGCCATCCGTGGAGAGCTCGCCTGAGACGTGCTGCTCGCGGCCCAGCCACTCGCGGAGCAGCTGCTGCAGCTCGGTCACCGAGACGCCGGTGGAGGGGATCTCCACCCGCGCCTCACGGCCCCAGCTGTCGCCGGACTCGACCTGGCGCTCGATGTTCTGGGTGTCGGCCTGCATGTGGCGCAGGGCGTCGAGGGTGCGGGCCGCCAGCGCCTGGCCTGTCACGCCCCGCGCCGCCAGTTGCGGCGGCACGGAGAAGGGCTCGACGACGAGGCCCGCGCTGTTGTGGGCCGCCCAGGCCAGGGCGCCCAGCCCCGCGGCCGCGGCTGCGCCTGCCGCGGCGGTCAGCACCTTGAGGACGAATCCGGCCCGTTCGGAGGCGATTTGCCAGCCGAGCAGCTGCTCCTGCCTGGCCAGCACGCGAACGGCGACACCGTCCTCCGGCGCCCCCGCCGCTTCGGCTTCCATCGCCAGCTCGATGGGGTCGTTGGCTGTCGGCGGGGCCGCAGGGCGGCTCCTCCGCGAACGCGGCTCCATCCCTTGCCCC
>CAZBXO010000364.1:0-2051 GCA_964495645.1 uncultured Phenylobacterium sp. | reverse complement strand
GAACCCACGGCGGTTTTCAAGACCGCTGCCTTAAACCACTCGGCCACCCGTCCGGGCGCGCGAGCGAATGGCATGCGCCCGGCGAGGGGGCAAGCTCGGGCTAGCTGGTCCGTTCGACCTTGGGCGACAGGCGCGGACGTACATAGGCGTGGCGCGCGAAACGGATCGAGTCGGGCACGAACATCCCGAAGACCGGCCGGTAGTCGTAGACGACGTCGGTGACGATCGCGCTCTCGTTCGGCTGCAGGTAGCCGTTCGGAACGTTCGGGCTGCCACCGCTCACCCAATTTTGGCTGACCGTCCAGTCGACGCTGACCACACCCGAGGCGTTGGCGCTGATCGAGGAGATCCGCTGGCTCAGCCCGCTGGTCGGCAGCGGATAGATCAGCGAGCGGCCTGCAGCAAAGACGTCGTTCAGGTCGGCGGTGGAGACGACCCGGCTCTGGGCGGTGATGTCGGCCATGGAGGAGGCCAGGTGGGCGACGCGGCGTTGCGCCTGGAAGGCTTGCAGGAACTCCGCGGCGGCTATGTGCAGACCGAACACGACCGGCAGGATCAAGGCGAACTCGATGGCGGCGGCCCCGCGCGCGTCGCGGGCCCAGGGCATCAGGCGGCGGATCATGAGAAGGGCTCGTTCTTGAAGGCCGTCCGCGCGCTCACGACGATCTGCCAGGGACCTGCGTGGCGGTAGGCCTGGGTGATGAACGGGGTGATCAGCGGCCAGCGGTAGTTGACCTTGACCACGATGATGTCGCCGGCGACGCCCGCGTTGAACTCGCTGGCGGGATCGGCCTGAGCAAAGGCGTTGGCGTCGGTGAAGCGGCCGTAGCGCTGGACGCCCACGGTGGTGCGGGCCATGCAGTCGGGAAGCAACACACCCGGCCGACTGCAGACCGCCGTCTTGAACGCGGTCGCCGTCGCCGGCGCGTCTGCGCGACCCGTGCGGATCATCCGCGAGACCTCGAACACCGAGTTGTCCAGGCCGCTGGTCAGCATGGCCAGCACGCCCATCTCGAGCGCCGAAAGCAGGACGAAGAGCAGGATGGGCAGGATGAGCGCCAGCTCGACGATCATCCCGCCACGTCGATCGCGGACGAACCGGCGTCCAAAGCGGGGGTGTGTGACGCGAACCATGCGTCGGATTTTGGCCGCTGACGGGAAACAAACCCCCTCGAAACAGGGTCAACCAGTCTTCACCTTTCGCACTAAGGACCGCTTAGGCCCGGACGGGGAATCTGCAGGCGCCAAGTCCCGGTTTCGAGAGGCGCCCTTATCATGCGCAATCCCTTCCCCTTCCGCCTGGCCCCCCTGCTTCGCCGGTTCGGCCGCGACGCGCGCGGCAACGTGGCGATCGTCGCCGCCTTCTCCATGGTGCCGATCAGCGTCGCCACCCTGGGGGCCATCGACATGGCCCGCGGGGTCAGCGCCAAGGGTCAGCTGCAGGACGCGCTCGACGCAGCCGCCCTCGCAGCCGCCCGCTCGACGGCGCGGACCGACGGAGAACTGCAGACCATCGGGTCGCGGGTGTTGCAACAGAATATCGCGACGGATCCGGGCTTCCACCTGACCGGCTCGAACTTCCACTTCGGGGCCAACGGCAAGATCGTAGCGTCTGCGTCGATGAGCGTGACGCCTTACGTGGCCGGCCTTGTCACCGGCGGCGACATGGAGGTCGGCGGCTACGCCGAGGTGGTGCGGGCGGACATGAAACTCGAGATCGCCCTCGTGCTCGACAACACCGGCTCCATGACAGAGGGCTATCCGACCAAGCTGTCACGCCTCAAGACCGCGGCCACCAACTTCGTCACCACGATGCAGGACGCCGCGGCCCGCAGCGTCGATCCGAACGCGATCCGCATCGCCCTGGTGCCTTTCTCCAACACCGTTCGCGTCGATGAGACGGCGTACCGCTATGCCCCCTGGATCGACCAGAGCGGATCCTCGCCAATCAACAACCAGATCTTCACAACGGCGAGCGGGACGCAGTTCGCCAACCGCTTCACGCTGTTTTCGACCATCGGCACGCCGTGGCGCGGCTGCGTCGAGACCCG
>CAZBXO010000363.1:0-2052 GCA_964495645.1 uncultured Phenylobacterium sp. | reverse complement strand
CTAGCGGTCGAACTTGGTCGACAGGACAATCGAGGAGTTGGTGCGTTCGACGCCCTTGAGGGCGCCGATCTCGTCGAGGACGCCGTCCATCTCGGCGACGCCGCCGGCCTCGACCGCGGCGATCATGTCGAAGGGGCCGGACACCGACTGCAGGCGCCGCACGCCGGGCAGGCGCTTCAGGGCCGAGGTGACGGCGGCGGCCTGCTTCGGCTCGACGGTCAGCATGACGAAGGCGTGGACGCGGCCGGCCTGGTAGGCCTCACTGAGCTTCACCGCGTAGCCGGCGATGACGCCCGATCGCTCGAGGCGGGCCAACCGGCTCTGCACCGTGGTGCGCGAGAGGCCCAGCGTGCGGGCGAGTTCCGCGACGGGGGCGCGGGCGTTCTCGCGCAGGCGCGCCAGCAGGTGCTCGTCCAGGTCGTCCATCGGCGGTCCGATCAGTGGCGTCGTCGTATCACCCAGATTACCTCCGCATTCCGCCGATCCGCCAGTTGAAAGCGGCGCCGGAGGGGCCGACTCTTGCACCTGACGCTTCAGGAGGCAGGACATGTTGCGAAAAGTGGCTGTGGTCGGCGCCGGCAAGATCGGCTCCACCGTCGTGGATCTCCTGGCCGCCACCGGCGACTACGAGGTCGTGGCCCTCGACCAGTCGGCGGCCGCGCTCGCGCCGCTGAACGGCCGCACCCGGATCCGCACCGTGGCCATGCCGATCGACGACCCGGCGGCGCTGGCCCTGCGCCTGCGCGGCTGTTTCGCGGTCGTGAACTGCGCGCCCTACCACCTGACCACCGTGGTGGCCCGCGCGGCCAAGGAGGCCGGCGCCCACTACCTGGACCTGACCGAGGACGTGGCCGCGAGCCGCGTGGTCCGCGAGTTGGCCGCCGACGCAAAGACGGCGTTCGTGCCGCAGTGCGGCCTGGCGCCGGGGTTCATCACCATCGCGGCCTGGGACCTGGCCAAGCACTTCGACGAGCTGCACGACGTGCGGCTGCGCGTCGGCGCCCTCCCGCGCTATCCCTCGAACGCGCTGAACTACAATCTCACGTGGTCGACCGACGGGGTGATCAACGAGTACTGCGAGCCGTGCGAGGCGATCGTGAACGGCCGCCTGCGCGAGACCCCGGCGCTGGAGGAGTGCGAGGAGTTCGCCCTCGACGGCGTCACCTACGAGGCGTTCAACACCTCCGGCGGCCTGGGCACGCTGTGCCTGACGCTCGACGGCAAGGTCCGCAACCTCAACTACAAGACCATCCGCTACCCGGGCCACGCGGCGATCATGAAGGCGCTGCTGAACGACCTGAACCTGCGTAACCGCCGCGACGTCCTGAAGGACATCCTGGAGAACTCGGTGCCGGCCACCCTGCAGGACGTGGTGATCGTGTTCGTGACGGTCTCGGGCCTGAAGGACGGCAAGCTGATGCAGGAGACCTACGTCAACAAGGTCTATGCCCAACCCGTGGCGGGTGAGCTGAAGAGCGCCATCCAGATCACGACCGCGGGCGCGGCCTGCGCCGTGGTCGACATGCTGGCCGACGGGCAGTTGCCCCAGGACGGCTTCATCCGCCAGGAGGACATCCCGCTGGCTTCCTTCCTCGCGAACCGCTTCGGGCGCTTCTATGCTCCCGAGGATGCCGCCCTCCGCGCCGCCGCCGAGTAGCCCGATGACCGTCCAGACGAAGATCACCTCCGCCGCCGCGGAGGCCGCCCAGGCGCTGGAGGCGCTCGGCGTCGCCGAGACGCTCACGAGAGGCGGCGCGCGCGCGGTGCGCTCGCCGGTCACCGGCGAGGTGATGGCCCAGGTGCGCGATGCGTCGGCCCACGAGGTCGGCGAGGTCGTGGCCCGCGCGCACGAGGCGTTTCTCGATTGGCGCAGCGTCCCCGCCCCGCGCCGTGGCGAGCTGATCCGCTTGTTCGGCGAGGAGCTGCGTGCAGCCAAGGAGCCGCTCGCCCGGCTGGTCACGCTGGAGGCGGGCAAGATCGTCTCCGAGGCGCTGGGTGAAGTGCAGGAGATGATCGACATCTGCGACTTCGCGGTCGGCCTGTCGCGCCAGC
>CAZBXO010000362.1:0-2062 GCA_964495645.1 uncultured Phenylobacterium sp. | reverse complement strand
AGGCGGCGGGTGTCGAGGCTGGCGGGCTCATAGTCGCGGGGCACGCGGGCGTCCGGGAGCTGGAAGGTGATGATATTGCCGGTGGGCTTTAGCCCGGTCAGGCGCAACTCGTAGGTCGCATAGCTCTCGGAAACCCGCCAATTGGCCACCGGCCGGCCGTTGACGGAGACGCCGACGCGCTGCGGTGACGTGCCGGGCGGCACAGCGCTCATGGCCTCGAGCTGCACCACGAGCGTCTCGCCGGGCGCGAGCGGCGGCGCATCGAAAGCCATCGTGGCGACGGGCGCCTCCGACCAGGTGCCGTTCGGCTCGGTGATCGACCAGCCGGAGCGCAGGGCCGGCGAGCGGCGCGCGCCGTAGAAGACGTAGCTGGCCACCAGCTTGCGGCTCACCAGGAGGCCCGGCGGCGCCGGGGCGAGGCCGGGCACGCCGCCCAGGCCGCGACCGCAGATCAGGCCCGCCGAGAAGAGGTGGCAGTCGCGCCGCGCCGCGAAGGCGCCGAAGCGCTGCGAGGCCTCGCGGTGCTCGTCGACGACCAGCAGAATGCGCTCATCGCCGGCGGGCGCCGTCCGCCGCGCCCAGTCGGGTACGCGGCAGTCGATGCGGGGATCGGTGCGGCCAAGCGCGGCGCCGTTGGTGGTCCCGCCGGTCCCGGCGACCAGGACGCCGAACTCCATGAGCGCGCGCAGGTCGCGCAGGTTGTCGGCGCAACCGAAGCTGGGCGCGAAGAACCAGGGCCGCTCGCGCAGGGCCGGGGCGGACCAGAAGGCGGCCGGATAGGTGAGTGGCGGCGGCTTGCGGTAGCGCTCGGCCAGGCCCCTGCCGATCTCGCTGACGTCCCAGGCCTGGAGGCCGAGGGCGGCCAGGCCGGCGATCAGGACCCAGCGGCCGGCCTGCGCGAACGGGAGAAGCGCCAGGGCGATCAGCATGTAGCTGGGCGCCCAGATGAAGCGGCCGTGCGCACGGAAGATGGCCAGCATATCGGACAACGGCCCCTCCGGCGGGCGCAGGTCGACGAGGAGGCGCTTGCCGGCGTAGGGCATCGGCCCGATGGCCAGCAGCGTCAGGATCGCCAGCCCGAGCGCGAGGGGCCCGAACCGCGCCGCCCAGGCGGAGGCTCGCGGAAGCGCACCGCCCTGGCGGATGCGCAGGGCCAGCCCGAGCGCCATGACGCTCAGCAGGCCGGCCCCCAGGTAGCTGAAGCCCTCGAAGACCTGGCCGCCGGTCGGGTCGAGGACGCCGGGGAACCACGCTCCGTTCCAGCGCTGACCGGCGAGCGCCGAAGCCTGCGGGAAGACCGGGCCTATGAGGTTGACCGAGTAGTGGCCGACGGCGCCCACCCAGACCGGTGGGCCGGCTTGGAAACCGAGGACGATGGTCGCGCCCCACAGGGCGGCGGCGAAGGCGCCCGCCGCCAACCCGCACGCCAGCCAGCGGCGGCCCCGACTCTGCAGGAACTCGGCGCCGATCGCGGCCGCGGCGCACACCGCGATCGGCGGCAGGTGGTAGGCGTGGACGCCGGCCGCCAAGGCGCCGAGCGCGGCGAACCCGGCCGCATGCCAGGTCCTGAGGCCACGGCGCGCCGCGTCGACCGAGACCGCCAGCGCGAACAGGATGAGCCAGTGGCTGGCGAGCGCCGGGTGGCCGAGCTGGCGGATCAGCCAGGTCGGCGTCAGCAAGGCCAGCACGCCGCCCAGCGCCAGCACCGCAGGCCGGCGCACGCCGAGCGCCCAGAGCAGCGCGCCCATGGCGAGCGGCTGCAGGAGGTAGTTGAGGAGCTGGACGAGCCCGAGGACATCCAGGCTGCGCCCGCCCGGGACCGCCTTCAGCAGGAGCGCCAGCCAGGGGACGCTGTCGGTGTAGACGACGGACAGGGGCTTCGGCGCCTGCAGGCCGTAAGTCACCGTCGGCGGAAAGGTCCACGGCGCGGCCAGCAGCGACCGGTAGCCCGCCTCCATGGCCGCCATGTCCCCCGGCGGATTGCGCCAGAACGGGGCGTCGGCGGGCAGGCGATCGAAGCCGATCAGCAGGCCGAACAGCGCCGCGCCGACGACGGCGGCGA
>CAZBXO010000361.1:0-2066 GCA_964495645.1 uncultured Phenylobacterium sp. | reverse complement strand
CCGCGATGACGCGGGGTATGGCTTCAAACATCCGTTCGGCCCCGCTAGGGTCGCGTGAAATCCAGCGGAGGATGCCCGAGATGAAAGCCCTGTTGAGCAAGGAAGTGGGCGGCCCCGACAGCCTGGTGCTGGACGAGACGCCCGATCCCGTCGCCAAGCCCGGCTGGGCGGTGGTCGAGGTGAAGGCCGTGGGCGTGAACTTCCCCGACACCCTGATCATCGAGGACAAGTACCAGTTCAAGCCGGCCCGGCCGTTCGCGCCCGGCGGCGAGGTCTCCGGGATCGTCAAGGAAGTCGGCGAGGGGGTGACCCACGTGAAGCCGGGCGACCGGGTGCTGGGCAACACCGGCTGGGGCGGCATGGCCGAGCAGATCGCGCTCGAGGCGCACCGGCTGGTGAAGATCCCCGACTCCATGCCGTTCGACGAGGCGGCCGCCTTCATCATGACCTACGGCACCAGCTGGCACGCGCTGAAGGACCGCGCGAACCTGCAGCCGGGCCAGTCGCTGCTGGTGCTGGGCGCGGCCGGCGGCGTGGGGCTGGCGGCGGTGGAGCTGGGCAAGGCGATGGGCGCGAACGTGATCGCCGCCGCCTCCAGCCAGGAGAAGGTCGACCTCTGCTTGAAGCACGGGGCGGCAAGCGGCGTGGTCTACCCGCGCGGGCCGTTCGACAAGGAGAGCCAGAAGGCGCTGGGCGCGCTCTTCAAGGAGGCGACCGGGCCGAACGGCGCCGACGTGATCTACGACGCCATCGGCGACGCCTATGCGGAGCCGGCGCTCAGGGCCATCGCCTGGGAAGGCAAGTACCTGGTGGTGGGCTTCGCGGCCGGCGAGATCCCGAAGATCCCGCTGAACCTGGCGCTCCTGAAGGGCTGCGAGATCGTGGGCGTGTTCTGGGGCTCTTGGGTCGGCCGCAACCCGGCCAAGCACCAGCAGGGCGTCAAGGAACTGTTCGACCTCTACGCCGCCGGCAAGATCAAGCCGTACGTCTCGGAGCGCTTCCCGCTGAACAGGGCCGCCGACGCGATCAGGCATCTCGCCAGCCGCAAGGCCATGGGAAAGGTTGTGGTGACGGTTGACTGAGGCGGCGGAGAAGCCGTCCCGCCGGGCGTTCGCGCCCAACGTCGAGGGCGCGCTCTGGATGCTGGCGTCGGCCCTGGGCTTCACCGCCATGGCGGTGCTCATCAAGTTCCTCGGCGACGAATACCCGCCGGCGCTGCAGACCTTCTACCGCCAGGCGGCGGGCTTCCTGATCCTGCTGCCGCTCATCGCCCGGCGCGGCCGCTCGGCCTTCGCCACCACGCGGCCCGGCATCCTGTTCTTCCGCTCGGCGGCGGGGACGATCGGGATGATCCTGTCGTTCTACGCCTTCCAGAAGATGCCGCTGGCGGACGCCAACGCGCTGTCGTTCACCCGCACCCTGTGGCTGGTGCCGCTGGCCGCCTTTGTGCTGCGGGAACGGGTGGGGTGGCTGCGGGTCGGCGCGGCGCTGGTCGGCTTCGCCGGTGTCCTTCTGATGATCCGGCCGGGAGCGGGCGGCGGGTTCGCGCTAGGACTGCCGGCGCTGGCGATGCTGACAGCGTCCTTCCTGTTCGCCTTCACCATCACCGGCATGAAGGTGATGACGCGAGACCACTCCACCACCGTGCTGCTGGTCTGGGCCGCGACCCTGGGATTCGTGTTCGCCATCCCCGGGGCCCTCATCGCCTGGCGCTGGCCGGAGCCGGCGGACCTCGGCCTGCTGGCGGCCATGGGGGTGATGGGGACGATCACCCAGGCCTGCTACATCCGCGGCATGCGCTCGGGCGACGCGGCGGCGATGGCGCCGATCGACTACACGCGTCTGGTGTTCTCCGCCGCAGCGGGGTTCGTGCTGTTCCACGAGGTCCCGACGGTCTGGACCTGGGCCGGCGCCGGGGTCGTGGTGATCTCCACCCTCTTCATCACCTGGCGCGAACAGCAGCTCGCGCGGTCAGCCAAGCTGAGCGCGACGGCTGACGAGGCGCTTTAGTCTAGTCGGATCGCAGCCGCTCGATGTCGCGCTTGGCCGCCTCGCGGTGGCGCGGC
>CAZBXO010000360.1:0-2083 GCA_964495645.1 uncultured Phenylobacterium sp. | reverse complement strand
TCTTCCCCGGGTTCAGCACGTTCTTCGGATCGAGCGCCTGCTTGATCGTGCGCATCACCGCGACCTCGACCTCCGACCTCGACACGTTGAGGAAGTCCTTCTTCTGCAGGCCGATGCCGTGCTCGGCGCTGATCGAGCCGCCGAAGGCCTTCAGCGGCTCGTACACCGTCTCCTCGACGGCGTGGCGGGCGCCCTTGTCGCCGACGCCGGCGATGACGTGCAGGTTGCCGTCGCCCAGGTGCCCGAACACCGTCAGCGTCGGCTTCTCCCACTTGGCCGCGAAGTCGCGGCGCAGGCGGGCGACGTATTCCTCCATCTCGGAGATCGGCAGGCTGACGTCGAAGGTGACGATGGGGGCGTTCCTCGCCACCTGGCCCACGTCGTCGCGCAGGCCCCACATGCGGTCGCGCTCGGCCTGGCTCTTGGCGATGGCGGCGTCGACCACCAGCCCCTGCTCCAGCGCCTCGCCCAGCACCGTCTCGAACCGCTCGGCGTCGGCCTCCGGGTGCGCGCCCAGGGTCTCGGTCAGCACGTAGTAGGCGTACCCGCGCGGCAGCACCGGGCGGCCCCGCGCCGGCTCGGTGGTGACCAGCTCGTAGAACTCCGGCCACAGCACCTCGAAGGCCGACAGCGACCCGGAGAGCTCGGCCTCCAGGAAGCGCAGCAGCTTCGGGAGCGCATCGAACGAGTCCACCGCCAGGAAGCCGGTCTGCTGCGAGGACGGCTTGGGCCGCAGCCGCAGCACGGCGCGGGTCACCACGCCCAGCGTGCCCTCCGAGCCGATGAACAGCTGCTTCAGGTCATAGCCGGTGTTGTTCTTGATCAGCCGGTTCATCGATGAGACGACCGTGCCGTCGGCCAGCACCGCCTCCAGCCCCAGCACCATCTCGCGCATCATGCCGTAGCGCAGGACGCGGTTGCCGCCGGCGTTGGTGGAGATGTTGCCGCCGATTGTGGCCGAGCCGCGGGCGCCCAGGTCCAGCGGCAGGAAGAGGCCGGCGTCGTCTGCGCGCTCTGCGGCCGTCTGCAGGATGCAGCCGGCCTGCACCACCATGGTCGAGCCCTGGACGTCGATCTCCTCGACCGCGTTCATCCGTTCGAGACTGAGCGCCACCGCGCCGTCGGCGGTGCAGCCCTCGACCAGCCCGGTCTTGCCGCCCCACGGGACCACCGCGCCGCCGGCCGCATGCACCGTGCGCAGGATGGCCGAGACCTCCTCGGTGGACCGCGGCTTCACCACCGCGATCGGCGTCCCCAGCCGGTTCCAGAAACCCGAGGCCTGCTCTGCGGCGGCGTCGCCGGTGGCGAGGTCTTCCGGCCGCACCACGGCTTCCAGGTCCTTGAGCAGCATCTGCATGGGGCGTCCTCCCGCGCGGACCTTACCAGACGGGCCGGGATGCGCGATGGTGGCTGACGAACATCGGGAGGCTTGTCATGGGCGCAGAATTCCGAACCTGGACCGTCGGCGGGGCGAGGATCACCCGCATCCGCGAGCTCGGCCCCTTCGAGCTGCCGCCCGAGGCGCTGTTTCCCAAGGCCACCCGCGACCATGTCACGGCCCAGCCCTGGCTCACCCCCGACTTCGCCCGGGCCGACGGCACGCTGGCGATCGACTTCCAGTGCTTCCTGGTCGAGGCGGCGGGCAAGAAGATCCTCGTCGACACCTGCATCGGCGAGGGCAAGACGCTGGCCGAGGAGTCGCTCGCCGGCCTCGCCCTCGGCTTCCTCGAGACCCTGAAGCGCGCCGGCGCCGGTCCCGACGACGTGGACATCGTCCTCTGCACCCACCTGCACTTCGACCACGTGGGCTGGAACACCATGAAGGTCGACGGCGTCTGGACGCCCACCTTCCCGAAGGCCCGCTACCTGTTCGCCAGGACCGAGCTCGACTTCTCCATCGCTGCCGGAGACCAGCCCGGCGACGAGATCATCGCCGAGTCGATCCGCCCGGTCCTGGACGCTGGCCTCGCCGACCTGGTGGACATGGACCACGTCGTCTGCGACGGCGTGCGCCTGGAGCCGACGCCGGGCCACACGCCGGGCCACGTGGCGGTCTGGATCGAGAGCGGCGGCGAAGCCGCGG
>CAZBXO010000359.1:0-2083 GCA_964495645.1 uncultured Phenylobacterium sp. | reverse complement strand
CCGGTTCGAGAAGACGCTGGGCGAGCGGGCCGAAGAGGTGCGGGAGAAGTTCTACCTGGAGAACTTCCAGCGGATCTTCCCGACGGCGCGGGCCCGCGGGGAGCCGGCCATGGCGAGCGCCTGACCGTCAGGTCCTGAACTTGGCGTCGTGGTGGGCGACCAGCGTCTCATCGCGTCCGGCGACCACGCGGGCTGCGCCGTCACGGGCTTCGACGGCGCGGGCCGCCGAGCATGCCCCGCGCAGCGCTTCGGACCTGGAGAGGTAGTCGCCGTAGAAGGTGTGATTGCGGGTCACCGACCAGACGCCGGAGCGCAGGGCGACCCTGAACGTGCAGGCGCCGCCGGGCGGCCCGATGATCGAGCTCATCGGCGGGTGGCGGGCGTGAGCAGCCGGAAGACGAGGGGCAGCACGATCGCCGTCGCGACGAAGAGGGTGGAGATCGTGAACAGGATGGCCATGGGTTGTCCCGAAACTCTCGAGGGGAAGACCCCGCGCCTTCGTCTGGCGCGGGCTCCGGAAGTCAGCGGCTGCCGTAGCGGTCCCGGCGGCCGCCGCGGTCCTGGCGGTCGTCGCGGATGGACGCGCTCAGGGTGTCGAGCCGGGCGTTGATGGTCTCGCGGCCGCGCGGGCCGAGCTTGCCCTGCCGGTTCATCAGCGAGCGCTCCTCGCGCTCGATGCTGGCCAGGGTGCGCTGGGCCTGCATGCCTTCGCTGCGGCTCAGCGAGCCGTCGCGCAGGCCGCGCCGGATGCGCGCGCCGAGCTCGGCCTGGCGCTCGTCGATGCTCTGGGCGTGCTGGCCTCTGGGGTAGTCGGCCCGTTGCAGGCCGGTGGAGATCCAGCGGCCGCGGGCGTCGTAGTAGCCCATGGCCTCGCCGCGGACCCAGCGGCCGTTCTGATAGTAGCCGGGCTGCGGATCGGCGACCCAGACGCCGTTGGCGTCACGGCGACCGCTGGCCTGGCCGGCCATCCAGACTCCGTCCGAGTTGTAGCCGCCGGTGGTGGGGCCTGCGATCCAGCGGCCCGAGCGGTCGTAGTGGCCGGGCGCGGCGGCGGCGACCCAGCGGCCGTCGTTCGTGTAGTAGCCGCCGGCCGAAGCCGGGACCCAGCGGTTGTCGCGGTCGTAGTAGCCGGCGGCGGACGCGTCGGTGGCGGTCTGGACCCAGCGGCCGTCGCGGCCGTAGTGGCCGCGCGGGGCGCCGTCGACCCAGTTGCCGTTGCGGTCGAAGTAGCCGGCGGCGTCGTTGCGGGCGACCGCGTTGGCGTGCCAGGCGCCGTTGTTGTCGTAGAAGCCGTAGGCGCGGCGGCAGTCGGGCTGGCCCTTGGAGACCTGGTTGCCGACGAGGGCGCCCGCGAGGCCGCCGATGACGGCGCCTTCGTTGCGGTCGCCGCGGCCGGCCACCGCGCTGCCGGCGAGCGCGCCGAGGCCGGCGCCGACGATGGTTCCGGCGACGCGGTTGTTCTGGCGCTGCTCGCAGGTCTGTTGCGCGAGCGCAGCCGTGGGGATCAGGGCCACGGCGCAGACGCCGGCGGCCAGGGTTCGAATTCGCATGGGGGGAGGCTCCTGGGGACGAGGCATACTCATCCCGAGAGTCTCAGGTGCGGACGATCATGTAATTATCAATGCGAAGATGAGCAATTCCACGGAATATTATTCGCCCGGTGCGTGATTTCTATTGGAACCTTCGATGAAATACAGTGTTTCAAGCGCGCCGAATCCAGCAAGTCCCGCGCCAATGAAATCGAACGATGCGGCGGGCAGAGACAAATTATTAGGCTTCTCGCGGATTTTGTGCTAGAAGCAGCAAATCGAATATCGCCTGCGGTTCGGTAGCTCTCCACGCTTGTTCTTCGGATCGAGCCCGAGCCTTCCTCGACCTCCTCCGACATTTTGATCTCGCGCCCATCGTGGGCCGCGCAGAAACCTACACATGAAAGACGACACCATGACCATCGGCACCGTGAAGTGGTTCAATCCTGACAAAGGCTTCGGCTTCATCCAACCCGACAGCGGCGGACCCGACGTGTTTGTCCACGCCAGCGCCGTCGAACGCTCGAGCCTCGGTTCGATCAAGGAGGGCCAGA
>CAZBXO010000358.1:0-2089 GCA_964495645.1 uncultured Phenylobacterium sp. | reverse complement strand
TAGGTCTTCAGGCCCTTGAGGATCTTGATGGTGTCCTCGACCGTGGGCTCGTTGACGTCGATCTTCTGGAAGCGGCGGACCAGCGCCCGGTCCTTCTCGAAGTGCTGGCGGAACTCCTTGTAGGTCGTGGAGCCCATGCACCGCAGGGTGCCGGAAGCCAACGCGGGCTTCAGCAGGTTGGAGGCGTCCATGGCGCCGCCGGACGTCGCGCCGGCGCCGATCACCGTGTGGATCTCGTCGATGAACAGGATGGCGTCGGGGTGGTTCTCCAGCTCCTTGACGACCTGCTTGACCCGCTCTTCGAAGTCGCCGCGGTATCGGGTGCCGGCCAACAGCGCGCCCATGTCGAGCGAGAAGATCGTCGACTTGGCGAGCACGTCCGGGACCTGCTTGTTGACGATCTTGCGCGCCAGGCCTTCGGCGATGGCGGTCTTGCCGACGCCGGGGTCGCCCACCAGCAGCGGGTTGTTCTTGGTGCGGCGGCAGAGGATCTGGATGCAGCGCTCGACCTCGAGCGCGCGGCCGATCAACGGGTCGACCTTCCCCTGCTTGGCCTTCTCGTTGAGGTTGATGCAGTAGGCCTCGAGCGCCTCGCCGCCGGTCTTGACCGCGGGCTTCTCGTCGTCCTCCGCGCCCTTGACCGGCTTGGCCTCGGAGGCGCCGGCCTTCTTGGCGATGCCGTGGGCGATGTAGTTCACCGCGTCGTAGCGGGTCATGTCCTGCTCTTGCAGGAAGTAGGCGGCGTGGCTCTCGCGCTCGGAGAAGATGGCGACCAGCACGTTGGCGCCGGTGACTTCCTCACGGCCCGAGGACTGCACGTGGATCACGGCCCGCTGGATCACGCGCTGGAAGCCGGCGGTGGGCTTGGCGTCCTCGCCGTCGTCGACGACCAGCGAGCGCAGCTCGTTGTCCACGTAGTTGGTGAGCGTGGTCCGCAGCGCCGAAAGGTCGACATCGCACGCCCGCATCACGGAAGCGGCGTCCTCGTCGTCGATCAGGCTGAGGAGCAGATGTTCGAGGGTGGCGTATTCGTGCTTGCGCTGGTTGGCGTAGGCGACCGCGCGGTGCAGGGACTCTTCGAGCTGGCGCGAAAATGAAGGCAAGAGCCTCTAATCCTTTTCCATGGTGCATTGGAGCGGGTGCTGATGCCGCCGTGCGGTATCAACGACCTGAGCCACTTTTGTTTCCGCCACCTCGTACGTGTACACTCCACATACGCCCACGCCGTGTTGATGGACGTGGAGCATGATGCGAGTCGCATCTTCGCGCGATTTGTTGAAGAACTGCTCAAGAACATAGACCACGAATTCCATCGGCGTGTAGTCGTCGTTCAGGAGCAGAACCCTGTACATCGAGGGTTTCTGCGTCTTCGGCTTGGTCTGGGTGATGACAGCCGAACGAACGCCGGCGTCAGAGCCCCCTTCCTTGCGTTCGCTCATGGGTTGAAATCTCCTAGGACCGGCCGTCGCGCGTCCGCCTTACGATTAGATATGGAAGATGGCGCTTATTGGAAGGGCAGATTCACTTGCGCGCGGCGCCGATGCGGCCGTGGCGCGCATATGGCCAAGCTCGCGCTTTCCAACGGGTTTCAGTCGCCGTCGATTGCCTTGGACTTGAGCATGCGACCGGAGGTCACGGCGCCGGCGCCGAATTTCTGGCGAATCGCATCGACCGTCCGCTCGCCCGCCAGCGCCTTCTTCTCCCGGTCGGCGAAGAAGTCGGTCTCGGCGGCCGCCGCCTCGACGAAGTCGGAAAGACCGATGCCGATCAGGCGGTAGGGCCGACCCGTCGCCTCCTTCGCCAGCAGTTCGCGGCCGACCATGAACAGGGTGCGGGCGGTCTGGGTGGGCAGCGGCAGGGTCCGCCGCCGCGTGACGATCCGGAAGTCGGTTGTCCTTAGCTTCAGCGTCACCACGCGGCCGGCCAGGCCGTCGGCGCGGGCGTGGCGGCCGACCTTGTCGCAGAGCGGAGCGAGGATGTCCTCGAGCCGCTCGCGCTCGGCGATGTCGACTTCCATGAAGGTGGTCTCGGCGGAGATGCTCTTGCGGCCTTCGTTCGGATTGACCGGCCGGTGGTCGCGGCCGTGGGA
>CAZBXO010000357.1:0-2104 GCA_964495645.1 uncultured Phenylobacterium sp. | reverse complement strand
CGCTCGGTGCCCGAGAGGTCCATCCAGGCCTCGTCGAGGCTGAGGCTCTGCACGAGCGGCGTCAGGTCACGGACCATACGGAAGATCTGGCTGCTGGCGGCCTTATACTTCGTGAAGTCGGGCGGGATGACCACGGCCTGCGGGCAGGCCTTGAGCGCCTTGAACATCGGCATCGCCGAGCGCACGCCGTTGATGCGGGCGATGTAGCAGCAGGTGGTGACGACGCCGCGCTTGCCGCCGCCGACGATCACCGGCTGGTCGCGCAACTCCGGCCGGTCGCGCTTCTCCACCGAGGCGTAGAAGGCGTCGCAGTCCATATGGGCGATGGCGAGCTGGCCCAACTCCTCGTGCGCGACGACGCGGGGGCTGGCGCAGGTTGGGCAGCGGCGCGCGGCTTCCTCGCCGGTCCAGAAGCAGTCGCGGCAGAAGGCCTTCACTTGGGCCACAGCCAGGCTGCCCCGCGGACGCCGGACGAGTCGCCGTGCCTGGCCTTGCGCACCTCTGTGTCGAAGACGTCCGAGAAGACATGCCCGCCGATCGCCGCCGGCAGCCGGTCGTAGAGGGCGTCGATGTTGGAGAGGCCGCCGCCCAGCACGATGACGTCAGGGTCGAGGCTGTCGACGATCACCGCCAGGCCGCGGGACAGGCGGTCGATGTAGCGCTCGAGCGCGGCGGGATCGGTTGCCGCTTCCTCGGCGGGGCGGCCTTCCGCGCGGGCGAAGCCGGAGCCGCTGATCCAGAGCTCGAGGCAGCCCCGCCGGCCGCACCAGCACGCCGGACCCGGGTGCTCGTCGCCGCTCGCCCACGGAAGCGGCGTGTGACCCCACTCCCCGGCGATGGCGTTGCGGCCGTTGACCAGGCGATTGTTGGCGATGACCCCGCCTCCGCAGCCTGTCCCGAGGATGGCGGCGAACACCGTGGCGGCGCCGGCGGCGGCCCCGTCGGTGGCCTCCGACAGCGCCAGGCAGTTGGCGTCGTTGGCGTAGCGCACCGGCATGGAGAGCGCCTTCTCCAGGTCGAGCGGGAAGGCCCGGCCGTTCAGCATCTGCGAGTTGGCGTTGCGCATAAGGCCAGTGGCGGGGGAGGGGGATCCCGGCCCGCCGACGCCGACACGGCGGGCCACGACTCCGGCCTGCTTGCCAGCCTCGGCGACGAGGTCGCGAACGGCGGACAGCGCGTCGTCGTAGGCTGTGGGCGTCGGTCCGCGCACCCGCGCGACGAACTGCCTGTCGGCATCGAGCGCCGCCGCCTCGATCTTGGTCCCCCCGAAATCCACGCCGAAGCGGATCATCCGCGCACCGCCGCCTCGATGGCCTCGCCGAGCGCGGCCCAGTCGTCGATCCGGGGATGGCGGTCCGAGCGGGGGGCGAGCGGACGCAGGCGCTCGTCGGCCACGTGCTGGAAGGTGGCGGTCGCCGGGCAGTGCTCGGCCACCGAGTCGAGGTTGCCGATCAGGTCGTCGACGAAGGCGGTGCGGCCCCGGGTCTGGCCGATCAGGCCGGCGGCGATCGGTCCCTTGGGGCCGGAGTTGAGCACCAGCGGGTGAGGCAGGCCGTGGCGTGCGAGCCACTGCGTCCGCAGCCGCTCGGCATCGGCCGGGGCATTGGAGAGGATCAGGATCTCAGCGTGAGTGGATAGTTTGCGCAGCGCCGCGACGGCCCCGGGGGCCGGCTCGATCTCGTGGCAGCGGTGGGCGAAGAAGTGGTCGAAGTGGCGTTTGCCCTCCTCGATCGCGAGGTGCTCGGACGCGCCGGGCCGGTAGATGTTCTGGAAGAGGGCGAAGCGGTCGATTCGGAACTCCAGGCCGTGCTCGCCCAGATACCGGCCGAACCCCTGCATGAAGAGGCCCAGCACCTCGTCGACGTCGATGAGCGCCAGCGGCCGCTCGCCCGAGAGGCCAAGGGCGGCGAGCGAGGGGACGGCGGGCGGTTCGGGCAAGGGGCTTCGTTCCAGGGCGGCTAACGAAGTTTAAGCATATTGGAGCCATCAATCCCCGGAAGGGTGGGGATGGCCGAGCGTGCGGCCGGACCGCTCAGCAGAACACGGGGCGAATGGCCAAGAAGGTCCTCATCGTCGAGGATAACGAGCTGAACATGAAGCTCTT
>CAZBXO010000356.1:0-2106 GCA_964495645.1 uncultured Phenylobacterium sp. | reverse complement strand
GCGTCAGGGCCGTTTGGGTTCGAGCCGCCCCGCTCCATGGCGACGATCGCCACGCCCCCCAGCGGTGAGGCCGCAAGGTCGTAACCGAGGCCGGAGCCGGGCGGATTGCGGGTGGCGAGCCGAATCCCGGCCGCGTCGAAGAAGTCGAGCTCGTGAACACTGCCGCGGAAGACGGTGCTCGCCAGCAGCACGTAGCCCCCGCCGGGCAGGGCGAGGACCTCTGGCGTGGAGTTCTGGAACCATGTCGCAAACTCAGGGCCGACGCGGGCCCCGGCGGCGTCATACTTCTGCAGGAAGACCTGGGCGCTGCTCGTGTCCGACCAGACAGCCTCTACCCGCCCACCATCTGTGAGCTGCGTCGTAACCGACATACTCAACTCCACGACCCGCTCGGCGGGCACACGCACCTGGCCCGCTCCCGCGGGGTCGTCCCTCGAACGGAACATGGGGCGCGCCCTTCTGTTCCAAGCGCGGCCGCAGGTCGATTTCCACGCGGGGCCGCGCGAGCCTTGGGTTCGGTTGCAGCGCACAAGATCGCGTGCTAGTACCCCGGCGGCTTTGGGACGGGGGTGTTTTCGCCCCTTTTTCCCGAGGTGCTTTTTTCAAGCGCTTTCAAGCCCTTAGCCGCCGCGGTCGCTCCGCTGGGCGGCGCATGAAACTTGAAGATTGGGCTTCCGACTTTGGCCGACGATTCTCAGGTGTCGAATGTGGGCGGACGCTACGCCCAGGCGCTGTTCGACCTCGCGACCGACCAGAAGCAGCTCCCGGCCGTCGAAGCCGACCTGAAGTCGCTGAAGAGCGCCATCGCGGACAGCCGCGACCTGAAGGTCCTGCTGGCCTCGCCGGCCTTCCCGGCCGAGGCCAAGGGCAAGGGTCTCGCCGCCATCGCCGGCAAGGCGAAGTTCAACGCCACGACGGTGAAGTTCCTGGGCCTGCTCGCCGCCAACGGCCGCGCCTCGGCGCTGCCGGAGGTCATCACCGGCTTCGAGCGCCTGTCGGCCGCCGCCCGTGGCGCCGTCTCCGCCGAGGTCACCACCGCCGTCCCGCTCACCGCCGCCCAGGTCAAGGGCGTGCAGGCCGCGCTCCGCCAGGCGCTCGGCAAGGACCCTGAGATCTCGACCAAGGTCGATCCCGCCCTGCTCGGCGGCATCAAGGTCAAGGTCGGCTCCCGCCTCTTCGACGCTTCGCTGAAGTCGAAGCTCGACTCCCTGAAATTCGCCCTCAAGAGAGCGTAAGAACGATGGATATCCGCGCCGCCGAAATCTCGGCCATTCTCAAGAGCCAGATCGCCAACTTCGGCGAGGAGGCGGACGTCTCCGACGTCGGCAGCGTCCTCTCCGTCGGCGACGGCATCGCCCGGGTCTATGGCCTCGACAACGTCCAGGCCGGCGAAATGGTGGAGTTCCCGGCCGCCGGCGTGAAGGGCATGGCCCTGAACCTCGAGCGCGACAACGTCGGGGTCGTGATCTTCGGCCAGGACCAGGCGATCCGCGAAGGCGACGAGGTCCGCCGCCTCTCCGAGATCGTCGACGTGCCGGTCGGCAGGGGCCTGCTGGGCCGCGTGGTCAATCCGCTCGGCGAGCCGATCGACGGCAAGGGCCCCATCCAGAACGTGGCGGAGCGCCGCCGCGTGGACGTGAAGGCTCCTGGGATCATCCCGCGGAAGTCCGTGCACGAGCCGGTGCAGACAGGCCTGAAGGCGATCGACACCCTGATCCCGATCGGCCGCGGCCAGCGCGAGCTGATCATCGGCGACCGCCAGACCGGCAAGACGGCCGTGGCGATCGACACCATCCTGAACCAGAAGGCGATCAACGCCGGGACCGACGAGAGCGCCAAGCTCTACTGCATCTACGTCGCCATCGGTCAGAAGCGCTCGACCGTCGCCCAGATCGTCAAGACGCTCGAGGAGCGCGGCGCCCTCGACTACACGATCATCGTTTCGGCCACGGCATCCGAGCCGGCGCCGTTGCAGTTCCTGGCCCCCTTCGCCGGCTGCGCCATGGGCGAGTGGTTCCGCGACAACGGCATGCATGCCGTGATCATCTACGACGACCTTTCCAAGCAGGCCGTCGCCTACCGCCAGATGTCGCTGCTGCTGCGCCG
>CAZBXO010000355.1:0-2114 GCA_964495645.1 uncultured Phenylobacterium sp. | reverse complement strand
GGTGTTTCGGCCGGCTTGGCGGCCGCCTGCTGGGCGGGCGCGGCGCGCTTGCGTGGCGGGGCCTTGGCGGCGGTCTTGCGGGCCGGCGGATTGGCGGCGGGCGCCTTGGCCGGCGGCGCGGCGGGGGCTGCGGCCGTGCTGTTGGCGACCTCGCTCGCCTGGGCGGCGGCGGCCTTGGCCTGGGCGAAGCGGCGGGCGAGCGACTCGGTGACCTTCTTCGCGTCGGCCGGGGCCATCTGGGCCATGATCGCGGCCAGCGACCGCTCCTTCATCTTTGCCGCCAGGGGGATGCGCACGCTGTCGTCGAGGGCGACCAGGCGCGGCGCGGCGTCCTTGGCCTTCATGCCTTCGAACACCTTGACCAGGCGGTCGATCTCGGCGGCTTCCTTGCCGTCGGCGGCGGTGAGCAGGGTCTGGACCTCGCCCTTCAGGCCTTCCAGCGACTTCATCTTGGCGTCGAGCTTCGCCTCGGCGGCGTTCAGGAGCGCGATCTGCGTGCCCAGGTCGCTCTCACGGGCGTCCAGCTGGCCGCGGCGCTCGCCCAGGCTCTGAAGCACCTGCAGTTCGGCCGGCGAGAGGCCTGCGGCCTTGGCCAGCTCGGCGGCGGTCGGAGCGCAGATGGCCTTGGGCGCGATCGTGGGCGGGGGCAGGACGGCGGCGGCCTCGGAGGCCTCCCCGGTCGCTGCGCCGTCCTTCTTGGCCTCCTCGCCCTTCTTGCCCTTCCCGGGCGTGACGGTCTTGGCGGCTTCCTCGGCGAAAGCGCGCGCGCCCGACAGCAAGCCAGGCAGGTCGCGGGCGCCGGCCAGGGCGTTGACGGCCAGGACGCCGCCGATGGCGACGCCGACCAGCGGCAGGATACGCGGCAGGGATTTCAACGGCGGACTCCCATGAGGCGGCGCAGCGTCGGCGACTCCTCGAAAAGGTCATCGTCGGGCTGCGCAGCGGCCTGGCGCAGCGGGGCGGCTTGAGGTTCGCGGCGCGGCGGCTGGATCGGCGAGGGGCTCGCGCGCACCTCGCGGGCGGCGGAGAGCAATGCGCCGAAGCGGCGCTGCACGGCGTCGGCGTCCGGCGCCACGGCCGCGGCGCGGGCCGGGGCGGATTCCAGCAAGGTGTCCAGCTTGGCGGCCAGCGCGCGGCCCTTCTCGATGCGCTCGGCCAGCGCGTCGGTCGCCTCGTCGGTGGCGGCGCGCAGGTCGGCCAGGCCCTGTTCGGCGCGGGCGGCGGCGAGGTTCAGCTCGCGCACGGCGCCGGCGAAGCCGTCCTGGCTGTCCTTCAGCGCCTTGAGACGCTTGTTCAGGCGCAGGCCCACGGTCAGCGCAGCCAGGAGAAGGCCGACCAGCAGGACGTTCAGGCCGAGGGCGATCAGGCTCATGCGATCCTCTGCACCGCCTGGCGGGCGTGGGGCGTCAGCGGCGCCTCCACCCGCACGGCGATCTTGGCGTTGCGGCGGCCCATGCGGCCGCGGGTCAGGGGGATGGAGCCGGCGCGCAGCTCGATCAGGCTTTCGGGCGTGGCGTTGAGCATGATCGTGTCGCCGACCTTCAGGTCGAGGACCTTCTGCAGGCTGATCTGCTGCTCATCGAGCACGGCGCGGACCTCCATCGCGGTGGTCCAGAGCTCGGTCGCCAGGTGGCTTTCCCAGATGTTGTCGCGGCCGAACTTCTCGCCCATGAACTGCTGCAGCAGCATCTTGCGGATGGGCTCGAGGGTCGCGTACGGCAGCAGCAGCTCGATGCGCCCGCCGCGGTCTTCCATGTCGATGCGCAGCTTCACCAGGATGGCGGCGTTGGCCGGCCGGGCGATGGCGGCGAAGCGGGGGTTGGTCTCCAGGCGGTCCAGGGTGAAACTGACCGGCGTCAGCGGCTCGAAGGCCTCGCGGGCGTCGCTCAGCACGACCTCGACCATCCGCTGCACGAGCACGCGCTCGATGGTGGTGTATGGCCGGCCCTCGATGCGCATCGCCGCCGTGCCCCGGCGGCCGCCGAGCAGCACGTCGACGATCGAGTAGATCAGGTTCGAATCGACCGTCAGCAGGCCGTAGTTATTCAGCTCCTCGGCGCGGAACACCGACAGGATCGCCGGCAGCGGGATCGAGTTCAGGTAGTCGCCGAAGC
>CAZBXO010000354.1:0-2126 GCA_964495645.1 uncultured Phenylobacterium sp. | reverse complement strand
GCGTCGATCTGGGTGCCGCTGAAAGGGTCGCTGAGGCAGGCCGAGGTCAGCACGCAGAGGGCCACGGCGCCGCCGACGCGCGGGGTCATGCGAAAAAGGCCGTGCAACGCACTCATATCCATCGCGGTCTTATGCGATGATCGAACTCGGCGATAGCTCCTAAGGGACGAGCGAATGAGCGAGCAGACGGCCTCCACGCCCAAGCCCAAGGCCCGCAAGGCCGCCGCGCCCAAGAAGGCGAGCGCCGCGAAGGCCGCCGAGAAGCCGGCTGCTGCGCCGGAAGAACCGCGCGCCGCCTTCGAGCCCGCGCCGGGCCAGCAGGCCGGCGCAGCCTTTGGCTTCGACCCCGCCGCCATGACCGCCGAGCAGCGGGCCCAGATCGAGACCCTGTCGGTGAACCTGGCGCGCGCCGCCCTGGCCGCCCAGGGCGCGATCGCCGAGATGGCGCTCCGCCAGGCCGACCGCCCGGCGGCCCTGTCGCCCGATCCGTTCCATGTGGCCCCGGCCCTGACCACGGTCATCGGCCGCCTGGCGGCCCAGCCGGACCGCATGATGCGGGCCCAGGCCGACCTCTTCGCCCGCTACCTGGATCTCTGGCAGTCGGCCACGCGCCGGATGAGCGGCCAGACGCCGGAGCCGGTCGTGGCGCCGGCCAAGGGCGACAAGCGCTTCGCCGACCCGGACTGGAACGACAATCCGGTCTTCGACGTGATCAAGCAGTCCTATCTGCTGACATCGAACTGGCTGAACGGCCTCGTCGCCGAGGTGGACGGCATCGACCCGCTGGAAAAGCGCCGCGTCGAGTTCTTCATGAAGATGCTCACCGACGCCTTCTCGCCCTCGAACTTCCTGGCCTCCAACCCGGCGGCGCTGAAGGAGGTGATGGCGACCAGGGGCGAGAGCCTGGTCAAGGGCATGGAGAACTTCCAGGCCGACCTCGCCCGCGGCGGCGGCCAGCTCGCCATCGCCCAAACCGACTACGAGATGTTCAAGATCGGCGAGAACGTCGCCACCGCCCCCGGAAAGGTGATCTTCCGCAACGAGATCATAGAGTTGCTGCAGTTTTCTCCATCGACGGAGAAGGTCCACGAGATTCCCCTCGTGATCTTCCCGCCGTGGATCAACAAGTACTACATCCTGGATCTGCGGCCCGAGAACTCGATGATCCGGTGGCTCGCCAGCCAGGGCATCACCGTCTTCGTCGCCTCCTGGGTCAACCCGACGCCCGAGCTCGCCGAGAAGACCTTCGAGGACTACATGCGCCTCGGCATCTACGAGGGCGTCGCCGCGGCCAGGAGGCAGGCCGGCGTCGAGCGGGTGAACACCGTCGGCTACTGCATCGGCGGCACCCTGCTGTCCTCCACCCTCGCCCACATGGCGGCCAAGGGCGACAAGAGCATCGGTTCGGCCACCTTCTTCGCCGCCCAGCAGGACTTTTCCGAGGCCGGCGACCTGCTGCTCTTCACCAATGAGGACTGGCTCTCGCACCTCGAGCAGAAGATGGACGAGGGCGGCGGCGTCCTCTCGGGCCAGACCATGGCCGACACCTTCAATGCGCTCCGCGCCAATGACCTGATCTGGTCGTTCTTCGTGAACAACTACCTGCTGGGCAAGGAGCCCAAGCCCTTCGACCTGCTGTTCTGGAACTCCGACCAGACGCGGATGCCGAAGACCCTGCACCTCGACTACCTGCGCCGCTTCTACGGCCAGAACGCGCTCGCCAAGGGCGAATTCGTACTCGACGGCGTCAAGCTGGACCTGGGCGACGTGAAGGTCCCGATCTACGTCCAGTCCTCGAAAGAGGACCACATCGCCCCGGCCAAGTCGGTCTACAAGGGCGCGCGGCTGTTCGGCGGCCCGGTCACCTTCACCATGGCCGGCTCCGGCCACATCGCCGGCGTCATCAACGCCCCGGTCGCCAACAAGTACCAGCACTGGACCAACGCCCAGCTGCCGCAGACCCTCGAAGCCTGGCAGGCCGACGCCAGCGAGACCCCCGGCTCCTGGTGGCCCCACTGGGCGGCGTGGCTCAAGGACAAGTCGGGGCCCCTCATCCCCGCCCGCGACCCGATCAAGGGCCCCCTGAAGCCCCTCGGCGACGCCCCCGGCGAATACGTGAAGGTGAA
>CAZBXO010000353.1:0-2126 GCA_964495645.1 uncultured Phenylobacterium sp. | reverse complement strand
AGGTCGGCGTCCACTCCGATTTCAGCCAGCTCGTCTCGCCGGTCATGTGCACGAGCGCGGCCATCAGGGCCGGCAGGTGCGCGTCCTTCAGGACCTGGGAAAGGTCGACATCGGGCTCGGCCATGGGAACTCACCTACTGAGCGAGGGGTCTGTCGCGGCTCACCATGAACCCCGGCCGACGGGCGCGGAAGCCCTGACCCGACGTCATCAGATGAGGCTTTGCGCGGCCCCGATCTTGGCCAACAGCGCCGGCGGCAGCACCATCCCGGACGCCTGCACGTTCTCCCGCAGATGCTCCGGCCGCGTCGTGCCGAATACGGCCGAAGCCACCCGCGGGTTCATCAGGACGTAAGCGAGCGCGGCCTGAGAGCCGGTCACGTCCTTCTGCTGATGCAGGAAGCGGAACCGCGCACCGCGGGCCATCTCCTCGCGGTGCCGCGCCACGCCGCGGGCAGCGTACCAGACGTCCTGTGCGCCCTTCAGCCGGTCGAGGGCGCCCCTGGTGTGGCCCATGGCCAACGGCATGCCTGCGAGCACCCCCTTGCCCGCCTTCCAGCAACGGGTGATCAGCGGCTCCCGCTCGGGGCGCAGGATGTTGTAGTCGATCATCACGCAGTCCAGCTCGGGGATCGTGATGGCATGCTCGATCAGCGCCGGATCGAAGCTGTTGACCCCCCAGGCGCGGATCACCCCCTTGGCCTTCATGGTCTCCAGCGCGCCGATCAGCTCGCGGGTCAGCTCCGCGCGGTCAGGGCCATGCAGATTCAGGATGTCGATGCGTCGCAACTGCAGCGCCTTCAGGCTTGCGCCCACGCTGTTCAGGATCGCGTCGGGCGAGAAGTCCCGCGCAATCTTGCCGCCGCCGGCGTGGTAGGTGCCGGCCTTCGTCGCCACGACCACATTGTCCCTGTCGACGCCCTTCTGCTTCAGCGCCCGCCCCAGCCGCACCTCCGCCTCGCCCGCCGCATAGCTACGGCCGGTGTCGAAGAGCGTTATCCCCAGGTCGATCGCCTCGTGCACCAGACGGATCGCCACCTCCTCCTCGAGCGCCGACTTGCCCCAGAAACTGGCGCAGCCGAATCCGAGTTCGGAGATCCGGATTCCGGTATTTCCCAGCACGCGCTTGCGGACCCGCGCCATCAGCGTCGCCCCAGTTCACGGGCCACGATCTCGACGACCTGCGCCCAGGCGGAGGTGGTCGGGATGACCGGCTCGAAGTGGCCGACGCCGTGCAGGGTCACCGCCTCGGCCCAGTCGCCAGCCTTGCGGACCGTCTCGGCGTAAGCCGCGCCGGTCGGGGGCGGCATCACGCGATCAAACTCGCCGTGCACCATGGTGACCCGGACGCCCGTCGGCAGCAGTTTCGCGGGCGACACGTCGGCCTCACGCCCAGCGGTGATCCGCGGCAGGGCGTCTCCGCATGCCCCGGCGAAGGTGTGCCCGTGCGCCGCCAGATCGCCGATCCCGCCCAGACTGATCACCGCGTGGATCGGCAGTGGGTCGGCCCGCCAGAGAACGCTCGTCTTCGGCAGCTTGCGCCTCGATGCTGCCCAGAGGCCAAGGTGTCCACCCGCCGAGTGGCCCACGGCCACCACGCGCTTGATATCCAGGTCCCGCCTCGGAGCCTCCGCCCTCAGTCGGTCGACCGCCGTCGCCACGTCCAGGAACGTGCCCGGGTAGCCTGCGCCGGGTTCACCGAGCTTGCGGTACTCAACGTTCCAGACCGCATAGCCGCGCTTGGCGAGGTCCGCGGCGATTCCGCTCGTCTCCGCCAGACCCCCATACTCCGCCAGAAAGCAGCCCCCGTGCAGCAGGATCACGACGGGATGGGGTCCCCTGCCCTTCGGCAGGAAGAGGTCGATCACCTGGGCGGGCTCCGGCCCGTAGGCGATGCGCGCGTCGGCCTTCACCTGCGGCTGGGCCATGTAGGCGTCGACCGACAGCGGCTGCGACCCGGCGCTCATCGCGCCGGCCGCGAGCAGGACCAGGGGCAGGAGATATCGGGCACGGCGAAACAAGGCGGAATCCACTGGCGGCGGACCATCGTCGCATCCGCCCTGCCCGGCAAGTCTAGCCTTCGGGCTTGGCCCCCTTCGTCGCCGGTTTCACGGAACGGCCCCGGCGC
>CAZBXO010000352.1:0-2133 GCA_964495645.1 uncultured Phenylobacterium sp. | reverse complement strand
GCCTCCAGCACCACGAAGCTCTTGCCGGGGCGCTGCGCCGTCAGGTGGTAGGCCGCGCCCACCCCTGAGATGCCGGCGCCGACGATCAGGACGTCGAAATGCTGGGTGTTGGCAGGCTGGGCGGTCATTCGGCGGCTCCGGCTGGATGCGCGCCCACTCTCCGGGCAGCGCATGGCGTCGCCTTGACCTGTATCAAGATAACTTATCGCCGATAACTCAAATCAGCGACGCCCGGACTTCAGTCCCGTCCTGAGCTTGTTGCGCACCTCGCGGACGGCGCGGGCCGGCAGCTCGCGGTCCATCTCGGCCATAAAGGCCTCGGTCGCCTGCCGGTCACGCATCGCCAGCGAGCGCAAAGCCCAGCTCATCGCCTTTTCGACCATGTCGTCGCGGTCGGCGGCCAGCTTCCGGCAGACGTCGAGGGTGCGGGCGGTGTCTTGCTGACGCTCGCCCAGCTTCACGGTGGCCACCAGCGCCGAGCGCCGCAGCCAGCGGTCGTCAGCGTCGGCCCAGCCGGCGATCAGCCGGTCCGGCAGCCGGTCCTTCGCCCAGAGCGGCCCGGTCAGGACCGTCCCCAGCGCGTCGACCGCGTACCAGGACAGCGCGCGGCCGGTGAAGTCGGCGATCTCCGCCTCGCCCAGCGCGTCGAAGGCGCCCTTGTGGAAGCGGATCAGCTCGTAACCGATCCACTTGCCGCCCTGGCCGGCCTCCCGCTCGATAGCCTGGGCGACCGCAATCACGTCCGCGGCGCTCTCGGCCTTCAGCTGCTTCGACCAGGCCTTGCGCACCTCGCGCAGCGGCGCGGTCGTGCGCACCGGCAGGGCGCGGATGTCGGTGCGGATCAGCTCGGCGGTGGCCGCGACGTCCATGGACCCTAGGCTAGCATGTCCCACGCCAGGGGCTCGCCCCGCTGGAGGTCCCGCTTCGCCGTGCGACCGAGGATCTCCGGCAGGTGCACGGGCGGCAGGCCGTTGCCGGGGCGGATGGAGCGGACGTTCGCCGCCGTCAGGGCCTCGCCAGCTTTCACGTCGGCGGCGACGTAGAGCGAGCGGCGGAAGAGCAGGGACCCGTGCTCGGAACCCAGCACGTCGAAGTGGGCGCGGCCCAGCGCCGACCAGGCGTCCTTGCACTCGCGCACGAGCGCCGTGAATTCCGCCGGCTCCAGGCTGAAGGCGGCGTCGGGACCGCCGTCGGCGCGGGCGAGCGTGAAGTGCTTCTCGATGACGCAGGCGCCCAGGGCCACCGCCGCGACGGAGGCGGCGACGCCGTGGGTGTGGTCCGAGAGCCCGATCGGGCAGCCGAAGCGGGCCGACATCTCGGCCACCGTGCGTACGTTGGCGTCGGCGATCTCGGCCGGATAGCTCGACACACAGTGCAGCAGCACGACGCCGGGGGCGCCGGCCGACAGCGCCGCGTCCTTGGCCGCCTCGATCTCGGCGAGGTTCGCCATGCCGGTGGAGATGATCAGCGGCCGGCCCTTCGCCGCGGCGTAGCGAATGAGGGGCAGGTCCACCGCCTCGAACGAGGCGATCTTGTAGGCCGGGGCGCCGAGGCTTTCGAGCAGGTCCACCGCCGTCTCGTCGAAGGGGCTCGAGAAGATGGTGACGCCACGCTGGCGCGCCCGCTCGAAGATCGCCGGATGCCATTCGAACGGCGTGTGAGCCTCCTCATAGAGCTCGTAGAGGCTGCGCCCGTCCCAGAGACCCCCGTGGATGCGGAACTCCGGCCGGTCCACGTCCATGGTGATGGTGTCGGCGGTGTAGGTCTGGATCTTGATCGCATCGGCCCCGGTGGCGGCCGCGGCGTCCACCATGGCGAGGGCCCGTTCCAGGGAGCCGTTGTGATTGCCGCTGAGCTCGCAGATCACATAGGGCGGGTGCGCGGGGCCGATCTTGCGGCCGGCGATCTCGACTTCGGGCAAGGCGTGCATGCTCATGGTGGACAAGTACCCCGACCCTGCTGAAGACCCTGTTAACCAAAGCGTCGTGCGGCCGGCTGGACCGTCGCGGAGCTTTGGAATCGTCACTACATTGGCGCCATGTCCGAACCTCGTTCCGTCCGCTGCCTGATCGTCGGCTCCGGCCCGGCCGGCTACACCGCCGCCGTCTACGCCGCTCGTGCGCTCCTGAAGCC
>CAZBXO010000351.1:0-2146 GCA_964495645.1 uncultured Phenylobacterium sp. | reverse complement strand
GTAGAACTTCTCCCGCACCTCTTCGGCCCGCTCGCCCAGCGTCTTCTCGAACCGGCCGATCGGGTTCCGGCCGCCCTCGATGTGCGGGTAGTCGCTCGAGAACAGGTAGAGGTCCGGGTTCGACTGGTCGATCAGGTTTCCGACCTCCTCGAAGACGAACGGCGTGAAGGCCAGCTGGTCGGTGATCTGCTGCGACGGCGTGCGCCGCAGCGCCTGCAGGTTGGCGTCGTTGCGGCTCCAGTGCTTGACCACCCAGTCGAGCCGCCGGAGCAGCTCCGGAACCCAGCCGGCCCCCAGCTCCACGATCGCCCCCCGCAGCTTCGGGTGCCGCTCCAGCACCCCGTCCAGGACCAGCATGGTGATGAATGCCTCGGGCCCCTCGTGCAGGAGGGCGATGTCCTTGGTGCGCAGGTTCTCGCCCCCACCCAGCCAGTCCTTGGTCGGCGGCCGCCCGTTGTTCATCCAGGCCCGCGCCACCTGCAGCGGCGCGCCGCCCACGTGCAGGGCGAACGGCGTGCCGCTCTCCGCCAGCCGCGCCCAGAACGGGTCCAGGTCCACGTGGCCGGGCGAGCGGTCGCCGCACGGCCGGTGCGGAATCCACGCCGCGCCGAGACCTTCCTTCAGCGCGAACTCCAGCTCCGCCGCCGCCAGGTCCGCGTCGTCCAGCGGAACCACCGCCACCCCGATCAGCCGCCGGTCAGCCCGGCAGAAGTCGGCCATGTGCCGGTTGTGCGCGCGGGCCGCTCCGTACCGCAGCCGGTTCTCCACCTTCGAGCTCGCCGAGAACGGCAGCGCCACCGAGTGCGTCGCGAACACCAGCTGGGACCTGAACCCCAGCAGGTCCAGCGCGGTCGTGCGGTCGCCGGCGTCGAACGCCCCCAGCGCCTGGATCTCCTTGCTGCTCTCGATCAACCGGTCGCCCAGCGCGATCTGCGCCGCCCGATGCTCGGCCGAATGCCGGCTCCCCTGCCCGACGATCACCGCCACCTCCTCGTCGGTGACGATCGAGGCCGAGTAGCTCACCTCCGGGATCTCGTCGCGCAGCGCCGGGTCCGCATACTTCTTCAGGAAGTCCGGCAGCTCCATGATGTGGCTGTCCGCGTCATGGATCGCGCGCGTGGCATAGGTCATCGCCGTTCCTCCGGACCTGAACGGCGTTCACTATTGTCCATTGCCGCCGGAAGGGGGAGCGACGATTTGCGCTGACATGCTAGCGTCGCGCTATGACCGACCTCGCCTCCCGCATCCGCCGCGCCTGGCAGGGCCGCGTCTGCGGCTGCCAGCTGGGCAAGCCGGTGGAGCTGATCTCCATGCTCGACGGCTACGAGGCGCTCGCCGCCTGGCTCGCCGAGGCCGCCGCCGACCCGCGCCGCGGCTACCTGCCGCGCCATCCGCACCCTCGGCTGGAGGCGGCCATCCCGCCCGGCGGCCCCGCCCCGCCGGACGACGACATCAACTACTCGGTGCTGGCGCTGATCCTCCTCGAGCGCCACGGCCGCGACCTCACCACCGCCGACGTCGCCCGCGCCTGGCTGAAGCTCTTGCCAGCCGGCCAGACCTTCACCGCCGAGCGCGCCGCCTACGCCACCCTGCTGGCCAAGGGGGCGTCCCGCTTCCCCGAGGGCGCCGAGCCCGGCTTCGATCTCGCCGAGTGCTCCGACAACCGCTACGCCGACTGGATCGGCGCCCAGATCCGCGCCGACGTCTACGGCTGGGTCCTGCCAGGCCGCCCGGCCGAGGCCGCCGCGCTGGCCGCTGTCGATGCGCAGCTCTCCCACCGCGGCGACGGCGTCTGCGGCGCGATGTTCGTCGCCGCCCTCGGCGCCGCGCTCGCGACCCTCCCGCCCGACGAGGCGCTGGCGGCCGCCCTCGCCCAGCTCCGGCCGGACAGCGGCGCCGCTGAAGCTGTCCGCCTCGGCCGCAACCTGGCCGGCGACCCGAGCGGCGGCGCGCAGATTCGCGCCCGCTACGCCGACCTCTCGCCGGTCCACACCCTGAACAACCTCGCCCTCGTCGTCTGGGCCCTCTTCAGCCACCTCGACGACTTCGGCGCCGCCATCGGTTCGGCCGTCGCCGCCGGCCTCGACACCGACTGCAACGGCGCCACGGTCGGCGCCCTCTGGGGCCTGCAGGGCGGCGACATCCC
>CAZBXO010000350.1:0-2180 GCA_964495645.1 uncultured Phenylobacterium sp. | reverse complement strand
GAGCAGGGCGCCGAGCAGCTGCTGGGCCAGGGCGACATGCTCTACATGGCCGGCGGCGGGCGGATCATCCGCCTGCACGGCCCGTTCGTCTCCGACGGCGAGGTCGAGGCGGTGGCCAAGTTCCTGCGCGACCAGGGCCAGCCGACCTACCTCGAGGAGATCACCGCCGCGCCCGAGGAAGGCGAGGACGGCGAGATGTTCGGGGGCGGCGACGGCGAGGGCGGCAACGACCTCTACGACCGCGCGGTCGCCGTGGTCACCCGCGACGGCAAGGCCTCGACCAGCTACATCCAGCGCCGCCTGCAGATCGGCTACAACCGCGCCGCGTCGCTGATGGAGCGCATGGAGCAGGAGGGCATCGTCGGCCCCGCCAACCACGCCGGCAAGCGCGAGATCCTGGTCTCCGCAGCGCCGTAGGGCGGAACGGCCGAGCTTCGGGGCGCGTTGTCCCTGCCCGGATTCCGCCGCGCTGGCGCGCCAGAGTGCGGACCGCTATCGGAGCCAAGAGATGACCCTGACTCGCCGGAGCCTGACGCTCGCGCTGGCCGCAGCCCCGCTGGCCACGCCGGCTTTCGCAGCCCCGCTCGCAGCGGCCGACCAGGCGCTGGTGGACCGCGCGGTCGCCTATCTGCAGAGCCTGGACCAGGCCCGCGCACGCTTCGTACAGACCGACGCGCGGGGGCATTCGGTGGGCGGCGAGGTGTTCCTGAAGCGGCCGGGCAAGGCGCGCTTCGCCTACGACGGCGGCGGCCTGCTGGTGGTCTCCGACGGCGACTACGTGACGGTACAGGACAAGCGCCTCAAGTCATTCGATCGGTACCCGCTCGGCGCCACGCCGCTCAGCCTGTTCCTGGCCAAGACCATCCGTCTCGACCGGGGCGTGGAGGTCACCCGCGTCACGCGCCTCAGCGACGGGTTCACCATCACCGCTCGCGACGGCAAGAAGGAGACGGCGGGCCAGATCGCGCTCACCTTCACCAACACGCCGCTGACGCTGGTCGGGTGGACCATCGTCGATCCGCAGGGGCGGGCCACGCGCGTCCAGCTGAAGGGCCTTCAACGAACCACGGGCCTGGCGGCGAATCTGTTCGTGCTCAAGGATCCGCGGCAGAAGAACCCCGGTCGCGGTAAAGTCTGACCGCGTGACGTGCTCGCCACAGGCAAATGTTTCTGCCTTAGGGCTTTGACTTTCCCGACCGGTGTGACGATATTGTCACTACGTCGCGAGCGCGCCGGTCGCGCCCGCGAAACCCGTGCCGGAACCTATCCCCTCCCGGCGGCGGCATGAGAGACAACTGACACGGCCCTGGCGCTCGCTGCGCCAGGGCCTTCTTTCGTCGCATCCCGCGGACCTCGAGGAGCCGCTAGAACCCCGGCATGCGCCTGCGCATCTGCACCTGGAACATCAACTCCGTTCGCCTGCGCCATGAGCAGGTGGCGCGGTTCGTGCGCGAACAGGCCCCGGACGTCGTCTGCCTGCAGGAAATCAAGTGCCGCGACGGCGAGTTCCCGGTCGACGCGTTCCGCGAGATGGGCCTGCCCCACCTGAAGATCGCCGGCCAGAAGGGCTGGCACGGGGTGGCCATCGCCTCGGCCCTGCCGCTGGAAGACGCCCCGCCGCTGAACGCCTGCCGGGAGGGCCATGCGCGGTGCGTGGGCGCGACCGTGGCGGGGGTGGAGATCCACAACTTCTACATCCCGGCCGGCGGCGACATCGCGGACCGCGACGCCAACCCGAAGTTCGACCACAAGCTCAGCTTCTATGAGCGCCTGACCGAGGAGCTGTCGGGGCGCGACCCGAAGGCGCCGCTGGCCATCGTCGGCGACCTCAACGTGGCGCCCGGCGAGTTCGACGTGTGGAACCACCGCTACATGTCGCGGATCGTCAGCCACACGCCGGCGGAGATCGCGGCGTGGAACGCCATGGTGGGGTCGCTAGGCCTGATCGACCTCTTGCGCGAGGCGCGGCCTGAGCCCGAGAAGCTGGCGTCCTGGTGGAGCTACCGCACCCGCGACATGACGAATGCGAAGCGCGGCCTGCGCCTGGACCACATCCTGGTCTCGCCCGGCCTGCGCGACGCCGCCTTCCGGATGGGCTCGCCGTCGACCCGCGTGCACACTGACGTGCGCTTCTGGGAGCGCCCGAGCGACCACGCGCCGGTCAGCGCGGATCTGGGGCT
>CAZBXO010000349.1:0-2193 GCA_964495645.1 uncultured Phenylobacterium sp. | reverse complement strand
CACCTAGCGGTTTACGCCCCCTCGCCGGTCTTCAGCCAGTGGGCGCAAGCGGGGCCGAGGCGATCGACCATCAGGCGTTCGTAGGCGAGACTCTCCTCAAGGGAGAGGATGTCCTTCCAGCGGCCGTTCGTCCCCCTGTGCATGAAGGTCTCCGCGCCACCGTTCCATGCGGCGCCGTTCATCGGCACGATCTTGTCGCCGTTGGCCTTCATCCAGTCGAAGGTGCAGTGCTCGACAGCGGCCGGCCAGCGATCGGCCGGCATGTCGACTTCCAGGAAGTCGGCGATCTCGCGCATCTGCCCCTCGAGGTCCGCCTTCAGGTTGGCGAAATGGATCAGCTTCACGTTCGGCAGATGGCGGATGTTCCACCAGGTCAGAATGTTCTCCGAGAACGACCAGTGATGGCCGCCGTCCGTCTCGACCCAGAACTGGAAGTACCGGTGCACGTCGGGGTCGGCCTTGGGCAGCGGCGGACCGACACGCCCCGGCGTATCGTTGAGCAGCTGGAACACCATGTCCGAGTGATTGAGGTGGTGGTTGTGCAGGCTCCAGGCCACATCGCGCCCGTCGCGGCCGATGTAGAGGTACTTGGCCCTGGGGCTGAGCGTGAGCGCATCGGCCGGCAGGTGGGTCTTCAGAATCCGGCGGCCGGGGAAGGCGACGACCATGTCGCGCACCTCCGGCGGGATGACGCGCATGTCCCACCAGGGCGAGGTCGAGCCGACCTCGACGTCCGGATCGCCATGGCTGATCAGCTGGCCGACGATCTGCTGGGTCCAGGTGGTGCCCGACTTGGCGTAGGTGCCCACGATCACGTCGTCGTCCCGGAAGGCGAAGCCGTCCCAGAGCGTCGAGTCCATGTGGTGGTTCTTCAGTTCGCGGGTCTTGGCGGGGAAATCGAGGATGGCGGACAACGGTCAGAAACTCCTGTCTTGAGCCGCTAGGTACTCACAGCAAGCTTCACTGGACGCACATCGGTCGCGCGGCGCCGGTCTGCATATTCGCGGAATTGACCGGCGGCGCCAGCAATCTATCCGGCGGCGAGCGCGCGATCTTCCTGGTCGGCGTACTGGCCGCCCTTGCGGTAGCGGTAGAGGTAGGTGGGCAGCACCGATTCCACCGTCGTGGCCTCGACGCCGAGCTCGGACAGGCCCGGATAGGCGCCGCTCGCAACGTTGTCCGCACGCAGCGACTTCACCTGATCGGATGTGACGGGCGGCGGGATCACCCAGGCGGCCACGTCGCCGGCGATGCCGAGCAGGCCGGCCGCCGGCCACGGCACCGGCAGCAGGATCCGCCGCTTGCCGGTCTCGGCCAGCATCATCTGCATCAGCTCGGCGAAACTGTAGATCGCCGGGCCGCCGACCTCGTAGGTCTGGCCCGAAGCGGCCGGCGAGGTGACCGCCCGCGCCAGCGCCTTGGCCAGGTCGCCCACGAAAACCGGCTGGAAACGGGTGTGGCCGCCGCCGATCAGCGGCAGGGCCGGCGAGAACATCGCCATGGTGGCGAACTTCTCGAAGAAGCCGTCCCCCGGGCCGAAGACGATGGAGGGCCGCACGATCACCGCACGGGGGTCGACCTCGCGAACCGCCTGCTCACCTGCCGCCTTGCTGCGGGCGTAGGCGGACGCCGCGTGGTCGTCGGCGCCTATGGAAGAGACCTGGACGACGCGCGTGACACCTTCGGCCTTGGCGGCCTCGGCGATGGTGCGGGCCCCGTCGACGTGAATGGCCTTAAACGTCTGGCGGCCGCTCTCCCAGAGGACGCCGACGAGGTTGAGCGTCGCCGTCGCGCCGCGCAGCGCGCGGCGCACCGAATCGGCGTCGCGGATGTTGGCCTGCACCACGTCGATCTGGCCCACGTCGCCCATCAGGCGCAGACGGTAGCCGAGGTTCGGGTTCCTCACCGCCACCCGGATCCGCCAGCCCAGCCTCGCCAGCTCGCGCACCACCTGGAGGCCCACGAAGCCGGTTCCGCCGAAGACGGTGACGAGGTTCTGCATGGCGCGGGGCTTAGACGAACCGCCGAATTGCCGCAACGTGCGCGCCGTTGACCCCGAACATGCGGCGCCATATGTAGCCGCCTCCCGATCCGGCGGGTCGGCCCAGGTGGCGGAATTGGTAGACGCGCTGGCTTCAGGTGCCAGTGGCTTAACGGCCGTGAAGGTTCGAGTCCTTTCCTGGGCACCATCGG
>CAZBXO010000348.1:0-2205 GCA_964495645.1 uncultured Phenylobacterium sp. | reverse complement strand
AGGAAGCCATCGCCGCCCTCGACCTCGGCCTGGCCGTCGAGCAGGCGTTGGAGGACGGCTAGAGGCGCAGCCGCGCCAACTCCTGCCGTTCGGCCGCGGTGAGCTCCAGCTTCCGGGCCAGGTCCAGCTGCTTTCGCGCCTCGTCGCGGCGGCCACTCTTCGCCAGCGCCTCGGCCCACTTCAGCCGCAGGCGGCCCCAGTTGGGGGCGAGCGGGGCCGCCTTGGCGAACTTCGCGGCGGCGCCCTCGGCGTCGCCCTTGGCCATCAGCGCCTCGCCCCAGACCACGAGCGGGTCGGCCCACCGCGGACCGGTCTTCACGGCGGGCACAAGCTTGGCGATCGCGCCGTCCGGGTCGCCGCGCCCCAAGCGCAGAGCGGCCCACTCGCAGTAGGCGAACGGGCTGGAGGGCGACAGGTTGACAGCTTCCGCGAGCCATCCCTCTGCCGCCCCGGAGTCTCCTGCCAGCAACGCAATTCGAGCGCGCGCCATCAGCGCGAAGTAGCTCTTGCGCGGAGTCTCGGCGATCATCGCCTGACCGCCCGCGAGATCGCCGGAGCGCGCGCGGGCGTAGGCAATCAGGGGATCGAGTTCGCTGGCTACCTGATCCCGCAAGCCCGGTCTGATCCTGACTGTGGCCTCCGCTGCCGCGCTCTGGGCGAATGCGCTTGTCCAATCGCTTTGGGCGATCGCGATAGCCGTCTTTGCCGCGGCGAGGTCGAGGTACCCGGTACCGTAACCGGCCGACTGGCCGGGATCGGATTGGGCGAGGGCATCGGCCGCCGCGGATATCTCGTGCATCCCAAGCAAGGAGATCGCGACTCGGGCGACCAAACTCTGGCCCGCGCCCTGTCGTCCATAGTCGATCGCCGCGCGCCAATTCTGGGCGCTGCCCGCGAAGTCCCCTTCGAGAAGTTGCGCCTGGGCGCGCACCCGGAGACGGAACGCGCCCAGCAACTCGGGGCGCACCTCACCATGCGAATTGGCTTTGCGGGCGGCCCGCGCCAGCGGCGCTCGCGCGGCCTCGAGGTTCCCGCGATCCGTTTCGAAGTAGCCGATGTTCTGGGGGGGCAGTGCGAGGGCGGGGTTCAGTCGCTCGGCCTCGCGCATCAGGGCGATGGCCGCGTCGGTGCCGACCATGTCCCTCGCGTTGTTGCCCAGGCCGTTGAAGGCCCAGGCGCGCTCCCCGCGCGAACTGGAAGCCGCGAGGCGACGCAGGACCTCCGCCGATTCCTCGAGCCTGTTCTGGCTCCGCAGGTAGACCGCAAAGCGGTAGGGCTGGGTGCGTTCGAAGCCGGCCTCGGCCGCCCGCAGCAAGACGGTGTCGAGCTCTGCTTCGGCGCCGGTGAAGGTGGCGGCCGACTTCCCGGTGCGAAGCGTCAGGGAAATTCCGTCGGGCGTGCGCACGATATCGCCGCCGATGTGGGTGTCGCGGCCGAGCGCGGCGCGCAGTTCCCGGCGCAGTTCAGCCAGGGTGATACCGGTCTGGGGGATCTCGACCTTGATCTCACCGTCCCAGCTGCGGGCGAAGCTGTCCGGCGCCCGCTGGCTGTCGGTGTTGGCCTGGATGTCATTCATACGGTCGAGGATGCGGCTCGCCACGACCTGGCCGGTCAGCCCGCGCGCCGTCATGTCCGGCGGCACCGAGAAGGCCTCGACGATCAGGCCGCTCGAGCGGCTCGCATCCCACGCCATCGCCGCCAGCGCCGCGGCCACCGCGAGGCCCGCCGCGCCGGTCAGCACCTTCAGGACCAACCCCGCGCGCTTGTCGGCCGCTTCCCAGCGCAACAGCCGCTCCTGGCGCTCCAGCACCCGGTGCGCAATGCCGTCCGGCGCCTCGCCCGAAGCCTCCGCCTCCATGGCCATCTCGACGGGATCGGGCGTCGTCGGCGTGCGAGTGGCCGGTCTCTTCGCGGTGGTGTCGTTGTGAGCCATGGTGGCGGCCCCCAGCCGCTCGATGAACGTTGTTCGAAGCGGGTTGCCGGGTCAATTCTGTGCAGTTGGAGAACGCGGCGTAACCGGACTAGCGTGCCGGGCGCCATTCAGGAGCCCACCGATGTCGAGCGCCCACGACCTCAGCTTCAAGACCATCGACGGCGCGCCCCTGCCGCTGGCGACCTTCAAGGACAAGGTGGTGCTGGTGGTGAACACCGCGTCGAAGTGCGGGCTGACGCCGCAGTACGACGGGCTGGAGAAGCTCTACACCG
>CAZBXO010000347.1:0-2223 GCA_964495645.1 uncultured Phenylobacterium sp. | reverse complement strand
GGCGAGCGCGCCTACGACATCTTCTCCCGCCTACTGAAAGACCGGATCGTCTTCCTGGCTGGCCCCGTCGAGGACGGCATGGCCGCGCTGATCTGCGCCCAGCTGCTCCACCTGGAGGCGGAGAACCCGAAGAAAGAGATCCAGATGTACATCAATTCCCCCGGGGGAATCGTGACGTCCGGCCTCGCGATCTACGACACCATGCAATACATCCGCTGCCCGGTGATCACGCTGTGCCTGGGCATGGCCGCCTCGATGGGTTCGTTCCTCTTGATGGCGGGCGAGAAGGGGCAACGGATCGCGCTGCCGAACTCGCGGATCATGGTCCACCAGCCCTCGGGCGGCTACTCGGGCAAGGCGACCGACATCCAGCGGCACGCCGAGGACATCATCAAGACCAAGAAGCGGCTGAACGAGCTCTACGCCAAGCATACCGGGCGTACCGTCCAGGAGGTCGAGGAGACGCTGGATCGCGACTACTTCATGACCGCCGAGGAGGCCAAGGACTGGGGTCTCGTCGACAGCGTCTGGGAAAAGCGCGACAGCGAGAGCTAGGACCGCAGACGGGCGGCCTCCAGGAGCGCCGTCCGCCCGGTCGCCTCGGTGACATCGAAACGCTCGAAGTCGCGGCCGTCGCTGTCGCGCATGTCGGCGAAGAGCCCCTTCGGATCCTCGTGGAAGTGCAGGAAGGCGCGGCTCTTCCGGTAGAAGACGCCACGCGACTTCTCGATCAGCGGCAGCGTGCGCAACTCCGCGAGCAGGTCCTCCAACACATCAAGCGCCGCTTGCGAGGCGTGTTTCATCGGTCCCCCGTGAAGACCCGATAGTAGGGCGTCTCCGCCATCTCGAGCATCTCCTTGTCGCCGTCGGTGTCGCCATAGGCGGCCTGCAGGCGCATCGCATGGCCGAACAGTTCCTTCAGTCGGACGACCTTCTCGGGACCGCGGTTGTTCGGACCGCTGAAAGCGCCCAGGACGCGGTTCTCGGGGTCGAAAGAGAACATGGTGCCCAGCAGGAAGTGGGCGCCGAGCCGGTCGGCGAACGGTTGGACCACCAGGTCCGGGGACGCGGTGACGATGCCGACCCGCACAGGCTCGGCTGTCCAGCGCCGGAAGGCGGCCACCGCGTCCGCCTTCATCAGTGTGGCGAACCGCTCGGTCGCGAAACGCTCGGCGTCGGCCACCAGCCGGTCGTGCGGTACGCCGCGCAGGTAGACTCCCACCGCGTCGGCCTTGATGCGGCCGCGGTCGCGGTGGACCAGATACGCCAGGATCGCCGGGATCAGCCGGACGGCGCCTGTCCACCAGCCGAGGGGCCCGGCGCGCCACTTCAGGAAGGCCGAGAAGCTGTCTTCGAAGGTCATCGTGCCGTCGAAGTCGAAGGCGACAACGGGAAGTTCGGCGCCGGTAACGGTCTCTTGTGTCATTTCGGGCCGATTCCCATGTAGGACCACGCTGCGCCCGGGCTTTGGGCGCCGCGCCGCACATTGTCGCTACGGTGAGCGAAGGCTTGTGATCCCGACGTGGATCGGGGATTGTCAAGACTTGGACAACCCGCGGCGCGTATTCTGCATTGATTGGGCAGACATGCCCCGGGGCGACGCAGGCCAGACCATCGGCCGGCATCGTCGAAAGAGTGAGACGAGACCATGACCAAGGCGGCCAGCGGAGATTCGAAGAGCACGCTCTACTGCTCTTTCTGCGGCAAGAGCCAGCATGAAGTCCGCAAGCTTATCGCGGGCCCGACCGTGTTCATCTGCGATGAATGCGTCGAACTCTGCATGGATATAATCCGCGAAGAGCACAAGATCTCTTTCGTCAAGTCGAAGGACGGGGTGCCGACCCCGAAGGAAATTCGCGAGGTCTTGGACGATTACGTGATCGGGCAAGATCACGCCAAGAAAGTCCTCTCGGTCGCGGTCCACAATCACTACAAGCGCCTGAACCACGCGACGAAGAACAACGACGTCGAGCTGGGAAAGGCCAACATCCTGCTGATCGGCCCGACCGGCACCGGCAAGACCCTGCTCGCCCAGACGCTGGCCCGAATCATCGACGTGCCCTTCACCGTGGCGGACGCCACGACGCTCACCGAGGCCGGCTACGTCGGCGAGGACGTCGAAAACATCATCCTGAAGCTGCTGCAGGCCGCCGACTACAACGTCGAGCGTGCGCAGCGCGGCATCGTCTACATCGACGAGGTCGACAAGATCAGCCGCAAGTC
>CAZBXO010000346.1:0-2229 GCA_964495645.1 uncultured Phenylobacterium sp. | reverse complement strand
TCAAGGGGTGTTCGCGGCTCGGTGGACGGGTGAGGACATCGGCGTCCATCGATGAAGACCTTACAGCAAACGGTATGTGTCCAAGCCGGATCTCGGCGGACACTCGGGCAGTTAGCGGCCGGCTCTCCGGATCGCAAGGGCGCGGCGGCCGCAGGAATTCTGGAGCCGGCCTCAGGCGGGTTGGCGCTCTGCGGCGCCCATGGCACAAGGCCCCAGCGGCCGCGGCCGCCCAGTTCAAGTGGGGGGCGGGGATGACCACCCCGGCGCCGGACGCCACCAGGGTTCCGGCCTACAGCTTCGTCGTCGTGTGGATGCTGATGGTCATCTACACGCTGAACTTCCTCGATCGGCAGATCGTGGCGATCCTGGGGACCTACATCTCCAAGGACCTGGGGCTCAGCAAGACCCAGTTCGGACTGCTGGGCGGCACCTCGTTCGCGCTTCTCTACACGACCTGCGGCATACCGATCGCCTACCTCGCCGACCGTGGGCGCCGCGTCTGGATCATCGCGGCCGCCTGCACGGTCTGGAGCGCCTTCACTGTCCTCTGCGGAGTGGCGACGAACTTTGTACAAATCCTGCTGTTCCGAATGGGCGTCGGCGTCGGCGAGGCCGGCGGGTCGCCGCCGTCCTACTCGTTGATCTCAGACTACTTCCCGGCGTCCGAACGGGGAAAGGCGCTGGCGCTCTACTCGCTGGGCGTGCCGATGGGCTCGATGATTGGTGCGTTCGCCGCCGAGCGGCTCGCCAGCGCCTATGGCTGGCGCACGGCCTTCTACGTGATCGGCGCGCCGGGACTGGCGCTGGCCGCGATCCTGCTGATGGTCGTTCGCGAGCCGCGGCGCGGCAGGCTCGACGCAGTCGCGGAGGGCGAAACGCATGCGCCGCCGCCGCCGCTGGGCCGGGCCATCGTCGGCTTCTTCGCCAACCGAACCATGACGCTAACCGCGGTCTCGAGCGCGGCCTCGGCGTTCGTCGGCTACGCAGCCCTCGTGTGGAATCCCCAGTTCCTGGTGCTGACCAAGGGCATGCCCAAAGCGCACAATGGCGACTACTACGCGCTTGCGCTCGGCGTGAGCGGCATCATCGGCACGTTCGGCGCGGGCTGGCTGGTCGACAAGCTGGGCCACCGAGACCGGCGCTGGTTCGCCTGGGTGCCGGCGATCGCGTTTGCGCTGTCGATCCCGTTCTGGGTCGGCATCGTGTGGGCCCCGACGTGGCCCCTGGCGCTGGCGTTCCTGATCGGCCCGCTGATCCTGAACAACGCTTACCTGGCTCCGGCGCTCACCGTGGTTCAGAACGCCGCGCCGCCAGCGCGGCGCACGATCAGCGGCGCTCTGTTGCTGTTCATCCTGAACATCGTCGGTCTCGGCGTCGGACCGGTCTACGTCGGCCGCATCGCCGACTGGGCCAAGCCGCACTTCGGTTCCGACGACCTTAACGTGGCCTATGCGGCCTTGATCCCGTTTGTGCTGTTGACCGCCCTTGCGCACCTGGCGGCCGCCGCGTCGATCGCGCGTGACAGGCGACTGGCCGCGGCCGGCTAGAGACCCTCAGCCCGGGCGCGTCCTCATCAGCAGATCAATGGCGTCGGCCAGCCGCCACAGGCGCAAGCGGTAGAGTATTGCGATCGCCTTGATCCGCTGCTCCAGGGTGTTCAGCTCCCCGCTCACGAGCACCTTGGGCGTGTGCGCCACAGCCGACAGCGGCAGCAACAGGTTGCGCAGCAGCCAACGCCGACGGTGTCCCGGTTCCGAAATCGTCAGGCCGTAGGTCTCAGCGTTTATCCGGCCCCACTTAGCGATCAGTTCCGGCCAAGTCCTGCGCGCGGGGTGCCCGACCGCGGCGGCCGGGGAATACCCCAGCCGCGCCCCGCAGGCGACGGCGCGACGCGACCAGTCGACGTCCTCGGAGAGCCCGACCCCGAAGGCGCCGACGCGATCGAACAGTTCGCGCCGGCAGAACATGTTGCCCGCTCCCGTGAATCCCTTCTTGTTGATGTAGGTGTCGAAATCGAAGGCGAAGACCCGTTCGAAGGCTTCCGCACCGGTCATGTTCGAGAGGTCAGAGACGAGCACGCGCACGCGGCCGCCGACGAGGTCATACGTCTTCAGGCCGGCGACCCCTGCCGCGAGCCAGCCTGACTCGGCGACGCAGTCCGAGTCGATGAAGGCCAGGATCTCGCCTTTCGCCGCGGCGACGGCTCCGTTGCGCGCCGGACCCGCGCCC
>CAZBXO010000345.1:0-2233 GCA_964495645.1 uncultured Phenylobacterium sp. | reverse complement strand
ACCGGCGGCGGCCGCGAGGCCGGCTCCGACAGCTGGAAGGCCTACATGCGCAGGGCCACCAACACCGTGAACTACGGCAAGACCCTGCCGCTGGCCCAGGGCGTCAGCTTCGAGATCAGGCCGGCGCCGTAGGCGCGTTCATCGGACACAAAGACCACGAAGGGCCACGAAGACCGCGAAGGCGCCGCGGCCCCTTTGAGGTCTTTGTGCTCTTGGTGGTCTTCGTGTCCAACTACGGCGCTGACGCGCCAGGGCGTCAGCGCACGACCACGTCGCGCTTCATCGGGGCGAGTTTGGCCAGGAGGCGGTTCTGGGCGCGGAAGGGGACGCCTTCGCGGTCCATGGCGGCCTGGAGGTGCTCGACGAAGGCGTTGAAGTCGGCGGTCTGCAGGCCCTGGTCCTTGTGCGAGCTCTTCATGTCGCGGCCGGAGTAGTCGCAGGGGCCGGCCAGCAGGTAGCAGACCTGCTCCTTCACCGTGCGGCGCAGGCGCACCAGGTCGGTGGCCTTGAAGATCTCGGAGATGCGCGGATCCTTCACCGAGCGGTCCACCGTCTCGTCGACGATGCGGGCGATGCCGCCCTGGCCGTGGAAGGCCTCGAACAGCTTCTGGTCGGCGAACGGCGCCGCGCCGGCGTTGGCGTTGGAGGCGACGTAGGGGTCGACCGCCTCCTCGCCGGGATGCGCATGGGGCGCGGCGGCGACCGCCGCGGCCATCAGGATGCCGATCATCAGAAACCTGCCTGCAGGGAGAGGTAGAGGCCGCGCTGGCCCTTGAAGGTGGCGACCTCGCCAAGGTCGACGTAGCCGGCCGTGAGGGAGAGGTTCTTGGAGACCGCATAGGCCGCGAAAAGGTCGAAGGCGTCGTCCTCCTTCAGCCCGAGCCTGTCCGGCTTGCTGCGGTACTCGGCGCCGACCACGAGGCGCTTGGAGATCAGCACGCCGGCTGAGGCCTCGGCCTGCAGCGAATAGTCGTCGTCGAAGCCGAGGAGGCCCGTCTGGTTGGCCTTCGTCGCGCGCAGCGTGCCGGTCAGCACCACGCTTTCGGCGAGCAGCACCTTGGTGGCGGCCAGGTAGAAGTCGAAGCCGTCGTCGTCCTTCGCGCCCAACGCGCCAAGGACGGCTTCCTTGCCGGCGTTCTTGTACTGCACGCCGAGGGCGACCTGCGGCGTCCAGCGGTCCTGGTCGTAGATGGCGTCGCCGAACACCCGCAGTTTCGCGCCCAGCACGTCTTGGCGGAAGGTGAAGCCGCGACCGAGGCCGAGCTTGGCGCCGGTCCCTTGCGTGTCGAACGCCTGGCGGGCGTAGGAGACCTCGAAGCGGTCGAAAAAGCCGACCGCGACGCCGCCCGAGCGAAGCTGGTACTCGGGCAGGACTAGCAGGCTGCCGTGGACGTTGGCCCCGATGCCCTCCGGCGTCTCGTAGCCGGTGATCACCGCCCAGGTGGCCAGGCCGCCGCCGCCTGAGCCCTCGATGGTCGAGACGCCGCCGGTCAGTAGCAGCTTGCCGGACGGGCGCAGGTCGTCGGCGGCGGCATCGCCGGCCAGCAGCGCCAGCGCCGCGCCCATCCATCGCCACCAGGACATGGCTCAACCATAAGACGTGAGGCGTTTACAAAGGCTTCAGCGCGCCACGGTTACGCAGCGGCATGCGGATCGCCGTTCTTGCAGCCTTCCTGGCCACCCTGGCCGCGCCTGCGGCCGCCGGCGACCTGACCGTCGACGTGCGCGACACGGCCGGGGCGCCGGTCAGGGACGCGGTGGTGCTGGTGCACAGCGCGGCCGGCGGCCCTGCCCGGACCGCCCAGCCCCTGGTGATGACCCAGGAGAACATCGCGTTTGCCCCCTACGTGCTGATCGTGCCGCTCGGGGCCACCGTCGCCTTCCCGAACAAGGACAAGGTGCGCCACCACGTCTACTCGTTCTCCAAGGCCAAGCGCTTCGAGCTGAAGCTCTATGGCCGCGACGAAACCCGCACCGTCACCTTCGACAAGCCCGGGCCGGTGCCGCTCGGCTGCAACATCCACGACCAGATGATCGCCTTCATCTACGTGGCCGACACGCCCTACGCCGTGCGCACCGGCGCGGACGGCGTCGCGCGGCTCGCGGGCGTGCCCGCCGGCGCGGCGAAGCTGACCGTCTGGCACCCCGACCTGAAAGCCCGTACGCCGCCTGTGCGCAGCCTGGCGGTCACCGCCGCGGCCCAACGCCAGTCCGCCAGCCTCGACCTGCGCGC
>CAZBXO010000344.1:0-2239 GCA_964495645.1 uncultured Phenylobacterium sp. | reverse complement strand
TGCTTTCGGTTGGTCGGATCGGCCGTGGCGGTCGTGAGATCCTTTGGCCTGCGGCCAGAGCCGCCAAGTTCCCTCGGCCAAACGTGGGCAGGGTCTTGCTTGAACTCATTTCCGTTTCCACCCCAGCCGGGAGGCTCAATTCGCCAATAGGCGCGCGTGCCCGTACCGATCATCTGTGGCGTCACGATCGGGTTTGCTCCTATCGCTTGCCCGCGTGCGTTCACCTCGCGAACGGGGTCGCGTGGCGTTGGCGGTGGGGCTGAACGAATCCGCGGCGGGGCCACGTAAGGTCGGATCGGCGCGCCGCGTGGCGCGCCGCCGAGCATCGCGGCGTCCAGCAGCCCACCGACGGCGAGGGCGCCGTCACGCACGTGTTGGGGTGCGTTGGCAATGCTGGCAATCCCATAGCCTGCGGCCGCGAGAGGGTTGTTCGCCATGTAGAACACGCGTTCGAGGCCTCGCCGGCGCTCGGCGAGTTCAGCCGCCGACACTATCGGCGCGGAGGGGCGGACGACCGACAGCTGGTCAGCCGCCGTGATGTCCCGGCGCGGATCGTAGTTGAGCAAGCCAACACGGGAGTCGTACTTCGCCACATAGTCGGCGGCGAGGCGCGAGGGCGGGATGGCCGCCAGCGCTGCGGCGCGTTCACGGCGCAGTTTCTCCTTCCGAACCATTTCGTCGGCGGCGTCCTTGGCCTGGGCGAAGACCGAGCGCACTTGTCCCCTTGGCATCGAAGCCATTGAACGTCCTCTTGCGATGATTGCTGGGAGCCGGGCGCGGCGCTGGCCACGATCCGACGCCCGCATCATAGCAAAGGCAGGGCAAGAACAAAATACGAACTTGACCAGCAGCGCAAGCGAAAACACCGCAGGCTTAGGCGGCCGTTCGAGCCTTCCGCACCAGCGCCCCCATCGCCGCCCACAGCCCCGAATGCTCCACATGCCGGTAGATCTCCGGGCCCTGCTCGACCATGCGGCGGTGAGCGATGGGGAGGTTGTGGTAGGGGACCCTCGGCAGGAGGTGGTGGAGGGCGTGGTAGCGCAGGCCCACCGGGGCCCAGAGCGCCGGAAGCAGAGCGGGCGGGGGGACGTTGACCGCGTCGAGGAACTGGCCCTCGAAGGTCATCTTCGAGCCGTCGTTGTCCCAGGCGTGGGCGACGGCGGTGCGCAGCTGGTTCAGCGCGGTCATCAGCGAGAACACGGCGACCGCGGTGAGCGCGGCGCGCAGCGGGACGACGCCGGCAACGGTTAGGCCGACGGCGGTCCAGCTCCAGAGCCAGCAGGCGATCTCCTGGGCGAGCCAGGGGGCCTTCACGGTCCGGTCGAAGTCCTCGCGGCTGAAGCCCGGGTTGATGGTCATCGCCGAGGCCTTGCGGATGGCGAAGCGGCGCACGGCGGGGATCACGAAGCCCAGCGGGGCCAGCACGCCGAAGCGCAGCAGCGTGCCGACCGGGGCCAGGAAGGCGATGCCGAGGAAGATGGCGAACTCGCTGAGCGGGCGGCGCGCCAGCGGGTGGTACTCGGGGTCGGCCGCGGTGCCGTAGCGGTCCTTGGCGTGGTGCAGCATGTGCACACCCTCGTACATCAAGGACGGCGTCAGCCAGGGCACGCCGATCAGCGCGTTCCAGCCGAAGTGGAAGCCCGGCAGCTCGGTCGATCGCACATGGGTCAGCTCGTGGATGAAGCTGATGCCGCGGTAGAGGGCCAGCACGCAGACGGCGCCGGCGGCCAGCGCGACCGGCCAGGCGGCGGTGGCGGCCACCGCGAAGCTCGCGTAGGTGACTGCGGCGGTGACCAGCAGGTCCGGCCAGTAGATGCGCGGGTTGGCGCCCAGTAGGTCGCGCGCCACATCGTTCGCGGTGCGCGCGAGGCTGGGTTCCGGGGCGATGACTTCGGCGGCGCTCACGGGCGGAGACTTAAGGTCTGCCGGCCGTTCACAGAAGGGCGAAATCGCCGCGCCCTGCTTGAGGGTCGCGCCTCCAGCGCCTACCTTCGACCCCGGCGGGTCTGCTGCGGCTCGCGTGAAGGCGACATATTCCAGCGACCTTAATTCACTCATAGGGAGCTGTCCCTGCCCGGGATCGTGGTCCTGGGCACACGGCGCCCACCTGGTCTATCCAGGTCGAGGGAATGAAACAGTCCTTCACGGTCCTCGCGGCGCCGCCACCCTCCAGAGCGCTGCCGCCTCTCCTCACCCGTAGGGGGAGGGGGACCGCCGCAGGCGGTGGAGGGGGCTTCGC
>CAZBXO010000343.1:0-2240 GCA_964495645.1 uncultured Phenylobacterium sp. | reverse complement strand
TGGTCGAGGTCAACACGCCCGGCGGCGTGAAGGCCTACGAGATCACCAAGGTCGAATGGGTCTAGGCTGGCGGGCGACCCGCCACCCCTGAACATCTGGGCCGTCTCCGACGGCCGCATCGGCATCGAGAACCAGGCCCTGGGGCTGGCGGAGGCGGTCGCGCGCCTGCGGCCGGCCGCCGTCACCGTCAAGCGCATCAGCTGGAAGTGGATGATCGGGCGGCTGCCCTGGCGGATGATCCCGCCACGGGCCTTCGACGGTGACCTCGGACCGCCTTGGCCCGACATCTGGATCGCCGCCGGCCGCGCTACCCTGCCACTGTCGTCGCGGGTCCGCCGCTGGAGCGGCGGACGCACCTTCGTGGTCCAGACGCAGGACCCCAGGACCTGGCTCGCCCCCTTCGACCTGGTGATCCCGCCGGCCCACGATGGCCTGGATGACGCCAACGTGTTCCCGATCCTCGGCGCGCCCAACCGCCTGACCCCGGAGCGCCTGGCGGACAGCGGGGCCTACGACGCCTACCCGCGACCGCACGTGGCGGTGATCGTTGGCGGCCGGTCGCGCGCCTTCGACCTGCCCGCGGCCCATGCCCGAGAACTCGCCGAACGCATCGCCGCGGCCGTCCGCGCGGCCCATGGCTCCGTGCTGGTCAGCTTCACCCGGCGTACGCCGCCCGACGCGCGTGCCGCGATGACCGAGGTGTTCCGCGACCTGCCCGGCGAGATTTGGGACGAGACCGGCGACAATCCCTACTTCGGCTACCTGGCCGCCGCCGACGCCATCCTCGTCACCGAGGAGTCCGCCAACCTCGCCACCGACGCGGCCGCGACCGGCAAGCCCGTCTACGTCCTGCCGATGGTGGGCGACAGCGCCAAGCTGGGCCGCTTCCACGCCGATCTGCGCGCCCGCGGCATCGCCCGGCCGTTCGAGGGCGTCCTCGACCACTGGACCTACCCGCCGCTCGACGAAACCAGCCGCGCCGCCGCGGAACTGTTGCGAAGGTTCGATATGCGCCGATGATCGGCGCACGCATGAGTCTCGCCATCCTCCAGGCCCGCACCTCCTCCACCCGCCTGCCGGGAAAGGTGCTGAAGGACCTCGTCGGCGCCCCGATGGTCCTGCGCCAGATCGAGCGCGTGCAGCGCGCCCGGCGTATCGGCCGCCTCGTGGTGGCGACCAGCGTCGATCCCTCCGACGACGCCCTGGCTCAGACCGTCCGCGCGGCCGGCGTCGAGGTGCATCGCGGCCCGCTCGACGACGTGCTGGCCCGTTTCACCGGCGCCCTGGCCGCCCATCCCGCCGACCACGTCGTGCGCCTCACCGGCGACTGCCCGCTGACCGATCCCGAGGTGATCGACGCCTGCATGGCCGCCCACGTCGACCAGGCCGCCGACTACACGTCGAACACCCCGCAGACCCACGCCTACCCCAAGGGTCTCGATGTCGAGGTGATGACCGCGGCCGCCCTGCGCCGGGCCGCCGCGGAGGCGTCCACGCCCGAAGAGCGGGAGCACGTCACCTGGGCGTTCTGGAACCAGCCGCAGCGCTGGAAGATCGCCTGGCTCACCAGTCCCGGTGCCGACGACAACGACATCCGCTGGACCGTCGACACCCCCGACGACTTCGCCTTCGTCGAGGCGGTCTACCGGGGCCTCTATCCGACCAATCCGGCCTTCACCTCCGCCGACATCCGCGCCTTCGTGGCCGGCCGCCCCGATCTCGCCCGGTTCGGAAGCCATCGCAGGCTATGAGCGACGGCGGCCCCCGCATCCTCTTCGTGGTCGACGCCGGCGCCCAGGTCGGCGGCGGCCACGTCATGCGCTGCCTGACCCTGGCGCGGGCGCTGGAGGCGCAGGGCGCCGGCTACGCCTTCCTGGGCCCTCCGGCCGCCGGCGAGCTGCTGGAGACCTTCTGGCCCGACGCCACACGGCTCACCGCGGCCTCCAGCTCGCCGGCCGATCTCGCGGCGGGGGCCGCCCGCGCCCCCTTCGACGCCGTCGTCTTCGATCACTATGGCCTGGCTGCAAACGAGCACCGCGCCATGGCCCAGGGGCGGCCCACGCTCGTCATCGACGACCTCGCCGACCGCCACCTCGCCGCCGACCTCGTGCTCGACGCCGGCCCCGAGCGGACGGCCGCAGACTATGACGGCCTGGTTCCGGAGGGAGCGCGCCTCCTGCTGGGGCCGCAGTTCGCGCCGGTCCGCCCGGAATTCGCCGCGCTGCGCGAGCCGGCGCTGG
>CAZBXO010000342.1:0-2252 GCA_964495645.1 uncultured Phenylobacterium sp. | reverse complement strand
ACTCGGTGACGTCGGCCTGGGCATAGCCGCCGCCGATGCCGACGGTGTGCAGCTCGAGGATCTCGCGGGCCAGGTTCTCGTTGAGGCCGCCGCCGCCGGGCGGCGCGCCGGGCGGACGGCGGAAGCGCGGGTTGGCCATACGCTGGGCCTGGGCGCTGCCGGGCCCGATCGACTGGGCCTGGTCGAGGTAGAGCAGCATCGCCGGATGGGTCTCGACCGCGCCCAGCAGGTCGGCGAAGCGGCCGAAGACGTTCGGCCGGATCGCCTCGGCCTCGTAGGGACCCACGAGGCTGACGGTCTGGGCCTTGATCGCCGAGACTGTGAAGTGGTTGGCCCAGAAGAGCGCCCAGCGCTCGCGGAAGCCGGCCTCGGTGGTCGCGCCGAGCCGGGCGCGGGCGGCGGCGTCCTGCGGCGCGGCGCGGCGGATGAACTGGCGGGCGCGGGCCATCGGGTCGTCGTCCTTGGCGCCCGAGCGTTCGGCCATGACCTGCTGGCGGCGGTATTCGCGGAACTCGGCGAGCCGCTGGGTGGAGGTCTCTCCGTCGCCGGCGGGGATGTCGGCGCCTTCGCGACGGATCTGGGCCTTGAGGTAGCCCCTGGGGTCGCGCGCCGCCTGCGCGATCTCGCCCGGCCGCGCGCCCAGGCCGAAGCGGGTGACGGCGATGGCGGCGTCGAGGTCCCGCGAGTTCGCCATGCCAAGGCTCCTTGCGCTTCGTCGTCTTCGTCCCCATTGCACGCACGCCGGCGGCGCTTCCGTCGGGGAGACGCGCGATCATGCCAGCCCAGCGAGGATTCCGGGAGCCGGTCGAAAAGCCGCGGCGGTTCTACGACGCCGTGGCCGTGGTGGAGGCCGAGGGCGGGTTCGGGATCGGACTGGACGGCCGGGCCCTGCGCACGCCGGGCGGGACGCGCCTGGCGCTGCCGACACGGGCCGCCGCCGAAGAGGTGGCCGAGGAGTGGGCGGCGCAGGGCGAGACGATCGAGCTGGCGTCGATGCACGCCACGCGGCTGGCCAACACCGCGGTCGACACCCTGCGCGGCGCGCGTGAGGCGGTGGCCGACCAGGTGGCGCAGTACGCGGGCTCGGATCTGCTCTGCTACTTCGCCGAGGAACCGGCAGCGCTGGTGGAACGTCAGCGGATGCGCTGGGAGCCGGTGCTGGGCCGCGCCGAGGCCGACGAGGGGCTGGCGTTCGTGCGGGCGGCGGGGATCATCCATGCCGAGCAGCCGGCGGCGACGACGGCGCGGGTCCGGGAGATCGCCTTGTCGCTGGACGAGTTCGCCCTGGCTGGGCTGGCGTTCGGGGCGGCGCTGTTCGGCTCAGCCGTACTGGCGGTGGGGCTGCTGCGCGGCTGGTTCGACGGGGACGAGGCCTTCGACCTGTCGCGGCTGGACGAGGCGTTCCAGGAGGAGAAGTGGGGCGTCGACGCCGAGGCCGCCGAGCGCACCGAGCGAATGCGCGGCGAGGCGCGGATGCTGGACCGGTGGTTTGCTGGGCTCGGGACGCGGAATTGACGAGCGGCCGAAGTGCGCGCCTGATCCCGAGGTTGAGGACAGGAGCACTACAGATGCGTGCGATTCTGGGCTTGATGTTGGCCGTGAGCCTCGCGAGCAGCGCTTCGGCGCAAGTCGACGCAGGCGTGAACCTCCATCCGTTCGGTGAGCCCGTGCCGCAGAAGGGGCCCATCGTGCCAGAGCGCGTGACCGACTCGCTTCGAAGCAACTACCTCGAGAGCCTCAGGCTGCTGAAGCTACGGGCGGACCGCCGGGCGCAGAAGGACGGTGGCGAGCTGACGCCGAAGCACCTGGCGATGCTGCAGCGTGAGCTGAACGCCCTGAACCGCGCTTACGGCATCAACCAGCCGGCGCGGCGCTCGACGTTCTAGCGGACGTCTGTCGCCACCTCCCACCGTCATGGCCGGGCGACGTCCCGGCCACCCATGCCTTCGGCGCTCGAAGCGTCGGGCATGGAGCGGCGCGCCCAGGCCAGGGCGCCCGTTCGCAGGTGGAACGCCGAGCGGTGGCGCGATGGGTGGCCGGTACGCGGGCCGGCCATGACGGCCAAATTGGGGGGAACGTCGGTGGATAGCGCCGGCGACGATCCAAGTTGGGTGCGTCAGATTCGGACGTGCGATTGCTTGTGAGCTGCCGCGGCGGCGCCTTGCCTGTGTCGGGTGTGGCGACTACGCCTTCACCGGACGGACACGAAGGCGGACGACGCGTGAAGCATATCCTGGAAGAGCTCGAGCGGC
>CAZBXO010000341.1:0-2256 GCA_964495645.1 uncultured Phenylobacterium sp. | reverse complement strand
GCGCGGGCGGCGGGACCGTGGTCCCGCCCCGACGACTCCTGACCCCATCGAGCTCCTTGCCCTCCCCGTCTGGGGAGGGACAGACCGCGGACCGGTCAGGGTGGGAGAGTCCGCCCCATCCCCGACCTCTCCGACTGGGGTCATACTCCTCCACCCTGCGCTCCTGCGGGGCGCTCCCCCTCCCCAGGCGCGGAGGGCAGGTTGAGCCAGCCCACCACCCACGACCCCGTCGAACTCGCCATGGAGGCCGAGGCGGCCGGCGCGCCACCCTCCGGCGAGGCCGCCCTCCTCATCCGCGACCAGCGCAAGCTCGTCGGCTGGCAGATCGCTTCCGAACGCGCCGGGGCCCTCGTCAAGCTCGCCACCGGCGTGGCCGGCGCCGCGGTCGTGATCTTCGCCGGCGCCATGGTGTGGCAGGCGTCGCAAGCCCGCGGCATCGTGCTGCAGCCCTTCGCCACCCCGCCAGCGATGGCCGCTAAGGGACTGACGGGGGCGGTGATCGCCGGCCAGGTCCTGGACCGGCTGAAGGCCATGGAGGCCGACACCCAGACCAACCGCGCACGGGCTACTTACGGCGGCGGCTGGGGCGAGGGGGTGCGGCTGTCGATCCCCAACACCGGCGTCTCGCTGGGCGAGCTGCAGGGCTACCTGGTCCGCTGGCTGGGCCACGAGACCAGCGTCAGCGGCGATGTGTTCGAGACCCCGGACGGACGGCTCGCGCTCACCGTCCGCGTCGGCGGCGCGGCCGGGACAACGGCTACCGGCCTGCCCGGCGACCTCGACGACCTAGTCGGCAAATCCGCCGAGGCGATCTATGCGGTCAGCCAGCCCTACCTCTACAGCCGCTGGCTGGCGGGGCACGACCGCGCGGCCGAGGCGGTGCCGATCCTGCAGCGGCTGATCTACTCGGCGGACAAGACCGAGCGCCTGTGGTCGCTCGTCTCCATGGCCTCGCCGCAATCGGGTGTCGAGACCGAAGCGGAGCAGCGCCGCTACTTGGAAGCGGCGCTGCGGATCGATCCCAACTTCATGCAGGCGGTCGGCCGGTTGTCCGGGGTCGAACTGAGGGCCGGCGACGAGGAGCGCTCGCTGGAGCTGAGGCGGAGGTTGGCGGCGGGCGCGAAGTTCTTCCGGCGGCAGGCCAAGCGCGACCTGGCCGAGGAGAGCCTGCTGATCAACCAGGCCTACCTCGGGCTCCTCACCGGCGACTTTGCGCTGGGGGTGACGGCGACGCGGCAGATCCTGGAGTCTTACAGTGACAACGTCGGCCGCCGGCAAACAGTGATGCGCGGCGCGCAGCACGCCATGGGGCTTCACGACCTCGTCCTTGCCCGCCGCATCCGCGACGAGGGCGGCCTGAATGACGCCGCGCTGGCGACCCTGGAGGCCGAGGTGTCGACGGGCGGCAGCCTCGCCGCGCGCGAGCGCCTGTCGCTGGAGGACTGGTCGGCGGCTGCCGACGGCCTGGCCCCGATCTGGACCAACCCGGAGACGCTGCCGTACGAGGCCGCCACCTATGTCGTCGCGCTGGCGCGCGCCGGCCGCGTGGCCGAGGCGCAAGCCGCAATCGCGCGGGTTCCGTCCGTACCGGGCTGGTCTCCTGGCATCGCCGACCGTTTCGCCTTCCTCATCGCGCGCGCGGTCACCGCCGACGCCGCCGGCCGCCGCGCCGAAGCCGACACCCTCTTCGCCCGCGCCGCCGCGCTCGGGCCGTCGCTGCCACAGGCGCGGGAGGCCTGGAGCCGCGCCCTTCTCGCCCGCGGCGACGCCGCGGGCGCGCTGAAGCAGGCCCGGCTCGCGGTGAAAGCCAGCCCCCGCTGGCCCGACGCCCACCGCGCCCAAGGCCGCGCGCTGCACGCGCTGCGCCAGGACGCCGACGCCGCCAAGGCCTACGCCCGCGCCGCCAAGCTCTCCCCCAACTGGGGCGCGCTGGAGATCGACTGGGGTCTCGCCCTCGCCGCCCAAGGCAAGGGTGCCGACGCCCGGGCCAAATGGCGCCGAGCCGCCGCCCTCGACCTCGGCCCCGCCGACCGCGCCCGCGTCACGGCCCTGCTGGCCGGGAGGCCAGCATGAACGCCCCCACCAGCCCTGACCCGATCGAGATCGCTATGCAGGCGGAGGCCGACGGCGCGCCCGCGACAGGTGAGGCCGCCCTGCTGCTGCGCGATCAGCGCCGGCTGATCGGCTGGCAGATCGCCGCTGCGCGGGGCGCGGTGGCGTTGCGGGCGCTGGCGGCGGTCGGCGCGCTGGTGGCCG
>CAZBXO010000340.1:0-2272 GCA_964495645.1 uncultured Phenylobacterium sp. | reverse complement strand
CATGGAGATCAACGGCGTCGCGCACACCTTCATCACCGCGGGCGACTTCGAGGCCAGCCGCGCCTTCTATCGCCAGCTGCTGCCCTTCCTGGGCATGAAGGAGGTCTCGAGCACGGCGAACATCTACTACTGCGTCGGTGGCCGCACCGGCTTCGGCATCGAACGGCCGACGCCGGAGCACGTGGGCCAGAGGTTCGTGCAGTACCGCGTGGGCCTCCACCACCACTGCTGGCGCGCCCGCGAGCGGGCCGACGTCGACACGCTCTACGATTTCCTCGTGAAGATCGGCGCGAAGATCGTCCATGGCCCGCAGGACGACGCCTATGCCCCCGGCTACTACAGCGTCCTCTTCGAAGACCCCGACGGCGTCCGCCTCGAGCTGAACCACGTCCCGGGCCGTGGTGTTTTCGACACCCCGTCGCAGCGCGTGGGCGGCGCCCCTTACAGCGACTGAAATCGCACCCTAGAAGGGAAAGATGTTCCGCTTGCGGGTGTAGGCTAGGTAGCCGACGTTGGCGCCCAGGCGCACGCCGACGCCGGCGCGGATGGGGGCGAGCGTGATGCCGCTGGCGCGCTGGTAGTTCACGCCCAGGCCGCCCACCAGGTAGGCCGAACCCTCGACGCCCGGGAAGCGCTGGTAAATCGCGTCCGGCACCTGCAGGTCATAGACCAGGGTGAAGACCCGGCTCGCGTTGCCGCCGAAATCCCAGCCGATCGACGGACCCTGCCAGTAGACCTGCACCGGGTCCTTGCCCTTCATGTAGAGCAGGCCGCGGCCGTAGCGCCCGCCGACCACGAACGAGCCGGACCCCTCTTCGCCGGCGATGTAGCCGGTGGGCCGCCCGTTCTTGGCGAACAGCCGCTCCAGCGCCGCGCCGGCGGACTCGGCGGTCACGCCCAGGAAGTCTGAAACGTCGGTGACCAGCTCGTCGCGGGTGTAGCCCTCGGCCTTCTGGCCCTCGACCGGCGCGGCCGCCGGCTTGGTCTCCAGCGGCGCGCCGTTGGCGGTCTCGAAGCCTGCCGCGTCGGCGACGCTGGCGGTCCCGAGCGTGGCGATGCCCGCGATGATCAGGCTGCGACGGTCCATGGTGATATCTCCGCTCCGCACGGATGAAAGTCCCTTGGCGGTAGCGTTGGCGTGTGTCGGCTTAATGGCCGATTAACCACACCGCCGCGCGCGCAGAGGTCGCAGTCATCTCGCACCCGCGAACGAATGTGCTAGACCCCCGCCCGACATGGCCACCCCGCTCTCGCGCATCCGCAACTTCTCGATCGTCGCGCACATCGATCACGGCAAGTCGACGCTGTCGGACCGGCTCATCCAGGAGACCGGCGGCCTCACCGCGCGCGAGATGACCGAGCAGGTGCTCGACAACATGGAGATCGAGCGGGAGCGCGGGATCACCATCAAGGCCCAGACCGTGCGCCTCGAGTACAAGGCCGCCGACGGCGAGACCTATGTCCTGAACCTGATGGACACCCCCGGCCACGTGGACTTCGCCTACGAGGTCAGCCGCAGCCTGGCCGCCTGCGAGGGCTCCATCCTGGTGGTCGACGCCTCCCAGGGGGTCGAGGCCCAGACGCTGGCCAACGTCTACCAGGCCATCGACAACAACCACGAGATCGTGCCCGTCCTGAACAAGGTCGACCTGCCGGCCGCCGAGCCGGATCGAGTGCGCCAGCAGATCGAGGACGTCATCGGCCTGGACGCCTCCGACGCCGTCGAGTGCTCCGCCAAGACCGGGGTCGGCATCCGGGAGGTCCTTGAGGCGATCGTCACCCGCCTGCCGCCGCCCAAGGGCGACCCGGCCGCGACGCTGAAGGCCCTGCTCGTCGACGCCTGGTACGACCAGTACCTGGGCGTGGTGGTGCTGGTGCGGGTGTTCGACGGCGTGCTGAAGGTCGGCCAGCGCGTGAAGATGATGCAGACCGGCGCCACCTACCAGATCGACCGCCTGGGGGTCTTCAAGCCCAAGCAGACCGAAATGGCCGAGCTCGGGCCGGGCGAGGTCGGCTTCATCACCGCCTCGATCAAGGAGGTCGCCCACGCCGCCGTCGGCGACACCATCACCGATGAGAGGAAGCCCACCGACGCGGCTCTCCCCGGCTTCCGGGAGGTGCAGCCTGTGGTGTTCTGCGGCCTCTTCCCGGTGGATGCGGCCGACTTCGAGGATCTGCGGGCCGCCATCGGCCGCCTGCGCCTCAACGACGCCAGCTTCACCTACGAAATGGAGACCTCCGCCGCCCTCGGCTTCGGCTTCCGCTGCGGGTT
>CAZBXO010000339.1:0-2279 GCA_964495645.1 uncultured Phenylobacterium sp. | reverse complement strand
CGGCACGAACATCTTCCCCGCGTGCGCGCCCCACTCCGCCAGCGTCCGCGCCCGCGTCCCGACCACCTGGTTCATGCTGTGCCCCCCACTGCGAGGAGAGCCTAACACGGTTAGGTCGCAGCCGCCGCCTTCACCGCGGCGATGAAGGCATTGCGGGCGGCGGTGAGTTCCTGGCCGGTGGCGTCGGGCCAGGCGGCGTTGGTGACGATGACCAGCTTCTCTTTGGGGAGCACGGTGATCGACTGGCCGTAGATGCCGATGGCCTGGAAGCCGTCGGGGCGCATCCACCAGAAGTAGCCGTAGCCGTCCGGCGGGGCCCCGTTGCGGATCTGCGGGCTGGTGGCGGCTTCGAGGTAACCAGTGGGGAGCAGCTTCTTGCCGTGGGCGACGCCCCCGTTCAGCACGAACTGGCCGAGGCGGCCGTAGTCGCGCAGCGTCATCGACATGCAGCAGCCGCCGCGTTCGTGGCCGCCGGTGTCGACCGCCCAGATGCCGTCGCGCTCCATGCCGAGCGGCTTCCAGAGCTTCTCCGAGGCGTACTGGGCGAGCGGCTTGCCGACCGCGTGGGAGACCAGGACGCCCACCATGTCAGTCTCGCCGGTGTTGTAGTGGAAGCGGCTGCCGGGCGGGTGCTCGCGCGGCCGGGTGGCCATGTAGGCGACCATCGGGTTCTGGCCGGCGGGGGCGGGCTGGAAGCCGGCCTTGGCGACGTCGGAGTTGGGGTCGGTGTAGTCCTCGTTCCAGGCGACCCCGGAGCTCATCATCAGCAGCTGGCGGACGGTGACGCCTTCGTAGGCCGAGCCCTTCAGCTCGGGGACGTAGGCCGCGATGTCGTCGTTCAGGCTCTTGATCTTGCCATCCTTGATGGCGGCGCCAACCAGCAGGGAGGTGACCGACTTGGCGACCGAGAAGGAGGTCCAGCGGTCGATCGGCTTGCGGCCGAGGCCGTAGCGCTCGAGCACGATCTTCCCGTCCTTGATCACCAGCAGGCCGGACTGGCGGTAGTCGGCCATGTAGCGGGCGACGGTGTAGGGCTTGTCCGCATAGGTCCAGGTCGGGTCGATCTGCTTGTCGGCCGTGGGCAGGGGACTGACCTTGCCGCCGCGCGGGATGGTGCGGACGATGTAGACGTCCTCGATCGCCGGGTACCAGGCGCGCTGTTGAGCCGGCGTCCAGTTGAGGATGAACGGGGTCTTCGGGTCCTTGACCACCTGGGCCGAGGAGGCGGCGGCGGTCAGCGCCGCGACGATGGCCAGTCCAACAACACGCTTCACGCCTACCCTCCGATTCCGTGGCGGCGGACCGTAGCGCACAATCAAGCTGACGCCAGGGCCGGCGCGTACCCCCCTCCACCACGCTGCGCGTGGTCCCCCTCCCCCTCCGGGTGAGGATGGGCGTGGCGTCGGCGCCGGCTTGTCCTCACCCGGAGGGGGAGGGGGACCGCCGAAGGCGGTGGAGGGGGAAGGACGCGGCGCGGCGGCGCCTAGTTTGGCCGGGCGCGCTCGGCCAGCAGGGCGCGTTCGAGCGAAGCGTTGCCGGCGCCGCGGGCAGCAGCGAGCAGGGTCAGGTCGATGACGTCGCGCTGGGCGTGGCTGCCGCCGAAGCGGTGGGCGATGGGGCGGACGTCCCGCAGCAGACGCGCGGCCTGCGCGTATCGGCCCCGGCCGAAGTCGAGCATCGCCTGCGCGATGGGGGCGCCGATGTCGCGGGCCAGCTTGGCGTTGTCGCCGACACCGCCGCCTTGCGCCGCCACGACCGCCAGCGCCTCGTCATGGCGTCCGGCGCCGGTGAACGCCATGGCGGCGTGCATGTCCTCGAAGGCCGAGACGCCGGCCGGCAGGGCGGCGTAGGCGTCGGCGAGGCGCTCCCAGCGATCGCCGGCGTCCACGCCCAGGAGCTTCAGGCGCCAGAGGAGGGCCGCCGCATCGGCGAGGTCGAAGGCGAGGTCCGGGCCGTCGCCGAAGATGTGCTGGTCCCAGAGCGCCAGGACCTCGTCCGTCTCGCTGAGGGCCAGATGGAAGAGCGCCAGGTGCCACCAGTTGTGGACGGCGAGGAAGCTCTCGTGGGTCCAGGCGTCGACGTTGGCGCGCATCCAGGCCACGCCTTCGCGCGAGCGGCCCTGCATCACCATCACGTGGGCCACGGCGTGCTGGGCCCACGCGTTGCGGCGCTCCAGCTCCAGGGCGCGCCGGCCTGCGGCCTCGGCGTCGGCATACTCGCCCGCCTCCTCCAGCCCGAAGGCCAGCATGGCGAGGACGGCGTGATGGTCGGGCATGCCG
>CAZBXO010000338.1:0-2308 GCA_964495645.1 uncultured Phenylobacterium sp. | reverse complement strand
GGCATCGAGCCGGCGGACCGCAACCTGCGGCTGGGTATCCTGGAGCGCAAGCTGCAGACCCTCGCCCAGCAGGGCCGCTTCCACCCGGCCGCCCGCGCCGAGGTGCTGCAGTTCCTGGCCGACCGGTTCACCGACAGCGTCCGCGAGCTGGAAGGGGCGCTGAACACCCTGGTGGCCCGGGTCGGCGGCGACATCGCCCGCCTCAGTCTGGACGAGGCCCAGGGCATCCTGCGCCCGCACCTGTCGGTCACCGAGCGCAAGGTGACGGTCGACATGATCCAGAAGACCGTGGCCGAACACTATGCGTTGAAGCAGGCCGACCTGATCTCCGAGCGGCGCGCCCGCGCCGTCGCTCGCCCGCGCCAGGTGGCCATGTGGCTGGCCAAGCAGATCACCACCCGCTCGCTTCCCGACATTGGCCGCCGCTTCGGAGGCCGCGACCACACCACCGTCCTGCACGCCGTGCGCCGCATCGAGGCGCTCAAGCAGGAAGACGCCGGTATCGCCCGCGACTGCGAGGTCCTGCTCCGGAAGCTCCGAGGCTAGGAGAGACGTCCTTGGGGAGAGCGTAGAGGGCCCGGCGCGAGCCGGGCCTTTTTCGCGTCAGGCGACGGCGCGGACCATGCGCCGACGGCGGAGAATCGCGCCGGTCATCCCGAAACCGCCGATCATCAGCGCCCAGGCGGCGGGTTCGGGCACGCCGACGACCTGCAGCGGCGCCCCTGACCGCACCGTCTGCACCGAGACGCTGTCGAAGAAGACGCCACCGTTGCCACCGGTGACGGCGCCGAGCGTCAGGGTGGTCGGCGAACCCGTGCCCACGAAGCTGAAGGCGCCGGTCAGCCACTGCATGTGGTGGCCGTAGCCGAACGTCGAGGTATTGGCCGCCGAGACGTCGAAGGTCTGGCCGCCGGCCGAGACGAAGGCCAGCGCCGGATCCGGCGCGCCGGCGACGTTGCGTGAATAGGCGAAGGAGACGTTGTAGGTCTGGCCCATCACGGTGTCGAAGGACTGGCTGATCCGCCCGGCGCTCCAGCCGTTGATGTCCATGGAATAGTCGCCATCCTCGGCCGGGCCCCAAAACGAGCCTGAGGTGGTCAGGTCGACGCTGCCGGATTCGACCACCCAGCCGGGGAGTGCGAACGGGCCGCCCGCGTAGTAGGTCAGCCCGCCCCAGCCTTCCGGCGTGGCGGCGCCGATGTCCTCGAAGCTGCCATTGACCAGCACCTCGGCGGCCTGCGCCGCGAAGGGGGCGGTCAGGGCCGCGAGCGAGATGGCCGCCGCAGCGGCGGTGGCGATGAAGCGGTTCACGAGGACTCCGGGGTGGTGTTGCGACGCAGCAATTCGAGGAACGCGCCTCTACCCGCAAGTACGGGACCCCCGACACTATCGGATGGTAGGCTGCGGCAGTCTGCCACGCAGGTCTGAATCCAATGAAAACGACGCCCGACAGGCAAATCCGGGCGAATTTATGCTTAACGAGGCATTTCGCCTGATCTCTGGGGCGAATTATTGCTCAACTAATCAGTCCTGAAGCTCCGGAAAACTTCCTGCGAGTGTGACCTGCGTCACCATGCAAGAGGGGCGGCCGGATCGCTCCGGCCGCCCCCAAAGAGTGTCGAGCCGACCCTGTCGCTTATGCGTCGGCGGTTTCCGGCTCTTCCTTCTTCGACAAGTCTTCGCCGGTCTCCTGGTCGACGACCTTCATGGAGAGGCGCGTCTTGCCGCGGTCGTCGAAGCCCAGGAGCTTGACCTTCACGGCCTGACCTTCGCTCAGCACGTCGGAGACCTTGTTCACGCGCTCGTTGGCGATCTGGCTCACGTGGACCAGGCCGTCCTTGGCGCCGAAGAAGTTCACGAAGGCGCCGAAGTCGACGATCTTGACGACCTTGCCGGTGTAGATCTGGCCCACCTCCGGCTCGGACGCGATCGACTTGATCCAGTCCTTGGCCGCTTCGATCTTGGAGCCTTCGGCCGCCGCGATCTTGATGGTGCCGTCCTCCCCGATGTCGATCTTGGCGCCGGTCTTCTCGACGATCTCGCGGATCACCTTGCCGCCGGAGCCGATCACTTCGCGGATCTTGTCGACCGGGATCTTGATCGTCTCGATCTTCGGCGCGAACTCGCCCAGCTCGGCGCGGGGCGCCTGCATGGCCTTGTTCATCTCGCCAAGGATGTGGTCGCGGCCGCCCTTAGCCTGGGCCAGGGCCTGCTTCATGATCGCCTCGGTGATGCCGGGGATCTTGATGTCCATCTGCAGCGAGGTGATGCCGTCGGCGGTGCCGGCGACCTTGAAGTCCATGTCGCC
>CAZBXO010000337.1:0-2318 GCA_964495645.1 uncultured Phenylobacterium sp. | reverse complement strand
TCCCGGCTATGTCGGATATGAGGAAGGCGGCGTGCTGACCGAAGCGGTACGGCGGCGTCCCTATCAGGTCGTGTTGTTCGACGAGGTGGAAAAGGCGCATGGCGATGTGTTCAACATCCTGCTGCAGGTGCTGGACGACGGCCGCCTGACCGACGGTCAGGGCCGCACGGTCGATTTCCGCAACACCCTGATCATCATGACGTCGAACATGGGCTCCGAATACCTCGCGGGGCTGGCCGACGACGCCGACGTCGAGAGCGCCCGCGGGCCGGTCATGGATGTCGTGCGCAAGCACTTCCGGCCGGAGTTCCTGAACCGGATCGACGAGATCATCCTCTTCAAGCGGCTGGGCCGGGCGCAGATGGATTCCATCGTGCGCATCCAGCTGCAGCGGGTGGAAAAGCTGCTCGCCGACCGGCGCATGACGCTGGGACTGGACGACGGCGCCCTGCACTGGCTCGCCGAGCGCGGCTACGACCCGGTCTACGGGGCCCGGCCGCTGAAGCGGGTCATCCAGAAGGAGCTGGTCGATCCCATCGCCCGCAAGCTGCTGGCGGGCGAACTGGAGGACGGTTCGGTCATCGACGTCCGCGCCGGCGCCGAGGCCCTGCAGATCGGCAAGGCCAAGGTGCACTAAGCAAAACGCCCGCCGGAGAGCCGGCGGGCGTACTGCTGTGGATCGAGCGGTGGTTGCTTAGCGGCACTCGCGGCGCGTGACGTAGCCGCGGTAGTAGCGGTCGTAGCGGCTCTTCAGCTTGCATTTGATCCGGTGCCCGTCGGGCGCGATCATGCCGTTCGGGTCTGGGCCGTAGCGGTCGACCGGCACGCGGGCCATGTAGCCGCTGTCGAGGCCCAGCACGGAGCCCAGCACCGACAGGCCAAGCGCGGCCGTAGAGTTCGAGCCGTAGTCGTACGGGACGGCCGGAAGCGGCCGGTAGTATGGATCCACGTACGCCGGGGCGGGGTGATAGTAGCCGTAGCGGTCGTAGTACTGGGCGCTCGCGGTCCCGGCGATCATCACGCCGCCGGCGACGGTCGCGCCGGCCAGCGTGGCGGCAAGCAGCTTGCGCATGCTCTCTTCCTTCTTCGGCGCATCCCTTGGAGGCGCATAAGGCGTCTTTTGAGGGATCGGTTCCGAAGGCGCCGCTTCACGCCGGCCGTTGCACTTGCCGCGCTTCCTAGCGGCACTCGCGCCGGACGACGCGCGCGCCATAGCCGCTGTCGTAGCGCGAGCGCAGGTTGCAGCGGATGCGGTGGCCGTCGGCGGCGATCATGCCGTCGGGGTTCGGGCCGTAGCGGTCCACCGGAACCGCCGCGTAGTCGTAGCCGCCGCCCAGCAGGGCGCCCAGCACGCTCGCGCCGACCGAGCCCGGCGAATAGACGTATCCGGGGCGGTAGACCGGCCCGTAGTAGGCGCGGTCGTAGTAGGGGTCCGGCCGGTTCCAGGCGTAGTCGTCATAGTAGGGGTCGCTCGCACAGCCGGCGAGGGCGCCGCCGGCCAGCGTCAGGCCAGCCAGGGCGGCGAGGGTCATCTTACGCATACTCGTCCTCTCCTTCGAGGCATCCCTCTGGAGAGGCCGAACCCTCGGGGCGGGCGGCGGTTCCCGCCAGGCCCGAGCGCATCCCGCCGAGGATGAGTCACCCGCAGGCGATCAGGATGCGCTCCGGCCGGTAAGCGACGAGCCCGTTCATCCCGATCGGCTTGATCCAAGCCGATCGGGGTGGGTTCTAGAGGACGAGGTTCACCGCCCGGCCGCCGCGGGTAACCACCCGGCGCATCAGGGCGACGCTGGGACCCTGGCCGTCCGCCACCGGCTTGGCGATTGCGATGACGTACCACGCGCCGTCCGGCAGACCGGCGAAGGTGAAGGCCTGGGCCGCGTTGCAGACGTCGCGGCGGACCCAGGGGTTGGCGTCCCCGGGCGGGGCGGAAGCGCCTCTGGCGCGGACTTCGTCGGCTGGCAGGGCCGCTCGCTCGGTCGAGCCGTACAGAACCGCCATCCGCCGCCGCGACCACGGCGTCTCGGGCGTCAGCACCACGGTCGATCCCGCGCAGGTGAAGGGCGTCTGGCCCTGCCGGTAGGCGACCCGCCCGGCGATCGCGTTGGCGCCGGGAGTCTTCGACCACTCGAAATCGGCGGCGGAGAAGTTGGCGGCGCCGGAGGCCGGGGGGCCGGGCGGCGGTGGGCCGAGGCTCGGCGTCGTGCAGGCGGCGGCCGCCAGGCCGAGGAGCGCGAAGAGCGGGGCGCGGGACATGCGGGCGAGCATATAGGCCAATGGGGCGAAACCATGCCAGCGCTTCTGACGGAACAGCGCTC
>CAZBXO010000336.1:0-2321 GCA_964495645.1 uncultured Phenylobacterium sp. | reverse complement strand
GCGTGGCCGTCGGCGTGGTCGGCGCGCTGGCCGGCGTCATCGGCTCGATGATGGCGCTCGAGGCGATCAAGCTCCTGACCGGCGCCGGCGAGGCGCTCGCCGGCCGCCTCCTGATCTACGACGCCCTCGCCGCCGAGACCCGCACCGTGCGCGTGGCCGGCGACCCGGAGTGTCCCGTCTGCGGCGGAGGCTGACTCAGGCGAAGGCCTTGGCGATGAAGGCCGTGCTCTGCTCAAGGACCTGGCGCATCACCTCGGGCTTCCAGCCCCGGTGTCCGACCTGGGGCAGCTCGGTGTGATCGAAGCGCTGGCCGGCGGCCTTCAGGGACTGGGCCATGAACCGCGACTGGCGCGCCGGCACCGTCCGATCGGCGAGGCCGTGGATCAGCAGCACCGGCGCCGCCACATGGGCCGACTGGAAGCGGGGCGACCAGCGCCGCAGCTGGTCCGCGTCGGCCTTCGGGTCTCCAATCACCTTCAGCCAGTACTGATAGACCGGCTCGTCCTCGCCGCCTTCGCGCTCGTAGGCGAGCATGTCGGCCAGGTCGCTGACGCCGGCGATGGAGACCACGGCGCGGTAAAGCGCTGGACGGCGGACCGCGCCCATAAGCGCCGCGTAGCCGCCGTAGCTCGCGCCGCAGATCGCGACCCTGGTCTTGTCGGCACGGCCGCTGGCCAGGACCTGGTCGACGGCGTCCTCGACGTCCTCCTGCATCCGCTCGCCCCAACGGCGGCGGCCGGCCTCCAGAAAGGCCCGGCCATAGCCGCCCGAGCCACGGAAGTTGGGCTGCAGCACCAGCCAGCCCTGCGCGGCCAGGGCCTGGGCGAAGACATCGAAATCGAACGCGTCGCGCGACTCGGGCCCGCCGTGCGGCAGCACCACCAACGGCCGCGGGCCCTCCGCGCGCGGGACGGTGAGATAGGCGCGGAGGACCGCGCCGTCGCGGGTGCGCACGTCGAGCATCTCGACGGGAGCGAGGGAGTCCAGGGACAGCCACGGCCGGGCGAGGCCCAGCGCCTCCATGCGCTGGGCGGCCTTGTCGTAAAAGTAGTAGGCGCCGGCTACCCGCGGACCGTGAGCGTTGACGATGAAACGATTGTGAGCCCGGTCGCAATCGACCAGGGCGGCATTGGCCTCTCCGCGCAGGAAGCGGTCGATGGCGCGGAAGTGGGGCGCGACGGCCGGATCGCTGAAGTCGTAGTCCACGCGGTCGACGCGATAGCGGGTGGCCACCAAGCGGCGCACGCCATCAATCAGCACGCCCTCGACATCCCTGTCCGGACGCGAGGCGACCACATCTCCGACCTCGCCGGTGAAGAGGTTGAAGCGCCGCAAGGCGAGCGCTGTATCGCCAGGCTGGGCCGTCCGCGCGAGGAAGACGCCCAGCTCGGGCGTGGGGCCGACCAGCTCGAAGTCCGGCCCGACGAGTTCGGTTTCCCGCCGGATCTTGCGGACGATCTTCCAGTCGCTCTGGCCCGGCGGCCGGGACAGGAGCACAGCGCTCGAACGTCCGGCGGAGTCGAGACGCGCGACGGCGCGGCCGTCCTGCATGAACCAGCCGCCGGTCCGCACGGTCCCCTTCTCGACCATCTCGTGGGCGCCGGAGACGACGTCGACGCGGTACAGGCCGTAAGCTCCGACGCTGGCGTTGAACGCCCGCATCAGGATGTGGCCCGGGTCGTTGTCCGGCCGGTCAATGATGACGCTCAGGTCCGGATCGATGCGCGAGATCGCGCGGTCGTCGGCGAACAGGATAATAGCCCCCTTGCCGTCGATCCCGACGCTCATCAGCCGGCGGGCTGCGATCTGGTAGGAGGACTCGATGAAGCCCTCGGTCGGCCGGAACGTCTGTTCGGTCTGGGCCAGGAGCCCGATCAGCAGCCGCGAGTTCCCGGCCCAGTTCAGGCCCGTCACGGTGAGCTCCCCGAGCGTCACCCGCGCCGGCTTCGCCTTGGGATCGGCAGCCTTATAGAGGTCCACGAAGGCGAAGCCCTTGTCCTCGGCCTTCGCGCCCGCCTGCTGGCGCAGCACCGCGATCGTCTCGCCGTCGGGTGAGAGCGAGGCCGCCAGCAGGGCCGGGCGGCGCACCAGCGCCTCGATGGTCGGCGGATCGGCCGCGCGCGCCTCATCGGCAAGCCAGGGCGCTGCTGCGCCGGCCACGATCGCCGCACGTCTTGTGAACATCGCCATCGCCCCCAACCCGTGCCCCAGGGGAAGGGTCCGACGGCGCTGCCTCGGCGTCAACCTCGCGTTGCCGCGGCGCAGTCTACAGCATCTGCGGCAGGACGCGGTCGGGGGGTTTGTCGCCGGACATCCAGACG
>CAZBXO010000335.1:0-2352 GCA_964495645.1 uncultured Phenylobacterium sp. | reverse complement strand
GCGGAATCCACCGGCCGGGGGATAAAAGCTCTTATGATTCAACCCGCAGGGGAATTTCGCGGACCCGATCACTTGATCTGGATCTTCACCACACCCAGCGCCGGGCCCATGGCGCCGTCCACTTCGAAGGTGTCGCCCGCCGCCTTGCCGTCCGGATAGGCGGCGCAGGTCTCGGTCGGGTCGCCGTCGAGGCTGGTGCACAGCGTGCGGCCGTCCACGATCCGCCACTTGCCGCTGACCTTGTCGCCCGGCGGCTGGGCGGTGAAGCGGCCGTCGGCGGTGTAGGCCACCGGCACGTCGAATCCGAACCGGGTCTGCATGACGATGCCGCGGGTGGTCACCGCCTCGAGTGTGGTCGGCGCCGCCAGGGCGGGGCCGCAGGTCAGCGCGGCCGTGGCCGCCAACATCAGGGTCTTCGGCATCTCGGTCTCTCCTCTCAGGCTTTGATGACGGGCAGGGCATGGCGGCGCATCAGCGCCAGCAGCTCGGCGTGGAAGGGGATGGTGTTGTGGCTGGCGCCCTCGAGGGCGGCGAACGCCTTCCTCGGCGCACGGATCTTCGACATCCACTCCTGCGCCAGCGGGAAGGGCGTGTTCAGGTCGTTGGTCCCCTGGAACACGAACACCGGGACCTTGAACGAGAGGCCGCGCGCCTCGCTCTCCCAGCGCCCGCTGTCCTGGAACATCACCGACTGCACGCGCATGAACTGGTCGAGCACGTTGAAGGCCGGCAGGCCGGTGGGGATCGACGGCCCGGTCCGCGCCGGAGTCTCGCGCGTCAGCTTCGCCAGCGCTGCGTTGGCCGCCGCGTCGGCGGGCGTCATCGGCAGGCCCGGCGGGTTGGTGTAGGCTTGGCGGGTCATGAAGTGGGCGACGTCGCGGTAGGGCGGGGGACCCACCCTCTCAAGCGCCGCGACGCCGGCAGCGTCGCCCCGCGCCTTCGCCGCCGCCAGGCCCAGGTCGTAGCCCATCCGCGCCCCGCGCCGTCCGCTCACGACCTGCGACGTGCCGACGTAGACGCTGAACAGGTCCGGACGCCGCCGGATCATCTCCAGGCCCACGCAACTGCCGAACGAGATGCCGAAGAGGGCGATCTTCTTCGCGCCCGTCGCCGCTCGAACGTGCTCCGCCGCCGCCAGCGCGTCGTCCACGAACCGCTCGGTCGAGAGGGGCCCCTGGTCGCGGCCCATGTTCTTGGCGTGCGTCGCGCCGCCGTGCGCCATGTCCCAGTAGGCCATGCGGAACGTCCGCTCCCAGCCGTCGAAGGCCGGGGTCCCGTGGCTGATGCCCAGGCCCGGCCCGCCGTGGAGGAACAGCATCACCGGCGCCTTCGCGTCATAGCCGCGGTAGCCGATCCAGTGCGTCAGGCCGCCGATGTCGACGAACCCGCCGGCGTCCAGCGCCAGTCCGCCCATGGCCCGGGCCGGTTCCGTCGCCACGCAGGCGGCTCCGCCTGAGAATGCGCGTCGTGTCATGGTCATCGAAGCCTCCCGAAAGGGCGCGTTCCCACCCTGGGGCGACGGAGTGCTTCAAGAACTTGAAGATGTCAAGTACTTGACCGCCTCCCCGGCCAGAGGCAGGCTTGCACTCCGTTCAGGAGAGTCGCCGATGTCGGACGAGGTGCGGTTAGCCAGGCAGGATCTCGCCTTCCTGCGCGGCCTGGCGGAGGACCGCGGGCCGCTGCCTCGGCTCGTCGGCGAGCAGATGCTGGCGGTGGGCGTGCTCTACGGCGCCAACGTCATCTACGCCTGGGCCGGCAAGTCGGGCCTCGCGCCCTGGCCCGCCGGCGACGACGCCGTCTGGGGCTGGCTGCCGGCGGTCCTGCTGCACGCCCCGTTCAGCCTCTGGTCGGCGCGCCGCCACCCGGGCATGACGGTCGGCCCGGCGCTCAGGATGTTCACCGCCGCCTGGTTCGCCATGGTGCTGATGACTGCGGCCATCGTGGCGGCGATCTACGCCGCGCGCGCCCGCACCGGCATCGCCTTCGAGCTGATCTGGCCCGCGGTCGCCGCCGCCCTCTACGGCGGCGCCTGGACCGTGGCTGGCGCCGCGCGCCGCTCGGCGTCCGACCTCGTCGTCGCCGCCGGCTGCTTTGCGACCGCCGTGACCTGCGGCGCCCTGGCCGGCTCTCCCGCGATCTTCCTCGCCCTCGGCGTCGGAATCGTCCTCTTCATCGGCGGGCCGGGTCTCGCCATCCTCATCCGGGCCCGGCGCTGATCCACGTGCCCGACGACTTCTCCATCTCCGGCGTCGATGAAGTCATTCATGGCCGCATGCGCCTCGGCATCATGGCCTACCTCATGGCCGCCGGCGTCGCCGACTTCGTGACCCTGCGCGACAAGCTGGAGACCAC
>CAZBXO010000334.1:0-2389 GCA_964495645.1 uncultured Phenylobacterium sp. | reverse complement strand
GTGCGGGCGACCTTGGCGTCGATGTCGCGGTCGACGATGTCGTTGTAGGCGCAGCCGGCGGCGCGCATCAGGGCGGCGCCCGCGAAGATCATCGCCAGCAGCCAGGGGTCGGGCAGGCGGTCCTGCATCGCCGCGGCCAGAGCCGCGCCCTGCCACCCCGGCAGCATCAGCAGCCAGATACCGGTCGGCCGGTCGAACCGCCCGAGTTTCAACCACGGGCGCAGCGCCGCCGGCGCGTACCGGTCCACCCAGTTGGTCGGATGGGCGTCGGGGAGGGGGGCGGCGGAGGTCATTGGCTCGGGCGCCTGTTTAGGTGCAGAACTCGCCCCGGGGAACTCCAGGAGACTTGCACGTGATGCGTATGACCCGGCGCGCTCTGGCGCTTTCGGCCCTGGCGGGGACGGCGCTCTCGGCGCTCGGCCGCAGCGCGGCGGCCAAGGCCCAGGTGGGCGAATTCGGCCTCGACCTCGCGGCTCGCGACATGTCGGTCGCGCCCGGCGACGACTTCTTCCGGCACGTGAACGGGACCTGGCTCAAGACCACCACTCTGCCGTCGGACATGGCGCGGCTGTCGGAGTTCAACCGCCTGGCCGACGTCAACGCGGCGCGCACCCGCGCCATCGTCGAGAAGGCCGCGGCCGCCCCGGCCAACGCCGAGGAGAAGAAGATCGGCGACTTTTACGCAAGCCTCGTCGACGAGGCCGCCCGCGAGGCTGCCGGGACCGCGCCGCTGCGGCAGGAGATCGACCGGATCATGGCTATCGAGACGCCGGCCGACCTGGCCCGCGCGCTCGTGCAGGTGAACCGCGACTGGCTGCGCCCGCTGCCGGGCGGGGCCTCGCCGCAGCCGCCCGGGCCGATCACCACGGGCGTCTCCGTCGATATCAAGAACCCGACCCGCTACCTGCCCAGTCTCGGACAGGGCGGCCTCGGCCTGCCGGACCGCGACTACTACCTCACCGACGACCCGGCCTTCGTGAAGGCGCGCGACGCCTACAAGGCCCACCTGACCCGGATGTTCGCGCTCGCCGGCCTCTCGCACCGAGCTGGCGGCGCGGCGCGCGTCTATGCGCTCGAGGAAAAGATCGCCCGCGGCCACTGGACCCGCGCGGCGCTGCGCGACCCGGAAAAGCAGTACAACCTCATGACCGTCGCCCAGCTGAAGGCGGCGGCGCCGGGCCTCGACTGGGACGCCTTCCTGGCCGCCGCCGGGTTCGCCGGCCAGCCGCAGGTCCTGGTCAGCCAGCCCAGCGCGATCGCCGCCGTGGCGCTCGCGGCCACGAGCGAGACCCTTGGCGACTGGAAGGACTACCTGGCCTACCGCTCGATCCGCGCCTTCGCGCCGTTCGGGCCCAAGGCTTTCGTCGAGGAGCTGTTCGACTACCAGGACCGCACACTGGCCGGCACGCCGGAGATGCCGGCCGCCTGGAAGCGGGCCGGCCAGCTCACCGATCGCGCCATGGGTCACGCCGTCGGGAAGATCTTCCTCAGGCAGTACTTCCCACCCGAGGCACAGGCGCAGGTCCACAAGATGACCGCCGAGATCAAGGCGGCCATGGGCCGGCGCATCCGCGCGCTGCCGTGGATGGCGCCGCAGACCAAGACCCGGGCCCTGGCCAAGCTGGCCGCCGTGCAGGTGCAGGTGGGCGCCCAGGACCCGCCGCGCGACTACTCCGGTCTCGAGGTCGTCCGCGGCCAGCCGTTCCAGAACGGCCTGCGGGCCGCCCGCTTCGACTACCAGCGCAACCTGTCCAAGCTGGGCAAGCCGGTGGACCGCCGCGAGTGGTCGATGCTGGCCCACACGGTCAACGCCCAGGCCAACTCGGTCATGGTCAAGAACATGTACCCCGCCGGGATCATGCAGGGCCTGTTCTTCGACGCCGCCGCCGACCCGGCGGTGAACTACGGCGCCATCGGCGTGGTCATGGGCCACGAGCTCAGCCACGTCTTCGACGACCAGGGCGCCAAGTTCGACGAGAAGGGCGCGCTCAACAACTGGTGGACCCCGCAGGACCTGAAGCAGTTCGAGGCCGCGGGCTCGGCGCTCGCCGCCCAGTACGACGGCTACGAGCCGCTCCCGGGGGCGCGGATCAACGGCCGCCTCACGCTGGGCGAGAACATCGGCGACCTGGCGGGCCTGGCGCTGGCTTACGACGCCTATCACGCAAGTCTCGGCGGCAAGCCGGCGCCGGTGCTGGGCGGCCTGACCGGCGACCAGCGGTTCTTCATGAGCTTCGCCCAGGTCTACCGGACCCTGCAGCGCGAGAGCTTCACCCGCCAGCAGCTGGCCACTGACCCGCACTCCCCCGGCGAATGGCGCGCCGCCCAGGTCCGCAACATGGACGCCTGGTACGCCGCCTTCGACGTGAAGCCGGGGAACAAGATGTAC
>CAZBXO010000333.1:0-2392 GCA_964495645.1 uncultured Phenylobacterium sp. | reverse complement strand
GCTAGCCCAACCGTTCGCCCGTCCGTCGCATGGCCTCTCCCCTGCCACAGCGCCGGGTGTAGAAGACGCGCCAAATCAGACGCTTCCGGAGCCTCCCGCTTGTTCGACCGCCGATCCTTCCTCGCCGCCTCCGCGGCGCTTCCATTCGCCCCCGCCGCCTTCGCACAGCCCGCCGGCAAGCCCGAAGTCGGCGCCTGGGGCTTCAACGTCGCCGGGATGGACCGCGCCACCGCCCCTGGCGACGACTTCTTCAAGTTCGCCAACGGCAAGTGGGTGGAGACCACCGAGATCCCCGCCGACCGCTCCAACCTGACCAGCTTCGCGATCATCGCCGAGACCGCCGCGGCCCGCACCCGCACCATCATCGAGGCCCAGGCGAAGTCCAGCGCGCCGGCCGGCTCCGAACCCCGCAAGATCGGCGACTACTTCGCCACCTTCATGGACGAGGCCCGGATCGAGCAGCGGGGCGCCACGCCCATCCAGCCGGACCTGGCCCGCATCGCGGCGATCAAGGACCGCGTAGCCCTGGCCCGGGCCCTCGGCGCCAGCGTGCGCGCCGACGTCGATGCGCTGAACGCCACCAACTACTACACGCCCAACATCCTGGGCCTCTGGGTCGCCGAAGCCCTGGAGGACACGAGCCGGTACCGCGCCTACCTGATGCAGGGCGGCCTCGGCATGCCCGACCGCGAGTACTACCTCGGCGACAGCCCGCGGTTTGCTGAGCTTCGAGCCAAGTACAAGACACACATCGCCAACCAGCTCCGCAACGCCGGCCTCTCCGATCCCGACGCCCGCGCAGCCCGCGTCTTCGACCTCGAGATGAAGATCGCCCGCGCCCATTGGAGCGTCGACGACACCGGCGACATCCAGAAGACCAAGACCGTCTGGACCCGCGCCCAGCTCGCCACCCAGGCGCCGGGCCTCAACTGGACCGTCTTCCTGGCCGCCGTCGGCCTCACCGGCCAGCCGAGCCTCGGGATCTGGCAGCCCACGGCCATCGCCGGCATCTCGAAGCTGACCGCCAGCGAGCCCCTGGAGGCCTGGCAGGACTACCTCGCCTTCCACACCGTGCGCCACGCCGCGCCGTTCCTCTCCAAGGCCTTCGTCGACGAGAGCTTCGAGTTCTACGGCCGCGCCATGTCCGGCACGCCACAGCAGCGTGAGCGCTGGAAGCGCGGCGTCGACAACACGTCGGCGGCGCTCGGCGATGCGATCGGTAAGCTCTATGTGGCGAAGCACTTCCCGCCCGCCGCCAAGGCCAAGGCCCAGGAGATGGCCGCCAACGTCCTCAAGGCCTTCGGCCAGCGGATCGACGCGCTCGACTGGATGAGCCCGGTCACCAAGGCCGCCGCGAAGCGCAAGCTCGCCAACTTCCGCGTCGCCGTCGGCTACCCCGACCGCTGGATCGACTACGCGGGGCTGCAGGTCGTGCGCGGCGACGCGCTGGGCAACGCCAACCGCGCCGAGCTCTTCGAGCGCCGCCGCCAGCTCGCCAAGCTGGGCAAGCCGGTCGACCGCACCGAATGGTTCATGACGCCCCAGACGGTGAACGCGCTCTTCGCCCCCAGCCAGAACTCGATCACCTTCGCCGCGGCCATCCTGGAGCCCACGTTCTTCGACCCCAACGCGGATGCGGCGGTGAACTACGGCGCCATCGGCGCCGTGATCGGCCACGAGGTCACCCACGGCTTCGACGACCTGGGCGCCCAGTTCGACGAGAGGGGCAACCTCAGGAACTGGTGGACGCCGCAGGACCTCGCCCGCTTCAAGGCCGAGACCAGGAAGCTGGCCGAACAGTATTCCGCCTACGAGCCGCTGCCGGGCCTGCACCTCAACGGCCAGCAGGTGCTCGGCGAGAACATCGCCGACGTCGGCGGCCTGGCCGCCGCGTGGGACGCCTACAAGCTGTCTCTGGGCGGCAAGCCCGCGCCGGTGATCGACGGCTTCACCGCCGAACAGCGCTTCTTCCTCGGCTGGGCGCAGAACTACCGGGCCAAGTACCGCGAGGCGGCTCTGCGGCGCGTGGTGGTCACCGACGTCCACTCGCCGGGCCCGTGGCGCAGCTACACCGTCCGCAACCTCGACGGCTGGTATTCGGCCTTCGACGTCAAGCCGGGCCAGAGGCTCTACTTGGCGCCCGCCGACCGGGTCCGCATCTGGTAGTCTTGGTCACCGATCCGGACGACCCGCGGATCGAGCCCTACCGGGCCGTCCGCGAGCGCGACCTCGCAGGCCGGGACAGGCTCTTCATCCTGGAAGGCCGCGTCGTGCTGGAGAAGGCGCTGGCCGCCGACGCGGCCGGCGTCGTCTCGCTGCTGGTCGCCGAGCCGAAGCTGGCCGGGATGGCCGACGTCCTGGCGCGGGTCCCGGCCGGCGTCCCGGTCTACGC
>CAZBXO010000332.1:0-2406 GCA_964495645.1 uncultured Phenylobacterium sp. | reverse complement strand
GCGCCGCCTACGGCGCCACTCGCCCCCGCGAGGCCTGACCCAGGCTCAGCGCCGGCACGGCGCAGGGACCCACCAGCGCCGGAACCGCCACGGTGGCCGCCCTCCGGCGCCTGGCCTGGACACGAACAACGCCCCGGTGATGCACCGGGGCGTGTCGACCATCAGATCAAGGCACCCGGTCGCCCGGGTGCGGCGATCAGCTCTTGGCGGCCTTCGGCGCGGCCGCCTTCTTCGCGGCGGGCTTTGCAGCTGCCTTGGTGGCCTTCGGCGCTGGGGCCTTCTTCGCGGCGGGCTTGGCGGCCGCCTTCGCGACCGTGGCCTTCTTCGCGGCCGTCTTCGGCGCCGCTGCCTCGACCGGAGCGGCCTCGGCGGCCGCTGCCGCACTCTCGGTGCGCGAGGTCTTGGTCAGCGCGGCTCGGGCCTTCCCGGCAGCCGTCTGCGCGCCCTTGGCCTTGTCGGCCTTGGAGGCCGCGATCCGGGCCTTGGCCGCCTTCTGCGCGGCGGCGCGGCCGATCGTCTTGGCTGCATGCGCCGGCGCGGCGCCGGTGCCCGCCATCACGGCGTTCACCTTGCGCACGAGGCGAGACTTGCGACGCGCGGCGGCGTTGGGGTGGATGGCGCCGACCTTCGCCGCGCGATCGAGCGCGCTGATGGCCGCGACCAGGTCTGCCTGCGCGTCCGCGCCCTCGACGGGAGCGGTGGCGCTGACGAGTGCCGCCTTGATGAGCGTCTTCGCGGCGGAGCGGCGCGGGCCAAGGATCTCGTGGCGGCGCTCAGCGGTGCGGACGCGCTTCAGGCCCGACGGCGAGCGAGCGCCAGTCCATTTCCGGGGCGTCTTTGCCAAGGTGCGAAACCCTCTCGATACAAGTGGAGCGTCATGGGCCGGCGGCCAGGCCGCGGGCGCGAACGGGGATGGTACCAGAGCGGCGGCGGATGAGCCACGGCTGCCCTCCCGCTCCGACGCCTCTCAGCCGACCTGTCAGACTCCCGCGGTGATCGCGATCCTGGGCGGCCTCGGTGCCGCGATGTCCTGGGCCGTGGCCACCCTGTGCTCGTCGCGATCCAGCCGGATGATCGGTCCGCCGTCGGTCCTGGCATGGGTGATGATCGTCGGCCTCGTGGTGAGCATCCCGGCGGGCGTGCTGGATGCCGGCCGGGCCGCCGACCTCGAACCCGCGCAGTGGGCGGGCATGGTCCTCAACGGCTTCGCCTACACGGCAGGGCTGCTGCTCGCCTACCAGGCACTGGTGATCGGACGCGTGTCGATCGTCGCGCCGATCACCTCGACCGAAGGGGCCGTGGCGGCCCTCGCCTCCGTGGCGCTGGGCGAGCCGCTCGGGGCCGCGACCGGCGTGATCCTCGCCGCGATCGCCATCGGGGTGGTCCTGGCCTCGATCGACCGGCGTGCCGACGGCCCGACGGACCCGCGACGCGAGGATCCGGCGGCCACACGCCGCAGCGTCCTGCTGGCGATCGCGGCTGCCATCGCGTTCTCGGTGGGCCTGGTCTCGAGCGCGCACCTGGGCGACGCGCCGATCAGCTGGATCGTCGTCATCTCGCGGCTCGCGGGCGTCCTGATCATCGCCGTCCCGCTCGTCCTCCGGGGCCGGCTGCAACTGACCCGCCGGGCCCTGCCGCTCGTGCTCGTGTCCGGCGTGCTCGAGGCAGCGGGCAGCGCGCTGTACGTCACGGGCGCGCATGCCGGTCCGGCCACGGCCGCGGTTCTCAGCTCGCAGTTCGCCGCCATCGCGGCCGTCGCCGCCTTCCTCCTCTTCCGCGAGCGGCTCGCCCGCATCCAGGTCGTTGGCGTGACGGTCATCGCCATCGGTGTCGGGGCGCTCGCGCTGGTCCGCGCCTGAGACCGGGCTATGCTGCCCCATGTCGCGGCATGGAGGCATCCAACCGGATGCTCCGCGCACGGAGGAGCCCGATGCCCAAGTACCTGTTCACGGGCAGCTTCACCCTTCAGGGAGGCCAGGGCGTGCTGGCAGAAGGCGGCACCGCCCGGGTCAAGGCGGTTCGCGACCTGATGGGATCCCTGGGCGGTTCGCTGGAGTCCTACCACTTCGCATTCGGCGGCGACGACTACGTGATCATCGCCGACCTGCCCGACAACGCCGCCGCCGCGGCCGGGGCCATGCGCGTGGCGACGTCGGGCGCCGTCAACAACCGGACGGTCGTTCTCCTCACTCCCGAGGAGATGGATGCCGTCGCGAAGCTCTCGCCCACCTACCGGGCGCCGGGCACCTGACGGCCCGGAGGCCCGCCGGGAATCGAGCATCCGGGCGGCGGTATCAGCAGCGCCCTCTGCCATCCCGCCGTCCGGGCTACACTCCCGGCCCGTGACCAGCACGATCCCCCAGGCCCGCCTGCGCAACTTCTCGATCATCGCCCACATCGATCACG
>CAZBXO010000331.1:0-2434 GCA_964495645.1 uncultured Phenylobacterium sp. | reverse complement strand
AGGTCGCGGACGGCGCTCATCTGTTCGGGCGAGCGGGAGAGCTCCGCGCGCGTCTCGTCGTTGCGGACCAGCTTCAGGGCCTCGGCGCGGGCGCGGTCGGCGGCGGGGCCGAGCGGGGCGGCTTCGCCCATCGCCAGCTTCAGCAGCAGACCGAGGCGGTTGACGATCGGGGCCTGGGCCCTCGCGAGGCCGACGGTGATCTTGGCGCGCGCTTCGATCAGGCCGCCGAGCTCGCCCATCTTCGCCTGGATCGGCTCGAAATCCTCGGGGACCAGGCCGCAGCGGGCGACGTCGCGTTGCAGCTTGGCGAGCTCGGCGAGGCGCGCGGTGGGCGACTCGAAGTCGGCCAGCACCGTCTCCTTCTCGAACTTCAGCGCGTGGACGACCGCCTGCAGCCAGGCGCCCGCCTGGCGCTTGTTGGCGCCGCCGATGACGTTTTCGGTCAGCCAGATCAGCGCCTCGACCTCCTCGCGCGCGGTCTTGTCCTGGCCCAGGTAGGATTCCACGAAGTCGCCGGTGACCAGCATCCGCGAGCGCGCCGAGAAGGCGGCCTGGACGTCTTCCAGCGGCATCAGCTTGCCGGCCGCCGCGGTCAGCGACATGGCCAGCGCCCGCAGCACGGTGATCTCGCGCGGCGCGTCGCCGGGGCAGAGGCGCCGCGGACCGTTCAGCTCGCGCAGCATGCGCCTGCCGAGCGCGGCGCGCACCTCGGTGAAGCCGGTGTTCAGCCACTTGGCCAGCCGCTCGGACATCGGCGACAGCTGCGGCATCACCTTGGCGACCGCCGGTTCGACGGCGATCAGCTTGTCGACGGCGTCGAAGGCGGCCAGCCGGGTCATGGCGGCCAGGCTCTCGCCCAGGCCCATGTCCTTGCCGAGCACCTCGCCGATCCCGCCCTTGCACTCCAGGATCTCCGCCAGCGGCTGCTCCAGGACCGCCAGCGCCAGGGCCCGCGCTCCGCCGGTCTTCGGGGCGGCGTCGGCGAGGTCCAGCAGGCGCCCCACCTTCTCGCCCCAGGTCGCCGCCGAGGCGATCGAGGCGGCGACCGCGCCGCCCAGCAGATAGCCACGCTCCGGATCCTTCAGCACCCGCTCGCAGGCCGGCGCGAAGCCCTCCTTGTCGAGGTTGGGGATGACGCCCTTGCGGGTGTCCTTCATCAGCCGGTCGACGGCGCGGTCGATGAGCGCGTGGAAGACGCGGATCAACTCGTGCACCGACATGCCGCGGGCGTGGGCCTCCGGCACGGCGATCTTCTGGATGGCGTGCTGCAGCTCGATGCCGGAGGCTTCCAGCTTCTCGACCAGGTCGGCGCGGTGCAGGAGCTCGAACGGCGTGGCGTTGTTGCGCTCGAGCCAGGCTTCGAGCAGGCGGCCGATGCGCTCGCGGGCATGCACGGTGTAGAGGTCCTGCGGCGTCACGCACAGCGGCTGCGGCTCAGCCTGCGGCCTGGACTTGGCCGCGACGTCGGCTTGGCCCAGCTTCAGGATGGTGACGGTGCGGAACTCCCGGGTTTCCTCGTCGAAGGTCTCCTTGGTGACCTTGGCGGCGGCCACCTTGCCTTCCTTCATGAGGTCTTCGGCCGTTGCGATGGCGGTCGCACGGTTCTCGGACGCCTGCTCCAGCGCCCAGCTGCCGCCCGGGATTTTCCGGACGTAGACCTCGAAGTGTTCGGACCGGCCCGTCATCTCGCCCCCAGACACAGGGAACGACGTGTGACACCACAAGCTTAAGGCTGCGTTGACTGTGAAGGCCGGTAAGCCCAATTGACGCCACGGTGGCCGTGGACAAGCCGGACCACCGCAAACGGTTAGGAGACCGCGCCCCCGATGGCGAAGATCACCCTGGTCGACGACGACGAGAACATCGTCACGTCCGTGACCCTGGCGCTGGAAAGCCACGGCCACGCGGTCAAGGCCTACTACGACGGCGCGGCGGGCCTGGCGGCGCTGGAGAACGATCCGCCGGACCTGGCCATCCTCGACGTGAAGATGCCGCGCATGGACGGCATGGAGGTGCTGCGCCGGCTGCGCCGGACCTCCGAGGTGCCGGTGATCATCCTGACGTCCAAGGACGAGGAGATCGACGAGATCCTGGGCTTCAACCTGGGGGCCGACGACTACATCCACAAGCCGTTCAGCCAGCGCCTGCTCATCGAGCGGGTGAAGGCTGTGCTGCGCCGGGCCGGCCGCGGCGACGCCGACGACGCGGCAGGCCCCTCGACGGCGGCGGCCGACGTCAACGCCCGGGCGGTCAAGCGCGGCAAGCTCACCCTGGACCCGGCGCGCCACGAGAGCCTGTGGGATGGCAAGTCCGTCAAGCTGACGGTGACCGAGTTCCTGCTGCTGCAGTCGCTGGCCCAACGCCCCGGCTTCGTGAAGAGTCGCGACAACCTGATGGACGCGGCCTACGACGATCAGGTCTATGTCGACGACCG
>CAZBXO010000330.1:0-2497 GCA_964495645.1 uncultured Phenylobacterium sp. | reverse complement strand
CTAGCGCGCCGGCTTCACCTCGACGGCGAGGATGTGCAGGTCACGGTCGCCCACGTTCTCGACGGAGTGCGGAGCCAGCGGCGAGCCCCAGATCGCGGTCCCGGGGTCGGGGCGGCCCATGGCGATCCGCGAATCCAGCACGACCGCGCCGTCCGCATCCCGGCGGATGAAGTCGCTCCAGCTCAGCACGTAGAGCACCGCCGGCCACTCGTGAGCGTGGACCACCGTGCGCGCGCCCGGAGCCAGACGGGTGTCGAGCACCCGAACCGCAGCGTTCTCGAGCAGCACGGCATGGTTCTCGGGCGAGACCCGCATCGCATCGAGCGCGTGGTTCGCAGCAGCCGGGCCTGAATACGTCATGGCCGCGCCTCCATGCCCGCTTCCTTCATTCGCCAGACCATCTGGTCGAAGCGGTCCTGGCCGAAGAAGGGTTCGGCGTTGAACACCATCATCGGCACGCCCCAGTGTCCTGCCACCCGCTGGGCGACCTGGTTCGCTTCGACGATCGCCACGTGATGCGCCGGGTCGTCGTCCACCGCGGCCGCCAGGTCCGCCCAGTCCAGCCCCGCCCGCTCGGCGGCGCGCGCCAGGTGGTCGCCCTCGTGCCAGTTGTCGGTCTCGCCCGACCAGATCGTGTGGCTGACCTCGCGCAGGAACGGCAGCCCCCGCCCCCGCTCCGTCGCCGCCACGCCCAGGTGGGTCAGCCTGTGGATGTAGGGCTGCTCCATCCGGTAGCCGACGCCCGGCGCCTGCTGCACCGGATCCGGCCGCGGCCAGCGGAACGGCAGCCCCAGGAACTTCGCTTCCCGGAACACGTCGACCATGAAGTAGCGCACCCAGAGCGGGTCCTGCGCCTCGAAGAACTCCGGCGTGCGCACCGCCAGCGGATAGACCGGCTTCACGTTGCAGGTGACGTCGTACTCGGCCTCCAGCGCCATCAGCCGAGGCACGACCATGTACGAATAGGGCGACCGGAACGACCAGTAGAGGTCATAGCTCAGCGTCATTCTGGGTAGCGCCCCCTCTGGCCATCATCCCGCTGGGCGCAAGGATGCAACGCCGCGCCGAACGATGGGAGGGCGAACGATGCTCAAGCTGGTGACAGGGCTTCTCTTGGCCCTCGCCCTCGCCTCAACCGCCCAGGCCCAGGACGGCCTGAAAGTGATCTTCTGCGGCACCTCTGGCCCGCTGCCGGTCAAGGACCGCGCCAAGCCATGCGTGGCCGTCCAGGCGGCGGGCTCGCTCTATCTGGTCGACGTGGGCCCGGAGGCCACCGAAAACCTGATGCTCTGGCGCGTGCCTCTCGACCAGGCGCGCGCCGTCTTCCTCACCCACCTGCACTCCGACCACATCGGCGGTCTGGGCGAGTTCAATCTTCAGAGCTGGGTCGCCGGGCGCAGGCAGCCGCTGACGCTGGTGGGGCCAACCGGTACGGACAAGGTCGCCGCCGGCTTCAACCTGGCCTATGGGGCCGACCACGGGTTTCGCAAGGCCCACCACGACCATGGCGAGTTCAAGTTCGACATCCCCGCCGGTCTCTTCAAGGCGCAGGTGGTCCCGACACCGAAGCCGGACGGCAAGGCGGTCGTGCTGCAGAAGGACGGTCTGACCGTCACCGCCATCCGCGTAGCCCATGAGCCGGTCAGCCCGGCGTACGCCTACCGGTTCGACTACAAGGGCCGCTCGGTCGTGATCAGCGGCGACACCAAGCCCTGGCCGCCGCTGGCCGAGCACGCCAAGGGCGCCGATGTCCTCATCCACGAGGTCCAGAACGCCGACATGACTCGCGTGTTGGCCTCCGGCCTGAAGACCCAGGGCAATGCCCGGATGAGCTCGCTGATGACCGACACGCTGACCTACCACACCACGCCGGTGGAAGCCGCCGACCTCGCCCGCAAGGCCGGCGTCAAGCGGCTCGTCATGTACCACCTGACCCAGGCGGGGCTGCCGTTCTACACGCCGGCCGCCTTCACCCGTGGCGTCGACGCCGGCGGCCCGCTCGACTGGCGTATCGCCATGGACGGCATGACCATCGACCTGCCCGGCGGGTCTCCGGAGATCAAGTTCGGCCAGTTCTGACACTTGCGCTCCCATTCGCGCCGGTCCAAAGGCGCGAGGGCATGACCAAGGCTCCGCTCGCCCCCTACCCGGCGCTCCGCATGCGCCGCCTGCGCCAGGCCGACTGGATCCGCCGGCTCGTGCGCGAGAGCGTGCTGACCCCGTCCGACCTGATCTGGGCCATGGTCGTGCACGAGGGCGAGGGCCTGGTCGACGTGGGCTCCATGCCCGGCGCCCAGCGCTTCTCGGTCAAGGAGGCCGCGAAAGCCGCTGTCGCCGCCCGCGACCTCGGCATCCCGGGTATCGCCGTCTTCCCGCACATCGACGGGGCCAAGAAGGACGCCGCCGGCAGTCACGCCGCCGACCCGAACGGCCTCGTCTGCACCGCGGTCAAGGCCATGAAGGACGCCGCCCCCGAGGTCGGCATCATGTGCGACGT
>CAZBXO010000329.1:0-2520 GCA_964495645.1 uncultured Phenylobacterium sp. | reverse complement strand
CCGCGAGATGGCCGAGCGCTTCACCCTGGTGCTGAAGGGCCACCTGGCGCTGGCCCACGTGCGCTTCCCGGCCGGCACCACCGGCTCGGCGCTGGATGCTCTGGCTCGCGTGGCCCTGTGGGAGCGCGGCCTCGACTACGACCACGGCACCGGCCACGGCGTCGGGTCCTACCTCGGCGTCCACGAGGGCCCGCAGCGCATCTCCAAGGCGCCCAACACCGTCGCCCTCAGGCCTGGGATGATCGTCTCCAACGAGCCCGGCTACTACAAGGAAGGCGGCTACGGGATCCGCATCGAGAACCTGCAGGTCGTCACCGAGGCCGCGCCTGTCGCGGGCGGCGAGCGCCCTATGCACGCCTTCGAGACCCTGACCCTGGCCCCCATCGACCGCCGCCTGATCGTCGTGGATCTCCTCACGCCGCAGGAGCGCGCCCAGGTCGACGCCTACCACGCCCGCGTCCGCGACGTCGTCGGACCGCAACTCGAGCCGCACATCCGGAGCTGGCTGGAAGAGGTCACGGCCCCGCTATGAGCGAAGCCCCCAACGCCGCGCAGGTCGCCTACTGGAACGAGCAGGTCGGTGACGTCTGGGCCGAGTTTCAGCCGCAGCTCGACCGACAGCTGGAGCCGCTCGGCGCCGCGGGCATGGCCGCGCTCGCCCTCCAGCCCGGCGAGCGGGTGCTCGACATCGGTTGCGGCGCCGGGGCCACCACCGTCCAGCTCGCCGCCGCGGTCGGCCCGACCGGCACGGCGGTCGGCATGGACATCTCCCGCCCGCTGCTGGAGATCGCCCGCCGCCGCGCGCCCGCCCTCACCTTCCTGGAAGGCGACGCTCAGACCTACGCCTTCGGGCCGGCCGCCTTCGACGCCGCCTTCTCTCGTTTCGGCGTGATGTTCTTCGCCGACCCGGCGGCGGCCTTCACCAACATCCGCCGCGCGCTGCGGCCCGGTGGGCGCCTCGCCTTCATCTGCTGGCGCACGCCGCCAGAGAGCCCGATCATGACGCTGCCGATGATGGCGGCGATGCAGCACCTCCCGCCGCAGCCGCCGCCGCCCGATCCGCACGCGCCCGGCCCATTCGCCTTCGCCGACCCCGACCGCGTCCGCGGCATCCTGCAGGCCGCCGGCTTCACGGACGTGACCACCACGCGCCACGACGAGAAGGTGGGCGGCGGCGGCGTCGACGATGCGCTGAAGCTCTCCCTCAACATCGGCCCGCTCTCGCGCCTGCTGCGCGAGAACCCCGGCCACACCGAAGCGGTCGTGGGCTCGGTCCGCGCGGCGCTGGCCGCCCACGACGGGCCGGACGGCGTGAAGCTCAACGCCGCGGTCTGGATCGTCACCGCACGAAACTCCAGCTAAGGCTGAACTGAACTCAACGGGAGTGGACCATGGCCAACACGAGCCGCCAGCTGCGCTCGCACCTGAAGCCGAGCGGCGAGATCGAGGTCAGTCTCGTCGACGTTCCGATCCCCGAACCCGGCCCGGACGACATCGTGGTCCGCGTCGAGGCGACGCCGATCAACCCGTCCGACCTCGGCCTGCTGCTCGGCCCGGCCGACCTCAGCCAGGCCAAGGTCTCCGGCGCCGCCACCCACCCGGTCGTCACCGCGCCCGTCCCGCCCGCCGCCATGCGCATGATGGCCGGCCGCCTCGACCAGTCGCTGCCGGTCGGCAACGAGGGCGCTGGCACGGTGATCGCCGCCGGTTCGTCGCCCGCCGCCCAGGCATTGCTGGGTAAGACCGTCGCCCTGATCGGCGGGGCCATGTACGCCGAGCACCGCATGGTCCGGGCCGCCGAGGTCCTGCCGCTGCCGGCGGGCGCCACTGCGCGCGACGGCGCCGCCTGCTTCGTCAATCCGCTCACGGCGCTAGCCATGGTCGAAACGATGCGGATGGAAGGCCACACCGGCCTCGTCCACACGGCCGCCGCGTCCAACCTCGGCCAGATGCTGGTGAAGATCTGCAAGGACGAAGGCGTGCCGCTGGTCAACATCGTCCGCTCCGCGGAGCAGGTGAAGATCCTGAAGGACATCGGCGCCCAGCACGTCCTCGACTCCACCTCGCCGACCTTCCAGGCCGACCTCACCGAGGCCCTCTTCCAGACCGGCGCCACGCTCGGCTTCGACGCGATCGGCGGCGGCAGGCTGGCCGGCCAGATCCTGTCCGCCATGGAGGCCGCCTCCGTCCGCAAGGAAGGGGGCTACAGCCGCTACGGCTCCTCGACCTACAAGCAGGTCTACATCTACGGCGGCCTCGACACCGGGCCGACCGAGCTGGTCCGCGCCTTCGGCATGTCCTGGGGGCTCGGCGGCTTCCTCTTGACGCCCTTCCTCGCCAAGATCGGCCCGGAAGGCGCGAACCGCCTGCGCCAGCGCGTCGCCAGCGAGCTGAAGACCACCTTCGCCAGCCACTACACCTCCGAGATCAGCCTCACCGAGGCCCTCGATCCCAAGGTCATGGCCGCCTACAACAAGAAGGCCACCGGCGAGAAATTCCTGATCAACCCGGCCAAGGGCT
>CAZBXO010000328.1:0-2556 GCA_964495645.1 uncultured Phenylobacterium sp. | reverse complement strand
GCGCCTTCCAGAGCCGTCACGGCACGCGTTTCGAGTCGCGCCTTTTCGGCCTGGAGCTTGGCGATCTCCGCCTGCAGGCCGGCCAGCCTTCCGCGCGCGTCGGTCAGCTCGTCCGCCAGCAGCAGCGCGCCCATCAGGAACAGGCGGGTGTCGCCGAGCTGGCCCATGTCCTGGCTGACCTGGCGGACCTGGTGGTCGAACAGGCGGGCCAGCTCCATCAGGTGGGCTTCCTGGCCGTCCTCGCAGCCGACGGGATAGGGGCGGCCGTTCACCTCGACATTGATCTGCGCCATCTCAGGCCTCCTGCGTGGCCATGACGGCGCGGATCTCTTCGATCGCGCGGCCGAGCGCGGCGCTCGCCTGGGCGCCGGCCTCCTCCAGCTCGCGCTCGCGGGCGCGGGCCGCGTCGAGCTCCGCGGCGAGGCTGGCGCGGTCGCCTTCGAACAGGCCGCCGGCCTCGGCGCCCGCCGCCTTCAGCTTCGCCTTGAGCCGCTGCTCGAGCACGTGCAGCGCCGATTCCAGCCGCTTTGCCGCCACGTCCAGGGCGCTGTCGCCGGGGTCCATCTGACGTCCTCCCGCAGGCTTCGCTCGCGCCTGTCTATACTGCGTCGGCCTGCCTCGGGAATCGGCTCAGTGTTGACGCGTCGCCGCCCGCCGTGCGAGGCGGCGCCACCGCTCCGCCGCCGCCCTCCCGGAAGGTCCGATGCCCGCCTCGCCCAAGCTCATGGCCGACGCCATCCGCGTGCTCTCCATGGACGCCGTGGAGCAGGCCGCCTGCGGCCACCCGGGCATGCCGATGGGCATGGCCGACGTCGCCACCCAGCTGTGGACGCGGTTCCTGAAGTATGACGCCGCCGCGCCTGAGTGGCCCGACCGGGACCGCTTCGTGCTGTCGGCCGGCCACGGCTCGATGCTGCTCTACAGCCTGCTGCACCTGAGCGGCTTCAAGGCGGTCACGATGGACAGCCTGAAGAACTTCCGCCAGCTCGGCTCCAACACGCCGGGCCACCCGGAGTACGGCCATACGCCCGGCGTGGAGACCACCACCGGGCCGCTGGGCCAGGGCCTGGCCAACGCGGTCGGCATGGCGATGGCCGAGCGCAAGCTGGCGGCGCGGTTCGGCGCCGACCTCGTCGACCACCGCACCTGGGTGGTGGCCGGCGACGGTTGCCTGATGGAGGGCGTCAGCCAGGAGGCGATCGGCATCGCCGGGCGGCTGAAGCTCAACCGCCTGACCGTCCTCTGGGACGACAACGACATCACCATCGACGGCCATGTGGGCATCTCCGACGCCACCGACCAGCTGGCGCGGTTCAAGGCCTCCGGCTGGGCGGTGAAGCGCATCGACGGCCACGACGTGGGCCAGATCCGCCGCGCGCTGACCTGGGCGACGCGGCAGGACAAGCCGAGCCTGATCGCCTGCAAGACGGTGATCGGCAAGGGTTCGCCCAACTTCGAAGGCACCCACGACGTCCATGGGAAGGCGCTGGGCAAGGACGAGGTGGCGGCGACGCGCGCGCATCTGGGATGGCCGCACGAGGCCTTCGTTGTGCCGGATGAGGTCACCCGCGCCTGGCGCGCGGCCGGCCGCAGGGGCGGCAAGTCGCGCAAGGCCTGGACCGCGCGCCTCTCGGCCTCGCCGCAGCGCGCTGAGTTCGAGCGGGCCATGGCCGGGGACTTGCCGGCGGGCGCCTTCGAACGTCTCGACGCCTTCATGGCCGAGGCGGCGGCCTCGAAGCCGGCGGCGGCGACGCGGGTGCATTCCGGCTCGGTCCTGGAGAAGATCTTCGGCGACATCCCCGAGCTGGTCGGCGGCTCGGCCGACCTCACCGGCTCGAACAACACCTACGTCAAGAACACCCCGGTGTTCGACGCCCCCGACTACGCCGGCCGCTACGTGAACTATGGCGTGCGCGAGCACGGCATGACCGCGGCGATGAACGGCATGGCCCTGCACGGCGGGGTGATCCCCTACGGCGGCACGTTCCTGGTGTTCTCCGACTACGCGCGACCTTCGATCCGGCTCGCCGCGTTGATGGGCATCCGCATGGTTTTCGTCGGGACCCACGACTCGATCGGGCTCGGCGAGGACGGCCCGACCCACCAGCCGGTGGAGCACCTGGCGGCGCTCCGGGCGATGCCCAACCTGCACGTCTTCCGGCCGGCGGACGCCATCGAGACGGCCGAGTGCTGGAAGCTGGCGCTGGGCTCGCGCACGACGCCCTCGGTCATGGCCCTCTCGCGCCAGAAGACCGCCGCCGTGCGCACCGACGCCGGCGAGAACCGCTCCGCCGCGGGCGCCTACGAACTGGCCGCCGCCTCCGGGCCGGCGAAGGTCTCGATCTTCGCCTCGGGCACGGAAGTCCCGATCGCGCTGGCCGCCCGCGACCTGCTGGAGGCCGAGGGCGTCGCCACCCGCGTCGTCTCCGTCCCCTGCTTCGAGCACTTCGAGGCCCAGCCGGCGGCCTACCAGGCCGAGCTGATCGGCGAAGCGCCGGTCCGCGTCGCGGTCGAGGCCGGCGTCCGCCAGGGCTGGGACCGCTTCATCGGCTCGGA
>CAZBXO010000327.1:0-2579 GCA_964495645.1 uncultured Phenylobacterium sp. | reverse complement strand
CCCTGGAACTGGCCGCCCACGCACTTCAACGCCGCGCAGGCGAGCACGCCCTCGGGCGCCCCGCCCTGCCCGACATAGAGGTCGATTCCGGTCAACGGATCGGCGGTCTGCATCACGCCCGCCACATCGCCATCGGTGATCAGGTGGATCCGCGCGCCCACCGAGCGCACCGAAGCGATGATTTCCGCATGCCGCGGCCGGTCGAGGATGCAGACGGTGATCTCCGATGTCTCGACACCCTTCGCCCTGGCCAGGGACCCCACGTTCTCCGCGGGCGACTTGTCGAGGTCGATCACGCCGTCCAGGTAGCCTGGCCCGCAGGCGATCTTGTCCATGTAGGTGTCGGGGGCGTTGAGCAGCGTGCCCTTCGGCGCCCAGGCCATCACCGCCAGCGCATTGGCCATCGCCTTCGCGGTCAGCGTCGTGCCTTCGAGCGGATCGAGGGCGATGTCGATCTTGTTCTTGCCGCCCTTCCCCACCTTCTCACCGATGTAGAGCATCGGCGCCTCGTCGCGCTCGCCCTCGCCAATGACGATCTCGCCGTCGATGTCGAGGTCGTTGAGGGCCGTGCGCATGGCATCGACGGCCGCCTGGTCGGCTTCCTTCTCGTCTCCGCGGCCCGCCAGCTTGTAGGCGGCGATGGCGGCGATCTCTGTGACCCGCGCGGCGTCCATCACCAGGCTGCGGTCCAGCACCTTCGAACTCATGGCGTCTCCAGCCCGTCGATTCTTGTTGGCCGCTTCGTAAGCCCTAGATGCGGGCTATGCGCAACAGGCGCGGACGGTCGAGCACGGCCGGAAGGCCAGCGATCCGCTGGACCGCTGCGGTCAGCACCGATTCCGCCACCGCGTGGGTGGTGAGCACGATGGGGACGCCATCGGCGTTCTCCACCGGCTTCTGCAGGAAGCTCTCGATCGAGACGCCCGCCTCGGCGAGCGTCTCGGACACCGCCGCGATCACCCCGGGCTCGTCCTTGACCAGGAAGCGCAGGTAGGCGCGGCCGAGGCTCTTCGAGGGATCCACCGGTTCGAACGGCTTCAGCGTGCCCGCCGGGGCCTGGAACACCGGCCGGGTGGCGCCGGCCATCACGTCGGCGATGTCGGCGGCCACCGCCGCGGCGGTCGGGCCCGCGCCGGCGCCGGCGCCCTGCACGAACATCCGCCCGATCCGCGCGCCCTCGATGAAGAGCGCGTTCAGCGCCCCGCCTGCCTGCGCCAGCGGATGACTTAGCGGCGCCAGCGACGGATGCACGCGCACCAGCACCCCGTCCGCCGAACGGTCGGCGGACGCCACCAGCTTGATCCGATAGCCCAGGTCGCGGGCCATGCGGATGTCGAGCAGGTCGACGCCGTCGATGCCCTCGATTTCGGCGGCGGCGTAGCTGGGTGCGCAGCCGAAGGCCAGCGCGGCCAGGATGGTGATCTTGTGGGCGGCGTCGAAGCCGCCGACGTCCATGGTCGGATCGGCCTCGGCGTAGCCCAGCCGCTGGGCCTCGGCGAGCACGTCGGCGAAGGAGCGCCCCGTCGCCTCCATCTCGGTCAGGATGTAGTTGCAGGTGCCGTTGAGGATGCCGGCGATCGACTTGATGTCGTCGCCGACCAGGGCCTCGCGGACGATCTTCACGGCCGGCACGCCGCCCATCACCGCCGCTTCGAACAGCAGCGGCACGCCCTTCGCCTCGGCCTGGGCGGCGAGCTCGGCCCCATGCTCGGCGATCAGCGCCTTGTTGGCTGTGACAACCGGTTTGCCCGCGGCGATCGCGGCCTCGACCGCGGCCTTGGCTGGTCCATCGGAACCGCCGATCAGCTCGACGAAGACGTCGACGTCCGAAGAGGTCGCCAGCGCCACGGGGTCGTCGAACCAGGGCAGGTTCGAGATGTCGTAGGGTCGCGGTCGCGAGCGCGAGCGCGCGGAGACGCCGGTGACCGTGACCTGCCCCCCGGCCGGCGCAAACCCCGGGTGCTCACCGAGGAAGGTGAGCAGGCCGGCTCCAACCGTGCCCAGGCCGGCGATCCCGACACGCCACGGCTTCATTGCGCGGCCAGCGCGTTGTGCGCGCGCCCCAGGATCTCGTCCGCGTTCGACAGGAACTTCTTCACGTTGCGCGCCGCCTGGCGGATGCGGTGCTCGTTCTCCACCAGGCCGATGCGCACATAGCCCTCTCCGTACTCGCCGAAGGCGATGCCGGGGGCCACGGCCACGCCCGCCTCCTCGATCAGCAGCTTGGAGAACAGCATCGAGCCCGCATCCTTGTACGGCTCGGGCAGCGGCGCCCAGGCGAACATCGAGGCCGGCGGCGCGGGGATGTCCCAGCCGGCGCGCTTCATGGCCGTCACCAGGGTGTCGCGGCGCTTCTTGTAGATGGCGCGGATCTCCTCGATGCAGTCGGTCGGGCCGTTCAGCGCCGCCGCCGCCGCCACCTGGATCGGCGTGTAGGCGCCGTAGTCGAGATAGGACTTCACCCGCGCCAGCGCCGCGCACATCCGCTCGTTGCCGACCACCATGCCGACCCGCCAGCCGGCCATGGCGAAGGTCTTGGAGAGCGAATTGACCTCGACGGCGATGTCGCGCGCGCCGTC
>CAZBXO010000326.1:0-2602 GCA_964495645.1 uncultured Phenylobacterium sp. | reverse complement strand
GGGCGCAGCGCTTCGCAGCCGTCGCGATCGGCTCGGAGGCCTGGCGCTTGGTGCCCACGAACAGGATGCGGCCGCCGCCGGCCGCGACCTCGCGCGCCTTCACCAGCGCCTGGTGCAGCAGCGGGATCGACTGCGACAGGTCGATGATGTGGATGTTGGAGCGGGAGCCAAAGATGTACTTGTCCATCTTCGGGTTCCAGCGGTGCGTCTGGTGGCCGAAGTGGGCGCCGGCCTCGAGCAGCTGGCGCATGGAGAAATCAGGCAGAGCCATCGTCTGTGAACTCGTCTTTCTTCCGGTTGGACCGCCGCAGGCAACCTCCCCGAAGGAAGACCGGAACGGACGGACGGGATGTCTCCCCGGCCGGCCCGCACACCTGCGTGTGGATTGGAGGCGCGCATGTAGTCGGAAAGGGGGCGAAAGGCAAGCCAGCGCATTCCCCACGCGCCGAGCTTGCGTCCGCTTTTCCGCGCCCCGCACGCCTCCGGCGAGGAGGCCCTCCCCATGAAGGGGAGGGAATGCGCCGCTACAGGTCCTCGATGAAGACCACGCCGGGGGCGGTCTTCAGGGCGCCGCGGACCGCGCCGTCCAGGGTGAAGCGGCCGGGGAGCTTGAGCTCAACCTCGCGGCCGCCCTCGAGGCCGGCGATCAGGATGACCTCGCCGCCGCGCGGGTTCGTCACGCCTTCCAGCCGCTTCTTCAGGGCGATGATCTCGGCGCTGCGGGGCGCCACGTGGACACGCAGGCCGGCGACGACGTTCTCGACGGCCTTTTCCACCGGCTCCACGTCGTCACCGAAGAAGCGCACCTCGCCCTCGGCGCACTTGGCGCGGACCTTGATCGCCACGGCCTTGCCCGGCTCCAGCATATCGCGGCATCGCTTGAGGCTCTCCGGCGGGAACATCACCTCGTACTCGCCTGTCGGGTCGGAGAAGGTCACGAACGCGAACTTCTCTCCCGTGCGCCCGGGCCGCTCCTGCTTCCGGCGCACGACGCCGGCCATGCGCAGCGCCTCCGCCCCCGCCTCCGCCTTCGCCAATGCATCGGTGAGCAGCTCCGTGCGCCGCCGCCGCAGCGCCTCCACCATGTCCTCCAGCGGGTGGCCGGAGAGGTAGAAGCCCATGGCCGCCAGTTCTTCGTCGAGGCGCTTGACCGGGTCCCAAGGCTCGGTGCGGGGAAGCCTGGGCCGCGCGGCCTCCGCCTGGTCGCCGCCGAACAGGCTGGCCTGGGCCGAGGCGCGGTCGTTGGCGACGCTCTGGGCGTAGGCGATCAGCTGGTCGGCCGCATCGACCAGCTGCGCACGGTTGGGGTGGATCTCGTCGAATGCGCCGGCCCGCGCGAGGGTCTCGAACGTCCGCTTGTTCACCTGCCGCGGATCGACCCGCTCGACGAAGTCGAAGACGTCGCTGAACGGCCCGCCCTCGCGGCGCACGTCGACCACATGCTGCATGGCCGCCAGGCCGACGTTGCGGATGCCGCCCAGCGCGTAGAGCACTTCGCCGTTCTCAACTTCGAAGTCGGCGGCCGAGCGGTTCACGGAGGGCGGCCGGATCTTCACGCCAAAGCGCTTGGCGTCCTGGTAGAATACCGAGAGCTTGTCGGTGTTGGCGATGTCGAGGCTCATCGAGGCCGCGAAGAACTCGACCGGCGCGTTCGCCTTCAGCCAGGCCGTCTGGTAGCTCACCACCGCATAGGCCGCGGCGTGGGACTTGTTGAAGCCGTAGCCCGCGAACTTGTCGACGAGGTCGAAGATCGCGCCGGCCTGGGCCGCGCCCACCCCCTTCTCGGCGGCGCCGGAGATGAAGCGCGCCCGCTGCGCGTCCATCTCGTCCTTCTTCTTCTTGCCCATGGCGCGGCGCAGCAGATCCGCCTCGCCCAAGCTGTAGCCGGCCAGGATCTGGGCGATCTGCATCACCTGCTCCTGGTAGACGATGATGCCGTAGGTCTCCTTCAGCACCGCCTCGAGCATGGGGTGAAGGGTGTCGATGGGCTTGCGGCCGAACTTGCAGTCGATGAAGGCCGGGATGTTGTCCATCGGCCCCGGCCGGTAGAGGGCGCCGACGGCGGTGACGTCCTCGATGCAGTTGGGGCGCAGCTGGCGCAGGGTGTCGCGCATCCCCTGCCCTTCCAACTGGAAGACCCCGACCGTCTGGGCGTTGCTCATCAGCTCGTAGGTCTTGCCGTCGTCCAGCGGCAGCGCGGCCATGTCGATCGCCGCGCCGCGCTTCTCCAGGTGTTTCAAGGCGCGATCGATGACGGTCAGCGTCTTCAGGCCCAGGAAGTCGAATTTCACCAGGCCCGCGCTCTCCACCCACTTCATGTTGAACTGGGTGGCCGGCAGCTCGGAGCGCGGATCGCGGTAGAGCGGCGTCAGCTGGGTGAGCGGCCGGTCGCCGATCACGACGCCGGCCGCGTGGGTCGAGGCGTTGCGGTAGAGCCCCTCCAGCTGCAGCGCGATCTCCAGCAGCCGCGCCACCGCCTCGTCAGTCTTGCGCTCTTCCTGCAGCCGGGGCTCGGTCTCGATGGCTTGGGCCAGGGTCACAGGGTTTGCGGGATTGGCCGGCACCATCTTGGCCAGGCGGTCCACCTGGCCCAGCGGCAGCT
>CAZBXO010000325.1:0-2619 GCA_964495645.1 uncultured Phenylobacterium sp. | reverse complement strand
GCTAGCCGGCCGCCAGTTCGCGCAGCACGGCGCGCACCAGGTCCGGGCGCTCCATCGGCAGGAAGTGGGTGGTTCCCGGGATGGTCTCCACCCGCACGCCGGCCGCCGCCAGCACCGCCTCCTGGCCTTCCACGCGCGCCGTGGAATCGTGCTCGGCGCGCAGCAGCACCGCGGGGCAGCGGATCGCCCGGAAAGCTGCCCAGGGGTCGTAGTTGTGGATGCGGAAGCTGGAGGCCTCCCATTCCGGGCGGCAGGCCAGCGTGACGCCGCCCTCCGCGGTCGCCCGGAACCCCGCCTCCACGTAGTCGATGAGCTGCGCGTCGGACCAGGAGCGGAAACCGCCCCGCCCGCGGTAGGCCTCGACCACCGCAGCCTTGCTGGCGAAATCCGCCCGCCGGCGCAGCGCCCCGTCCGCGAGTGGATTGTCGGTCATCTCGGACATCCGCAGCCTGGCGTCGAACAGCACCGCGTCGAACAGGCCCAGCGCCTTCACCCGCTCAGGCTCCATCGCCGCCACCAGCAGGCTGGACGTGGCCCCCATCGAATGGCCGCCCAGCACCACCGGCCGGTCCGCGACCTCGGCCAGGAACGCCGCCAGGTCGTCGCGGAACTCGTGCCAACCTTCGCGGCCCTCGATCACTGTCGGCAGGGTCGAGGCGCCATGCCCGCGGAAGTCCACGGCCAGGATGCGAAAGTCTGCCGCGAGCGGCGCCAGGATGCTGCGGTAGGTGCGCCCGTTGTAGCCATTGGCGTGGGAGAACACGATGTCCACCGGCCGGTCCGGCGGCCCCATCTCCAGGTACGCCATCTCGCCGCCGCGCGAGGGGAGGCTCGCGCGGCCGGCCGGCGCCTCAGGGGTGGTCGTCCCATCCATCGGTCCCATATAGCCGACATGAAGCTCGCCACCATCGGCTACGAGGCGTCCACACAGCCCGTCCTGATCGAGAAGCTGAAGGCCGCCGGGGTGGAGGTGCTGATCGACGTCCGCGCAGTGGCGGCATCCCGCCGGCCGGGGTTCTCCAAGGGACTGCTGTCGGCCAGCGTCGAAGAGGCCGGCATCCGCTACGTCCACCTGCGCGAGCTCGGCACGCCCAAGCCTGGCCGAATGGCCGCCCGCGCCGGCCGCACGGCCGAGATGCGCCGGATCTTCGACGATCACATGGCCGAGCCGGCCGCCCAGTTGCAGTTGGCGCAGGCCGTCGAGATCGCCACGGGCGCGAAAACCGCGATCCTCTGCTTCTGCGCCGAACACGCCAAGTGCCACCGCGCGATCGTCGCCGATCGCATGGCCGAGGCGGGCGGGTTCGAAGTCGAGCTGCTTTAGCTCGTGGCGCTGGTGCGGGTGACTTCGAGCTCCGCGCCGGAGAGATCGCAGCCGGCGACGCGGGCGCCCTCCATCTGGGCCTCGAGGAAGCGGGCCCGGGCCGCGTGGGCGCCGCGCATGTCGGCGCCGCGCAGGATAGCCCGCGTCAGGTCGGTGCGGACGAAGCGCTGGTCTGCCAGCTGCAGCGGTCCCATCTTGGCCGCGCGCAGGTCCGCGCGGGTGAGCTGGGCGCCGGACAACCGCGCGCCGCGCAGGTCAGCCTCGCGCAGGATTGCGCCACGGAAGTCGCAGCCGGTGAGGTCGGCGCCCTGTAGCTGCGCGCCTTCCAGGTCCATGCCGAAGAAGCAGGCGCGCGGCGCGTAGAGGCCGGTCAGACGCCGCTTCTTGAGCGACTTCAGCGGCCGGAAGTCGACCTCGGCCAATTTCACGGTCCCCCCGCGCGTCCCGTTTGAGTCCACGAAGGCCTCGTGCTCGGCGAGGACCTCGGAGAGCGGCCGGTCGTCGATAAAGACGATGGGTGGCGGGGCCCGGAGCGCGTCGGTCAGGTCGGCGTCGTCGAGCCGCGTCTGGTCGAGGTTCACACCGGTCAGCACCGCCCGCTTCATTGAGGCGCCGGAGAGGTCGCATCCGGCCAGGTCGGCGTTGGAGAGATCGGCGCCGTCCAGCACCGCGCGCATCAGCTTGGCGCCCACCAGGAACGCGCCGTTCAGGTTGGCGTCGGTGAAGTCGGACGCCATGGCGATGGTGCCGGAGAGCTGGGCGCCCGACAGGTTCGCCCCCTGGAGCACGGCGTAGTTCAATTCCCCCGGCCGGTGCTCGTGGCGCAGGATGCGGAAGCCATCCAGCTTGTCCTGCAGGGCGATGCGGCCCTCGCGCAGATCGCAGCCGGCGAGGTCTGCGCCGGCCAGGTTCGCGCCGCGCAGGCAGGCGCCGCGCAGGTCGGCGCGCTTCAGGTTGACGTAGCGCATGTCGGCTTCGCGCAAGTCGGCCCCGAACAGGATGGCGCGGCTGAGATTGGCCTTAGCCAGCCCCGAGCCCGACAGCCGGGCCCCGGCCAGATCGGCGTCGCGCAGGTCGACGCCCTCGAGGCTGCAGTTGGAGAGGTCAGCGTAGGTCAGGCTGAGCCGACGTCCGCCGGACCGGCCCGCCAGATAGCGCGCGTGCGCCTCCAGGGCTTCCCGGAGGGTGCTGGCGTCGACGGGAAGGTGATGCTGCTGTGCCTGGCTGGTCATCGGAACCTTGGGTTCCAGCCTTCGCACCCTTCACTTTAAGGTTTGGTTTCGCAGGCGCTCAGA
>CAZBXO010000324.1:0-2620 GCA_964495645.1 uncultured Phenylobacterium sp. | reverse complement strand
CCTCGCCCGGCCGCGGGCGCAGGCGTCCCGGGGGGAAAGAGGCTAGGGTTGTGCGGCGCAAAAATCAAGAGCGGGCGTCCGCCAGTTCCAGCGCAGCCACCAATCCAGGGCTATTGTCTCCCAGCACGAGCCGGCCACCGTGCAGCTTGGCGCAGGCGGTGACGAGGGCCAGGCCCAGGCCCGATCCGGGGCCCGTTCGGGCGCTCTGCAGCCGCACGAACCGCTCCGGGGCGCGGCCCAGGAACTCGGCCGGGACGCCCGGTCCGTCGTCGGCCACGGAGATGCGCGCGCCGGAGAGCCCGGCCTCCTCCACCTTCAGGCGCACGGTGGCGCCGGGCCCCGCGTGGACGACGGCATTGTGCAGCAGGTTGCCGACCGCCTGACGCAGCAGCGCCGGGTGGCCCTGCGCGAAAACCGGCCAGGCCGGGACGTCGGTCACCAGCGACTGGCCCGCGTCCTCGACGGCGGGTCCGAACAGCTCGGCCAGGCTCAGCGCCACCCCGCCCAGGTCGACGCGCTGCATCATCTCGCGCGACAGGCCGGACTCGGCGCGGGCGATATCCAGCAGGGCGTTGAGGGTCGCCAATACGTTGTCGGCCTCGGCGCCCGCGTCCTCGATGGCAGCCAGGCGCGCAGCCTCCGGTGCGGCCGGATCGGCCGCGCGAACCAGGGCCCCCTTCAGGCGGGTCAGGGGCGAGCGCAGGTCATGGGCGATGGCGTCGGTGACCGTGCGCATGCCGGTCATCAGCTCCTCGATGCGCGCCAGCATGCGGTTCACCGAGGCGGCGAGGCCGTCGAACACGTCGCCACGAGCGCGCACCGGGGCGCGGGCCGAGAGGTCGCCGCCGGCGATGCGCTCGGCGGTGTCGGCGATGGCGCGGGTGCGCCGCCAGAGCATGGCGTTGAGGCCGACGCCGCCCGCCGCCGCGCCGACGGCCGCGAGTAGGACGGCCAGCGCCGAGCCGCGGAAGACAGCGGCCCGCAAGGCGTCGCGGGCCGAGAGGTCCTCGGCGACGATCAGGGTGTAGCCGCCGCCCAGCGGCTGGGCGAGCACGCGCCAGAGCCGGCGCGAAGCGCTGTCGGGGTCGACCACGGTGCGCCAGCCGGTCTGCGGCGCGTCCAGCGAGGAGACTACGTCGGCCCCGGCGACCATGCGTCCGGAGCGATCCTCCAGCGCGTAGGCGAAGCCGTTGGGGGCGCCCAGGCGGGCGTGGCGGTTCAGCGCGGCGGCCAGGCCGTCGACACCCTCGTCGCGGGCGAAGGCCACGAAGTAGTCGCGGGCGGCGGCGGCCATGGCGGTCTGCTGGCGCGCGATCGCCGCCTCGCCGGTGCGGTCGACCAGCATGAGACCCGCGACCACCGCCGCGAGCGCCGCCAGCGCCGCCAGCGCCGGCCAGATCCAGGGCTTCAGCCGCACCTCACGGGGTCTCGGAGAGCCGGTAGCCGGAGCCGCGGACGGTGTGCAGCAGGGGCGCCTCGAACCCTTCGTCGATCTTCTTCCTGAGGCGGCTGACGTGGGTGTCGATCAGGCTGGTGTGCGGGTCGAAGCGGTAGTCCCACAGCTCCTCCAGCATCATCGTGCGGGTGACCACGCGGTCCTTGTGGCGCAGCAGGTGCTCGAGGAGCTTGAACTCGCGCGGCAAGAGGTCGAGGCGGCGGCCGGCGCGGGTCACCCGGCGCTGCAGCAGCTCCATCGAGAGGTCGCCGCAGGACAGCCGCGTCACCTCCTCGCGCCGCGCCGGCCGGCGCAGGAGGACGGCCAGGCGCGCCGAGAGCTCCGAGAAGGCGAACGGCTTGGCCAGGTAGTCGTCGCCGCCGGCCCTCAGGCCCTTCACGCGCTCGTCGAGCTGGCCGAGGGCGGACAGGATCATCAGCGGCGTCTGGACGTCGGCGGCGCGCAGCGCCTTCAGCACCGAAAGGCCGTCCAGGCCTGGGAGCATGCGGTCGAGGATCACCGCGTCGAAGTCCGAGGCGCTGGCGAGGTAGAGGGCGTCGCGGCCATCGGCCACGTGCTCGACGGTGTAGCCCTCCTGGCGCAGGCCGCAGAGCAGGGTCTCGGCCGTGCCGGCGTCGTCCTCGACGACCAGGATCCTGGCGCCCATGCGGCGGCCTCCGCGGTGAAGCTTGCGCGGTGTGACTCCGGAAGCGGACGAAAAAGCGGCGGGCGGGAAGCTTGGGGAGTGACCCGCCCGCCGCTCTCCCCCTGGCGGTGAGACGCCGGCCGAGTGGAGCAACCGACGCTCGGGGAGCTCAGGCCTTCGTGCAGGCGGCCATGAAGGCCTTGCGGGTCTGGCTGTGCTTCTTCTCGGCCTTCCACTGCTTCTCGCAGCCGGCCGTCTTGGCCTTGTCGGCGGGCGCCGCCGCCGGGGTCTTCTGGGCCGCGGCCTTCACGCCGGCCATGGCCGCCGAACCGCCCGCCAGCGACATCACGAGGGCGGACGCGATGAGAACCTTGCGCATCTGAGGTCAAGTCTCCTGGTCACCGCCTCCTGGGCGGCGGGAAACTTCTGGCGCGGGCCGGCTGGCGGCGTCCTGACCCCAGCCTCGCAAATTTGTCAGATGAAGAGCTTCTCGAAGTTCTGCGAATAGAAGCGGTCCTTGGTCGCCTCGTCGTAGCCGT
>CAZBXO010000323.1:0-2633 GCA_964495645.1 uncultured Phenylobacterium sp. | reverse complement strand
TCCAGAGCCACAATCTGGCGCTCTAACCAACTGAGCTAGGGCGGCGCATCGCGAGGGCATGCTTCTAGTGGGAGCGAACCCGCCGATCAAGCGTCGGGCCCGCGCATAGGAAAAGGCCCCGACGCCTAGGCGTCGGGGCCTGATCCTCGTGACCTCGATCCAGCTAGCCCTTGGGCAGGCGGAACGAGATCGGGATGCGCACGGTGCCACCGTCGACCGGTTGGCCGTCCTTGGTCATCGGACGCATCTTGAACAGCTTCGACATCCGCATCGCCGCGTCGCCGAAGCCGACATCGCCCGGCTCTTCCGCGACGACCGAGCAGCCGTCGAGCGTGCCCTTGGCGTTGACGCTGCAGCTCAGGGTCGCACGGCCCTCCACCTCGTTCCGCTGCGCGCGGTCAGGGTAGTAACGGGCCATGTCCTCCGACGTCGGCCGGCGGAGCCAGTCGGGGTTGGAGATCACCGACGGACGCGGCGGCTCGGGGGGCGGCGGCGCAGGCGGCCTCGGCTCCTCGATCCGGCGCTCGACCGGCGGAACCGGCAGCGGCGGAACCGGAATGTCGATCGGCGCGGCGACCGGCGGCCTCGGCTGCAGCTTCGGCGGCGGCGGAGGCGGCACGTTCGGCGGCGGAGGAGGCGGGGGCGGGGGCGGCGGCGGGGGCACCGGTTTGATCAGCGCCACGTCCGTAACCTCGTCCGAATACTCCTTGTATTTCGGCTCGAACTTCGCCTTCCAGAGGTAGATCCCCAGGGCGGCGTGCACAGCGAACGCGGCGACGAGCGCGGCCGTGAAGCCCTTGCTGCGCTTCGGCTTCGGGTCGTCGAACGGGTTGTGCCGAATGTGAACTTCGGACGGTGATGTGTCAGACATTGCTCACCACCTACTTGTTCTGATCTTCGCCGACGAGCGCCACGCTGTAGAACCCATTGTCCTGCAGCATGTTCATTACGCCCATGAAGTCGCCGTACATCACGTCCTTGTCGGCGCGGATGAAGATCCGCTCCTTCTCGGGGTTGCGCTTGTCGCCGAGGTTCTTGCGCAGATCGTCCCCCAGCGTGGCCAGATCGGTCGGGAAGTCCCCGATGTAGACGCGGGCGTTGGGCTGGATCGAGATGTAGACCGGCTTGGGCGGGTTGACGCCCGGCGGGGCGACCGCGGGGGGGAGCTGAATTTTGACGTTCACGCTCGCCAGGGGCGCCGCCACCATGAAGATGATCAGAAGCACCAGCATGACGTCCACGAAGGGTGTGACGTTGATCTCGGCGTTCTGAGACTCTTCGTAGCGGCCGCCGCCCCCACTGGAGAGTTTAGCGGCCATCTAGGTCAGACCCCCCTGTCGAGCTGACGCGAGAGGGTGTTCATCAGCTCCGCCACGAACCCTTCCGTCCGCGCGCCGTAGGCGCTGATGCGGGTCTGGAAGTAGTTGTAGAAGATAACCGACGGGATGGCGGCGAACAGGCCGAGACCGGTGGCGAGCAGCGCCTCCGCGATACCGGGCGCCACGACGGCCAGGTTGGTCGTGTTGGTGTTCGCGATGCCGATGAACGAGTTCATGATCCCGTAGACGGTGCCGAGCAGGCCGATGAACGGACCGTTCGAGCCGATCGAGGCCAGGTACTGCATGCCGCCGGAGAGGCGACGGGCCAGGGCGGCCTGCACGGCGCCGACCGCGCCCTGGGCGCGCATCAGGGTCGTGTCGCGGTGCTCGCCGGCGATCTGCAGACCCGCCTGACGCGAAAGCTCGATTTCCTGGGCGGCTGCGGCCGCCATGTCGGCCAGCGGGTTGCCGTCGAATTCCTCGGACATCGCGATCCGGCTGATGTCGTTGATCGACTTCGCCGAGCGGAAGTTCTCGAGGAAGTTGTCCGTCACGCGGTTCAGCGCGCGGAACTCGAGCATCTTGGTCACCAGCAGGGTCCAGGTGAGGATCGAGGCCAGCGCGAGGCCGATCATGATCACCTTAACCACCGGGTCGGCGTCCATGAACATGGTGCCGACATTGAGCTTGCCCGCGTTCTTCATCTGCGGCGGGTCGGCAGGGGCTTCCGGAGCCGGGGCGGCAGCCGGAGCGGCGGCCGCGGCCGCGTCAGCCGCAGGCGGCGCCGCTGCGTCCTGAGCGAACGCCGGCGCGCTCGCCATCAGCGCGACGGCGCCGATGAGAGCGATGAAAGGGGTCTTCAGTTTGTTGTCGAGCATCTGTCGCCAGTTCCTGGTTGGTCTCGCCGGAGAGGGTCGTCGCGCGAGAGCGTCTCCACCCTAGTTGAACACGCCCGGCGTCCCTCCCCGCTCGCGCGTATCGGGACCCCAGAGCCGCTGTCGCTGCGCCCGACCCGGTGTCGCTGGTCTCCCAGACCGACCGGGGGCGGGCGACCTCGAGATTCCCGTCCGGGCCCCGAAGTCTTACCGCTTTGTTAGACGTACGGCCCGGGTCCTTTGGCAACCCCTTAGGGAACCGTCAAGGGGGCCTGGAGGCGGTAGACGTCTGAAATTCTTACGACAGCGGGCTCTCTTGTGCAGCGCACACAGATTTTCGGCGCCGACTGTCTCGAAAATGACCCGCGTAATATTCGCCATTCTGCTGCGCCGCAGCATTTGATCGGGGACACGATTTTGCGACGAACGGCGTGCGGTC
>CAZBXO010000322.1:0-2633 GCA_964495645.1 uncultured Phenylobacterium sp. | reverse complement strand
TCTGGCGCGACTGCGTCATGGTGGAACGCCTGATCCCGGAGAACATCGACTGAGCCGCGCTCAGAACCGCCACTTCAACCCGCCGTTGGCGACGAAGCCGTCGGACGGCGCCCAGGCGTCGACGGTCCAGCGGCCGTCCGGCGCGCGGACCCGGCGCAGGATCGGGTCGTACTTCGTCTGACGCACGTCCAGCAGGTTCTCGAGGTTCACGAAAAGCCGCGCCTTGCCAACGATCAGCTCGCCCAGCACGCCCATCTCCACGTAGGGCCGGCTGCGGGTGCGGAGGGGGTTGTCCTCCAGCGACTGGCGGCCGGTGTAGTAGGCCTCGAAGCCGATCCGCCCTCGCCCATGCTTCTCCCACACCGCCACGACGCCCGCCGTGTGGTGCGGCGTGATCGGGACCACGCGGCGCCCCGGCCGGTCCGGGTCGGGCTCGGTCGCGTCCACGTGGACGTAGCTGCCGGTCAGGGTCAGGTCGCCCAGCCGGTAGCGGACCAGCGCCTCGAGCCCGCGCGTGCGGCTCGCGCCCGGCGCATTGACCAGCCGCACCCGGTGGGCGGCGACCTCTTCGATCCGCACCGCATGACGCACATTCGAGCCGAACAGCGTCAGGCGCGCCTCCAGCGGCCCCCGGGCGTAGCCGGCGTCGACCGAGGCGCTGTCGGCGGTCTCGGCTCTCAGCCGGCCGAGCGGCTCCAGCCGCGACAGGCCCGCCGCCTCGATCTCCTCCACGAACGGCGTCGGCGCATAGAACCCGCGTCCGAGCGAGGCCCGCAGACTCCACGGGTCCGGCCGGTACAGCGCCGACAGCCGCGGGCTGAACCGCGTCCCGTATCGGTCGTGAAAGTCCACTCGCGCGCTGCCCGCCAGCGTCAGGTCGGCGGTGGCGTCGTGCTCCACCTGCAAGAACACCGCCGGGGCGGTAAAGCTGTAGTCGAAAGCGGGAAACGCCTTCGAGCGGTAGCGGTCGGCCTGTAGCGCCAGCCCCGCCAGCCACGTCGTCCCGTCCGCTCCGCCTGAGACCGACCCTTCGGCGAAGAGTGTCTCGTCTCGGTCCTTCTCGACCAGGGCGCCGAACCCATGCCGGTGACCCTGGGTGACGCCGGACGCCCGTAGGTGCGCGCTCCGCCCGCCGCCCAATGGCAGGTCCGCGGTCAGCCCGCCGTCGAGCCGGTGCGTGTCCTGCGTCTGGGCGAACGGCAGCCCGTCCGGCGTGGTGCGGCCCGCCAACGCGCCGCCCCGCCGCTGCTCGTCGAGCGCCCCCAGGGTCACGAACCCTTTGGCCCCGCCGACGCCGGTCCAGAACAACCGCGGCCGCAGCGTCCAGCGCTCGTAGGCCGGCATGTCGACCCAACCGTCATCGTCCAGGTCCTGGGGGCTCTGGCGGTGCGCCCCGCCGGTCAGCGACGCCCGCCAGCCCTCGGCCAGCGGCGCCTCGCCGTACGCCGTCAGGTCCTGCCCGTCGCGGGTCGTCACGTTGGCCAGCACCTCGCCGGCCGCCCCCGGCCCCGGCCGCCGCGACACCAGGTTGATCACCCCGCCCAGCGCGGATGGCCCATAGAGGGCGGAGGCCGCGCCCTTGATCACCTCCACCTGCCCCAGGTCGGTCGGAGGGATCTGCAGCAAGCCCAGCGACGAGGCCTGCCCGCCGAACAGCGGGAGCCCGTCGGCCAGGAGCTGGGTATAGCGGCCGCGCAGGCCCAACACTCGAATGTTCGACGCCCCCAGCGTCGGCGAGGTGACCTGCACCCGCAGGCCGCCGGTCTCGCTGAGCAGCATCGAGATGTTGCCCGGCGCCATCAGCACCTTCTCCTCGATCTCCTCGCGGACGATGACCTCCACGCGGATCGGCTCGTCGGCCACCCGCCGGCCGGTGCGGGTCGCCTGCACGACGACCTCCTCGACCTCTTCCTCGCCCGGGGCTGGCTGGGCGAGGGCGCCCGGCGCCAGGACCACGGCCAGGAGCGGGCCTGCAAGCCCGCGCATTCGAAAACGCATGCAGATTCCTCGATGTTGACGACGGACGGCGCGCGCGGGGCGCTGTTGGCGTCGTCAGGCCCGAGGCGGCCGCTTCAGTCGGAACAGCGGGCCCGGCCGCAAGGCCGGCGGCCCGATCACGCCGTGGCGCTGCGGCTGGGCGAACGCGGCCCCGGCCTCGCCCGCCGGCGCGGCCGCCACGCCCACCAGGTGATGGCAACCCCCGTGCGCGCACACAAGGCACCCGTCGCCGCAGGGGTCAGCCATCGGGTCGGACGGCGGTTGCACGCTCTCGAGGCCGGCCGCGATCGCCACCGCGACCTCGTCGGCGCAGACGCCTGCCGACGCCACGGGGGCCAGCGCCAGCCACGCGACCATCGCCGCCGCCAGACCCCCCACGACTCGCCGCCAGACCCGCGTCATGGCCACCTGCATAGCGACGCAGGGCGCCCCCGAGAACGCGTTAAAGTGTACGCGCCGCCGACACCCCGGTATCCTTGAGCCCATGCTGTCCCGCCGTCTCCTCCTCGCCGGCGCCGCGGCGCTCGCTGCGCCGGCCGCCGCCCACGCCGCGTCCACGCCGATCACGGTCTACAAGGCCGCCGGCTGCGCCTGCTGCGAGGGCTGGATCAAGACCATGTTCCGCGCCGGCTTCG
>CAZBXO010000321.1:0-2679 GCA_964495645.1 uncultured Phenylobacterium sp. | reverse complement strand
GACGGCGGCGGAGTTCGGGATGTCCGAGCAGGAGCAGGCAGAGGCGGTTCTCGGCGTCCATGTTGTAGTTGGTCAGGAGGCGTAAATCCTCGAGCACATCGGGGCGTAGGTGGTGTGCTTCGTCGACGACCAGGATGGGGCGACAACGGGCTTCGCCGGAGAGGCGTGTGACCTCGGTACGGATCTGCCTGTAGAGGGCGGCGCGGCTGCGCTCGACGGCGAGGCCCATTTCCCAGGAGATGGTTTTGTAGAGGTCCATGACGTTGCCTGTGGACAGGGACACGTAGACGACGCGGAAGAGTCCGGAGTGCAGGGCGGTGACGACCTTCCTGCAGGTGGAGGTTTTGCCGCTGCCGCTGTCGCCGGTGACGAGGCCAATACCGCGGAGTTCGATCAGGTGAGCGAGTCGGACCTCGAGTTCCTTGCTGGAGGTGGAGGGGAACAGGGCGTCGGGTTCGATTTCGTTGCCGAAGGGGTGCCGGATGAATCCGAAATGCTTGCGGTACACGGCTAGAAATCCTGGTCGAGGTCGCGCAGGCGGAGTCCGGGCGCGGGCGGAGCGGGCGGCGAGCTGGGCTCGAGGAGCTTGGAGCCGTGGTCGCGGCGCACGAAGCAGTTGGCGTAGGCATCGACGGTCTTGACGTTCGAGAAGAGACGCTGGTCTTTGGAGACGACCTCGATGGGAGCGCCCGGGCGTGAGGGGTGGTAGCGCAGGGTGACGGTCTGTCCGACGAGCGAGGCATCGACCTCGTAGACGACGCCGAGCAGGCTGACGGTGCGGTCCTTCTGGACGCGGCGTTTGTGCTCGAACAAGAACAGGTCGGCGAGTTCGGGTCCGGCCAGGCGCACGTCGTGGGACGACATGGCCCAGCGGTCGAAGGGCGTTTCGTCGGCGAGTCCTTGGTGCGGGGTCTGGTGGTACTCGCCCTCGACGAAGGCCCACAGCCTTTGGTTGAGAGCCGCGAGGCTTTGGAGGTTGGCGTCGCGCAAGCGCGGCAGGAGCTGCATGCGGACGGTTCGGAACCAGCGTTCGATTTTGCCCTTGCCCTGGGGTTTGTACGGTCTGGCGTGGATCAGGGTGATGCCGAGCTTGGCGCAGACCAGGGCGAGTTGGTGCGAGCGGAAGGCTGAGCCGTTGTCGACGTACAGACGCTCGGGGATGCCGCGTCGACGGATGGCCTGTTCGAGCACGGGCAGGAAGGCCGCTACGGTCTCGGAGAAGGCGAAGGCCGCGAACGGGACGATGCGGGTGGCGTCGTCCAGGAGCGCCACGAGGTAGGTCTTGTGCTTGCGCTTGCCGTCGGTGAGCACCGACGGTCCGTGCATCACGTCGCTCATCCAGAGCTGATTGGCTCCCGAGAAGGCGAAGCGGCGCCGGTCCTTGCCGTCACCGTGGTTGCGGACACGGTCCATCAGGCCGTGCCGTGTGAGCAGCCGGTGCACGGTTGCGTTCGGGAGCGCGACTTCGGGTGCGACCCCCTGTGTGCGCGCTTCCTCGATCACCAGCGGGATGCTGTAGTCGGGGTGCTGCTCCTTGATCGAGCACAGCAGGTCGGCCAGCGACTGGTCGAGTGTGCGCAGCTGGCCGATGTCGGAGCGTGGCTTGGGCCGCAGGGCCTCGAAGCCGCCGCGCTGGTAGGCCTGCAGCCAGTCCCTGATGGTCTCCGCCGCCACGCGGCGCCGGTTGCTGCGCGGAATGTCGTAGCTGCGCTCAGCCTTCTCACGAAGGCGCGCGGAGAGCAGGCGTGCCTTGGGGTCGAGGTGGATCAAGTCCGCGATCACGCCGTAACGAAACAGCGCCACCGCGTCCGTTGTGCTGTTCGGGTCTTGTGGAATCGTCAATGCATCCTCCCTTGGGCTGCTTTGCGCAGCCGTGCCGGGGAGGGTGCCGCGCTCAGCCCGAAGGGTCAGCCCCCACTTCGTGTTGGCGGTGGCCCCCGCGGGGGCCACCGCCCCAGGGCGGCGGAAGGAATCCGAGCGGCGAACGCAGCCGCGCGAGGTGTTCCTGCGCCTCGCCACGCAGCACCTCGAGCGCGTGCTCGCTGCCCAGATGCGCACGCACGGCGGCCAGCTCCGGTGACACCGGCAGCCGCTCCGGCATCAGCGTCACGAGCGCCACAAGCACCACGCGCACTGCCGAAAGCCGACGTCGCACCCAGCGCACACGACCGGGAAACTCGATGTCCGGGCGCAGCGCGTCCGCGGCGCTCTCCACGCTCTGCGCCGCCTCCGTGCGGCACACCACTTCCTCGACCTCGTCCAGCGTGCCCGACAGACGGCTGGCCAGGAAGTCAGGCAGCAGGCTGAACGTCACCCGCTCTACCGGGCAACGGAAACGAGCGATCCGTGTCCCAGGCGGCTCGACCCGCCCGTAGCTCCCGTGCCGCGAGAACCCACAGCTCCGGCTCCCGTGCAGCGGGCACACCTCCAGCCTTGCTTTTCGCCAGCCTTCCTCGGCAACATACGTGGCGCTGGTGTGCCCAACGAGGCGTAACTGCACCGGCCAGGGCTCACGCGGCTGCATCCGCGGTGGGCCCACCTCACCCCCTTCGGAAGACCAAGCAGGGCTTCTACCACAACCGCCGCCACCCGCATTGGCCCACTGCTCGAACCTCGCACCGGGTGAGCCAGACCGGGATGAACGGCACGGTGGATCACGGCATTACTTGATGGCCAACA
>CAZBXO010000320.1:0-2721 GCA_964495645.1 uncultured Phenylobacterium sp. | reverse complement strand
GCGTTGGACGGCGCGATGCCGGGCAGGACCGAGCCGGAGCGCTCGCGGACGTAGCCTGTCAGGTCGTACTCGGTGACCAGGTTCTCCATCACCGCCAGCACGCTCTCGAAGAGCGCGGCGTCGACCACCTGGCCGCGGCCGGTGTTCGCCCGATGGTGCAGCGCCATCGTGATCCCCATGACCGCATGCATGGCCGCCAGGCTGTCGCCAATCGAGATGCCGGCGCGGGCCGGTGGGCGATCGGGCTCGCCGGTGACGTGGCGCAGCCCGCCCATGGCCTCGCCGATCAGGCCGTAGCCGGGGCGATGCGAATAGGGTCCGGATTGTCCGAAGCCGGAGACGCGGGCCATGATCAGGCCGGGATTGTCGGCGGCGAGGCTTTCGTAGGAGAGGCCCCATTTCTCCATGGCGCCCGGACGGAAGTTCTCGATCAGCACGTCGGCCTTCGCGATCAGGGCGCGGGCGATCTGCTGACCCTCCGGCTGGCGCAGGTCGAGGCCGACGGACTTCTTGTTGCGACCGATCACCGGCCACCAGGGCGACAGCCCCTTGGGCAGGCTGCGGCCCCACTGGCGCATGGGATCGCCGGTCTTCGGATCCTCGAGCTTGATCACTTCGGCGCCGAAGTCCCCGAGGATCTGGCCGCAGAACGGGCCCGCGATCAGCGTCCCCATCTCGATGACGACGAGGTCGGAGAGCGGGCCTGGGGCGGAGGTCATGCGACGCCCATACCTTTTCAGCGCCGTCCGTCCAGCCTAAAGGGCGCCCCATGGCCGACCTCGTCATCGCTGCGCCGCCCCAGCCGACCGTTCCGGTGGAGGGGGGCGGCGCCTTCCCCGTGCGGCGGATCTACTGCGTCGGGCGCAACTACTGGGCCCATCGGCGCGAGATGGGCGGGGGCGGCGAGGACGACCGGGACCCGCCGTTCTTCTTCTCCAAGCCCGCCGACGCAGTCGTACCGCCCGGCCGCGACCCCAAGTTCCCGACGGCGACCTCGAACCTGCACCACGAGATCGAGCTCGTGGCGGCGATCGGCAAGGAAGGCGCCGGCGTCCCCGTCGAGTCGGCGCTGGACCTGGTGCTGGGCTACGCGGTCGGCGTCGACCTGACGAGGCGCGACATCCAGGCCCGCGCCCGCGACCGCAAGGAGCCGTGGGAGGCCGCCAAGGGTTTCGACGACTCGGCGCCGATCTCGGCGATCCGCCGGTGGAACGGGCCGGCGCCGCAAGGGGCGATCAAGCTCTCTGTCAACGGCGAGACCAAGCAAGACGCGATCTGCGCCGACATGATCTGGAGCGTCGCCGAGATTGTGTCGGAGGCCTCGAAGCTGTGGCGGCTGATGCCCGGCGACCTGATCTACACCGGCACGCCGGAAGGCGTGGGGCCCGTGCAGAAGGGCGACCGGGTCGAGGGCTCGGTCGAGGGCGTGGGCGATCTCGCCTTCCGGATGGCCTGACCGTGGCCTGGACCCTGCACTCCGCCTGGCGCGCAACGGCGCCCTACCGTGTTCGCATCGGCCTGGCGCTGAAGGGCGTGGCCTACGAGTACGCCTCCGTCGACCTGATCGCCGGCCAGCAGCGTGAGGCCGCCTACCGGGATGTGAACCGCCAGGGGCTCGTGCCGGCCCTCGACCTCGGCGACGGCAACGTGCTGACCCAGAGCCTCTCGATCCTGGAATGGCTGGAGGAGACCCGGCCGGAGCCGCCCATCCTGCCGCGCTCCGCGCTGGACCGGGCGACGGTGCGGACCATGGCGCTGATCGTGGCCTGCGACATCCACCCGCTGAACAACACCCGCGTGGGCCGCAAGCTGGCGCAGCTGGGCATCCCCACGGAGCGCCAGCTGGAGGAGTGGATCCGGCCCTGGATCCGCGACGGCTTCGACGCGCTCGAGCCCAAGGTCGCCAGGCACGGGGGCAAGTTCGCGTTCGGCGATACGCCGACCATCGCCGACTGCTGCCTGATCCCGCAGGTCTATTCGGCCAACCGTTTCGAGGTGGACCTCGCGGCCTATCCCGCCATCCGCGGGGTGGCCGAGCGCGCCGCCGAGCACCCGGCCTTTCAAGCCGCCCATCCCACGAACCAACCGGACGCGGTGCCCGCCTGATGCTCGACGACCTGAAAGACAACAACCGGCGCTGGGCGGAGCGAAAGACCGAGGCGGACCCCGGCTTCTTCCAGCGGCTGGTCGGCCAGCAGGCTCCGAAGTACCTGTGGATCGGCTGCGCCGACAGCCGCGTGCCGGCCAACGAGATCGTGGGTCTCGATCCCGGCGAGATGTTCGTTCATCGCAACGTGGCCAACCTCGCCCCGCCGCAGGACGCCAACTACCTGTCGGTGCTGCAGTTCGCGGTCGACGTGATCAAGGTCGAGCACATCCTGGTGGTGGGCCACTACGGCTGCGGCGGCGTGGCCGCCGCGGTGGACGGCGAGCGGCGCGGCTTGGTCGACCACTGGCTGCATCCGATCCGCGAGGTGCATCACGAGCACCGAGACGAGTTGGACGCCCTGCCGGACGCGAAGGCCCGCTGGGACCGCCTCGTGGAGCTGAACGTCAGGCGCCAGGTGCGCAACGTCGCCACCGACGTCTTCGTCCGCGAGGCCTGGAAGCGCGGCCAGAAGCTCTGCGTCCACGGCTGGGTCTACACGCTCGGTACGGGTCTGGTGACCGACCTCGAAGTCACCATCGGCGGCCCTCAGGACCTGAAGAAGGTCGAATAGG
>CAZBXO010000319.1:0-2731 GCA_964495645.1 uncultured Phenylobacterium sp. | reverse complement strand
GCCGCCGAGCGCGGCCGCGCGGCGCGTCCCGGCATGAAGCTCGGCATCTGTGGCGAGCACGGCGGCGACCCGGCCTCCATCGCCTTCTGCGAGACCGTCGGTCTCGACTACGTCAGCTGCTCCCCGTACCGCGTGCCCATCGCCCGGCTGGCCGCCGCGCAGGCCGCGATCGGCGAGCGCGAGAAGGATCGCTAGGCGCTCACGAATCGGTAACCTCTGTGGCGTGAAGGTGGCGGCAGGGAGTTGCCGTTCATGATCCAGGCCCTTCAGGTCAGCGCCGTCATCCTCGCCGTGCTCAGCGCGCCGCTGGGCGTTATCGCCCTTGCCCTGCTCGAGCGATGGCGGGTCGAGCGCGGCGCAGCGCCGACGGTCTGAGGCCTACCGCTTCCGGACGAACACAGTGCCGGCCGAGTAGCCCGCGCCGAACGAGCAGATCAGGCCCGTGTCGCCCGCCGCGAAATCGTCGTTGGCGGTGTGGAAGGCGATGATCGAGCCGGCCGAGGAGGTGTTGGCATACTCGTCCAGGATGATGACGTTTTCGTCCGGCGTCGGGTCGCGGCCCAGCACGCGGCGGCCGATCATCTCGTTCATGTTGATGTTGGCCTGGTGCAACCACATGCGCTTCAGGCCGTGCGGGTCGAGGCCGAGGTCCTGCGCGTGCTCCACGATCATCTCTGAGACCAGCGGCACCACCTCGCGGAACACCTTGCGGCCCTCCTGCACGAACAGCTTGTCGGGCGCGCCGACGCCCTCCGGCGCGCAGCGGTTCAGGAAGCCGAAGTTGTTGCGGATGTTGTTGGAGAACTGAGTCTTCAGCCGTGTGCCCAGGATGTCCCAGCCGCCGGCGTCCCGATCGGCCGCCTCGACGATCACGGCGGTGGCCACGTCGCCGAAGATGAAGTGGCTGTCGCGGTCGCGGAAGTTCAGGTGGCCGGAACAGATCTCGGGATTGACCATCAGGACGGCCTTCGCCCCGCCGGAGGTCACGAAGTCGGCCGCGGTCTTGATCCCGAAGGTCGCCGACGAGCAGGCCACGTTCATGTCGAAGGCGAAGCCGCCGATCCCCAGCGCCTGCTGCACCTCGATGGCCATCGCCGGGTAAGCGCGCTGCATGTTGGAGGCGGCGCAGATCACCGCGTCGATGTCACTCGCCGGCTTTCCCCAGCGTTCGATCGCCTGCTCGGCCGCCCGCACCGCGATCTCGGCCAGGATCGAGAGCTCGTCGTTGGAGCGCTCGGGGATGTGCGGGCGCATCACGTCGGGGTCCATGAGGCCCGTCTTTTCGACGACGAAGCGGCTCTTGATGCCCGAGGCCTTCTCGATGAACTCGGGCGAGGAGGGCAGCAGCGCCTGCACCTCGCCCCGCTCGATCGCCGCGGCGTTGGCCGCGTTGAACCGCTCTACGTAGGCGTTGAAGGTCTCCACCAACTCCGCGTTCGAGAGGCTGAAGGGCGGGGTGTGGAGCCCGGTGGCGGCGATCACGGCGTGCGTCATGGCGGCGGTTTAGCACGGCCATGCGGGCCGTCAGCCGGATTGTGGCCGTTCGGCCACAGGCGGCCGCGGACAAAGCTTGGCCACAGAACCGTCCGCGGCAGGCCGCGTTTGACGCCGACCACGAGCCGGCTCGGGGGAGCACGGACCCCAACCAGGAGTACCAAGCGTATGACCCTACGGATTGCCGCGGCGACCGCGCTCGCCGCACTTGCCCTTTCGCCCGCCGCCTTCGCCCAGACCGCACCCGCCTCGGGGCCCTACGTCAACCTCGGCTACGCACATGCCGATGCCGGCCAACCGAACTTCGAGGCTTTCGGCGCCCGCCTGGGCTACCGCTTCGGCATGCTCGGTGTGGAAGGCGAGGGGGCCTGGGGCCTGAAGGGCTACGACCTCAACGTCGCGCCCGGCACGGACGTCCACCTGAAGCTCAGCCACCAGTACGCCGCCTATGGCGTGGGCTTCCTGCCGCTGTCCCCGAACACCGACCTTTTCGCCCGCGTCGGCTACGGCACGACCAAGATCAAGGGCTCGTTCGCGGGCACGAGCGTCGCGGACGACGGCGAGAGCTTCAACTTCGGCGTCGGGGCCCAGCACCACTTCGACGGCGTGAACGGCGTGCGCTTCGACTACACGCGCCAGGAGTTCCGCCACGGTGGCGGCCACGCCAACGTCTTCGGCGTCGCCTACACGCGCCGCTTCTAGCTTCGTCGCGGCGCACCCACGTCCCCAACGCGCCGCGACCAAGAGCCCTCCCGGTACGCCCACCGGGAGGGCTTTTCCTTGACCGGGACCATCCACCGGCGGAGGCTCGTGCCGATGATGGACCGGGCCTTCTACATCCAGCTCGTCGGCTCGTTCGGCGCCGTGGCCGGGCTCGTGGCGCTGGCCGCCTGGGCGAAGATCTCCAAGCCGGCGGGCCCGCTGGACGAGAAGAGCGCCCGCGCCATGTTCGCGCTCGAGTTTCCCGGTCGCCGCGTCGACGCCATGTGGGTGGCCACCGATGGGGCAGGAGCCCTGGCTCGCTCCGGCGGGCTGGCGCTGGTGATCTGCGCAGTGGGCGATGGCTTCTTCGCCCGTCAGCTTCCCTGGGCGCAGGCCGTGGCCGCCAGTTTCAAGAACGGCCGCCTCTGCCTCGACCTGGCCGACGTCGCCGCGCCGGTCGCGGTGATCGCGCTGCCCGCCTGGCCGCCGAAAGATCTCGCCGCATGAAGGCGGCCTTCGACCCGGTCACCCTGGC
>CAZBXO010000318.1:0-2748 GCA_964495645.1 uncultured Phenylobacterium sp. | reverse complement strand
AGGACGTCGGCGGGGGCGGCGACGGTGCACACCATGCCGCTCTCCGCATAGTCGAGGGTCACGTCGGCCTTCAGTTCGGTGGTGAGGCCGCGCTTGATCAGGCGTGTGCCGAAGCCGGTGCGGTCGGGGGGCGCGACAGCGGGGCCGCCGGTTTCGCGCCAGATCAGGGTGAAGCTCTCGGCGTCGGCGGTCCAGGTCAGGGCCACGCGGCCGCTTGGCGTCGACAGGGCGCCGTACTTGGCGGCGTTGGTGGCGAGTTCGTGCAGGGCGAGCGCCAGGGCGAGCGCGCTCTTGGAGGGCAAGTGGGCGTCGTCGCCGCCGACGTCGAAGCGGCCGGGCCAGGGGCTGGCCACCTGCGCGGCGATGGCGGCGACCGTGGCGCCGCGCCACTCCTCGGCGACCAGGACGTCGTTGGCGCGCGCGAGCGCCATCAACCGGTCGGTGAACCGCTGGCGGGTTTCAGCCGGCGCGCCGGCGAGGCTCTGGGCGGCGATGGCCTGGACGGTCGCCAGCGTGTTCTTCACCCGGTGGTTCAGTTCGTTGACCAGCAGGCGCCGCCGCTCGTCGGCGGCCAGCCGCTCGGTGATGTCGGTCAGCACCACCGCCACACCGCCGCCGCGCATCGGATAGATGTGGAGCTCTACGGTGCGTTCGGGGCGCAGGCGCGAGCGGATCTCGAAGCGCGAGGACTGGCCCTGGTACATCGCCGCCTGGCAGCGAAGCTCGAAGTAGGTGCCTTTACCCTGTGGGAAGACCTCGTCCATCGTCCTGCCGAGCACGTCGGCGCGGTCGATGCCGAAGTAGGCCTCCGCGGCGCGGTTGAAGAGCACGTACCGCCAGTCCGCATCGAGCGCGTAGAAGCCGTCGGTGATTCCTTCGAGCACTGCCTCGAGCCGCGCCTCGGCGGTGACCGGATCTGTCACCACGTGCGGACTGTCGTCGGACATGGAACGCCTGTACGCCGGAAGCCGGGCGGCGAGCGTAGTGGGCGGGCTTCGGCGGGGGAAGCACAAGTGATAGCTTGACCGTCATGCCCCGCGCGTCCGGCCGCAGGAATCGTGAAGACAGTGTGACGCAGGTCGCGTCCGAAGGCGCCGCCTCGGCGGTATACCCTTCGGACCAGCTTGGGGAAGTCATGCTCGCGACCGACGAAATCCTGAGGCTGAAGGCGCTACACGCTCTCGACATCCTCGATTCCGGACGCGAGGCGATCTTTGACAGCCTGACCCAGCTGGCGGCCATGACATTCAGGACGCCCGTCGCGCTGGTGACGCTCGTCGATTCCGACCGCCAGTGGTTCAAGTCGGCCGTCGGCTTCTCGATCGAGGAGACCACCCGAGACACCGCATTCTGCAGTTATGCGATCCAGCGTAGCGACGTTCTGGTGGTGCCGGACGCAACGAAGGATTCGCGGTTCGCCAACAACCCGCGCGTGGTCGGCGAGCCGGGCATTCGCTTTTACGCCGGCGCGCCGTTGACCACGCCGGAGGGTCACCGGCTGGGCACCCTCTGCATAATCGACTTCGAGCCGCGCGAGCCGCTGGACGCGTTCCAGCGCGAGCAGCTGAAGGCCATGGCCGCCTCGGTGACCTCGGCGATGATCATGCGCCGCGACATCGGCGCCCACGTGAGCCTGCAGAGGCAGCTGAAGTCGACCGACGAGCAGTTGCGCGCCAACGAGGCGCGGCTGGCCTTCTTCACCGAGCATTCCGCCGACCTGATCATCCGCGTCGACCCGACAGATCACATCACCTGGGTGTCGCCGTCGTGCATCCGTTACGGCTTCGAGCCGCACGAGCTGATCGGCAAGCACGGCGCCGAGATGGTGCACCCGGAGGACGTCTATCGCCTCGCCCCGCGCCGGCACCCCAAGGTGGGCGACCCCGGCTATCAGCCCCGGCAGCGGGAGTTCCGGGTCGCCTGCAAGGACGGCAGCTGGGCCTGGGTCGAGGGCAGCCCGACCGTGATCCGCGACGCCGAGGGCCAGTCGGTGGAGGTGGTGACGGTGCTGCGCGACATCTCCGACCGCAAGCGCGCCGAGGCGGTGGCCGGCGAGATCCAGCTGGGCATGCTGCCCGCGCGCAAGGAACTGGCGCGGGTCACCCAGGCGGCCGAGGTGGACGCGGTGCTGCTGCCGGCGCGGACCGTCGGCGGCGACCTCTACGACGCCTTCATGCTGGACGAGCGGCGGCTGTGCTTCGTGCTCGGCGACGTGACCGGCAAGGGCCTGGCGGCGTCGCTGTTCATGGCGCTCTCCAAGGCGCTGATCCACTCGCTGCTGGTGCGTTCCCCGGACCTGGCCACCGCCATGCGGCGGATCGACGAGGAGCTGGGGCGCAACAACGCCGAGGCCATGGCCATGACCCTGCTGGTCGGCGTGCTCGACGTCGAGGACGGGACGCTGGAGCTCTGCAACGCCGGCCACGAGAACCCGCTGATCGTCGGCGGCGCGGCGGGCGTGCAATCGCTGGCGCTCACCGGCGGACCGCCGCTCTGCGTCGAGGCTGCCTATCCCTACGAGGTCGAGGCCCACCAGCTGCTGCCCGGGCAGAGCCTGATCGCAGTGACCGACGGCGTCACCGAAGCCCAGGCGCCGGACGGCGAGCTGTTCGGCCGCGGGCGATTGGCGATGTCGCTGTCGGTCTGGGAGCCGGATCGGGCGCTGCGCGGCCTGGTCGACGACGTGGTGGCCGACGTGCGCGCCTTCGAAGCCGGCGCCGAGCCCTCGGACGACCTGGCCATCCTGGC
>CAZBXO010000317.1:0-2752 GCA_964495645.1 uncultured Phenylobacterium sp. | reverse complement strand
TCGGACGAGGAACGTATCGCGCGACTGGATGCTGCGCTCGACCGCGCCTTCGCTTCTGAACTCGTGCCCCTCGCGATCGAGGTCGACGCAGCCTTCTACGACGCGCTCTGGCTGAAGCGGCGGCGGCAGTGCTTCGACGTCGCGCTCACGCAGCCGCACGGAACTTACTTCTACCGGTTCCAGCCAGTGGCGCGCGTCGCGCGGCGGGGCGTTCGGATCACCTTCCTCGGATCGGCCGCGCCCTGGGAGGTATGGCAGTGACAGTCACTTTGATGGAACGGTCGTCACCGAACGCCACCGCGCCCGCGGTCAGGACTGCGGCTTGGGACCGTAGCCGAGGGCCGGGGCGAGGAAGTCCCAGGCCTTGCGGACTTCCTCGAAGGCGGCGTCCAGCGGGCCCTCCATGGGGTGGGCCTTGTTGAGCCACAAACCGGCCAGTTCGGCCTTGCGCCAGCGCAGTTGCGCCTCGTAAGCGCAGCGGGACTCGAAATCGAGCAGCACCAGCTGATTGGGCAGGTCGAAGAGGGCCGGGGCCTGGATCTTGGCGCCGGAACGGCTGCGGTCCTTGATCACGCAGTCGACCCAGAACGCGTGGCCCTTGCCGTAGAAGAGGCGGGCCGGCGTGTTGGTGCGGACGCGCGGCTCGGCGCGGCGTTCGTGGACGTCGAGGGATTGTGCGACGTTCGTCGCGGCGCGGTCGCGGATCATGACCGGCTCCTTCTGGCGGGTGGCGCCTGGTCCGTGCAGCCCATCCAGAAGCGGAAGCCGTTCTGGCGGGGACATTCGGCAAAGCTGTTGTTCGACAGGTCGGCCCACATCCGTCCCGCGATGCGCTCGACATCGGGCGTCATGCCACGCCGCCAGGAATAGGCGGTGAGGGCAAGGCCGCAGGCCATCGCCATCATCATGATCGTGACCATCAGACTCGAACCCGTGCGCATGGAGACAGAGTGTGCCCGTCCCGGCTTCCGTCTCAGTAAAGCATCGAGGTGAGTCCCCGGTTACGAGTCATGGTGACTCGCGGGTTAAGTCCCGGACGTCCTAGATCAAGCGCGCCGCGGCCAGCATGGCCACCGCCTGGGTCCGGTTGACGGCCCCCAGTTTGCGCCGAGCGTTGTCGGCGTGGAAGCGAACCGTCGTCTCCGACACAGAGAGGATCACCGATATCTCCCAGTCGGACTTGCCCTCGGCCACCCAGCCCATGACGTCCCGCTCGCGCTCGGTCAGGCGCACCTCATCCTCGTCCGGCGGCTCGGCCAGCACCATCAGCCGCTCGGTCAGCATCAGCCCGGCCAGCTGGTAGGCCAGCGCTTCCTCGGGCGCGAAGTCGGACCGCGAGAATCCCAGGTGCAGCGAGGCGATGGAGCGGCGCGGACCATAGGACGTGGCGCACAGGGCCTCGTGGATGCCGGCCTCGCCCAGGGCCTCCCAGTAGGCGCCATAGCCGGGCGCCGTGCGCGGGGCGAAGTCGGAGAAGCGGTAGCGCGTCTGGCCGGCGCGGATGGCGTCCAGGAGCGGGTTGCACTCGAAGCAGACGTAGTTGAACGCCGCGCTGCCCGGCCAGCTGTCCGGGGCGATCCGGGCCACGACGCCGCCGGCTGCGAAATGGGCGGCCGAGGTCAGCGGAACGACGGGGCGGCGGTAGACGCGGGTCTGCAGGTAGGACGCGCCGGCGTCGGCCAGCGCGCCGAAGAACGCCTCGCTGGCCGCTTCCGGCGTTTCCGCCCGGATCGCCGGCTCCGCAAAGCGCATGGCGCGGCTCAACATGGGACGCCTGCCAACCCCCTGAACTCCTGACGCTATTCCATAGCAAACCGCGGGCCGCTTGGCGCGGCGTCGCCGTCAACCCCTCGGATCCGACAGGTATCCGGACGCGGTGCGGCGGCGGATGCTTGGCTCGGTGGCGGTCCTGCGTCTGGGCCGCAGTGGGGAGTACGAGTGATGAGACAGTGGCTTGCCGGCGCCTTCCTGAGCGCCCTTCTCCTGGCGCCGGCCGCGGCCCAGGCAGCCGTCTACGACCTGACCCTGACGGGCGATGTCAACGACCTGTCGACGGTGTCGTTCACCTTCGGCTCCAACCAGGTCGATCAGGGCAACCTGCCGCTTTCGGGCTTCACGCCCTTCACCCTGGAACTGGGCGACATCCTCAACGTGACCGCCAGCCTCACCAATGGACCGATGTCGCCGCCGCTCGGCGACAGCATGCTGGTGGGCCTCGAGTTCCTGGACGCCGACTTCAACGGGCCGGACATGTCCGAAATGGAGTTCAGCGTCGGAATCAACGGCGGCGCTCCCCAGTTCGGCGCCTGCGGCTGCTACGGCTTCATCTTCGGCGGGCCCGGGAACAGCCCCCTCGACGTGTTCAGCATGGAAGGCTCGGGCCTGGTCACCATCGCGTCGGCCCCGTTCGTCGTCTCGAACATCCGCATCGGCTACCAGACCACCAACACCATCGACGCGGTCCCGGAGCCGGGGACCTGGGCGCTGATGATCGCCGGCTTCGGGGCCGCGGGCAGCCTGCTGCGCCGCCGCCGCGCCATCGCCTGAAGCGGGGTCGGGGGGGCTCGGCCGCCTCGGCCGGAGCTCATCCAGGCCGCCTTGCCATCGGCGGGAATTTGCGTATGTTCCGCGCCCTCGCCGCCGGGCCCCTCTCGAGGTCGTCCGAACCAGCGACGGGTGCTTAGCTCAGTTGGTAGAGCAGCTGACTCTTAATCAGCGGGTCGAGGGTTCGAATCCCCCAGCACCCACCATC
>CAZBXO010000316.1:0-2779 GCA_964495645.1 uncultured Phenylobacterium sp. | reverse complement strand
CTCGGCTTGCGTTTGGAGGCGGTGATGGCGGACGGGATGTGGCGGCTGGCGGCGATGGCGGGGGGCCCGGGCGAGCAGCCGCGGCTACTGGCTGCCACGGCGCCGCGGTCCAGCCTGTGGGCCTGCTGCGCCTGCGGACGCGAGGCGGTGGTCGACCCGTCGGGCTGGATGGCCCAGGGCCTCGCGCGCCAGGCGGTCGATGCGCTCGAGGACCGCCTGCGCTGCCTCTGCGGCGCACGGCGCCTGCGCCTCGAGATCCGCGGCCTGGCCGAGGCTCCCGCCGGCGGCGCGGGCGGCGTGTTCGTCTTCCGCTAGGCGGCCTGGAGGACGGCCCTGCGGCGCCGCAAAGCGGCCCCGGTGAGACCGAAGCCGAAGATCAGCAACGCCCAGGTCCCCGGCTCGGGAACCATGACCGTAATCGCGAACGCCTGGCGCGCGATCGCGCTGCCGTAGCGTCCCGTCTCGCTGATCATCATGAACTGCGGAACCGGCCGATCGCTCAGGAACGAGGGCGCCGAGAAGGCCGCCAGGTAGCTCCCGGCGTTCCCGTAGGCCACGCTGACCGTGTAGTTCGGATTGATGACCTGCCAGATCGCGCCCTGGACGGCGGCCATCTTGTCGATCCTGTCCGGGTCGGCCGAACCGTAGAGGTCGGTCCCGAACTGGACCAGCTTGGCCACCTGATCGATCTGGGTCACCTGGTCGAGACCCGTCGCGCCGAGGAACGACGGCGGCAGCGTGGGGTCCGTATAGCGGGAGTTGGTCGTCAGCGCGTTACTGTCGTCATAGCTCAGGTTCACGTCGCTGAGCTGGATCTCGTGGAAGATGTCCACGCACCAGGCGACGAAGTCGAAGGTGTCGCCGCTGGCCGTCGAGCCGTAGTTCGCCGTGAATCGCACAGGCGCCATGACCGCGTAGAGCGGATGGTCGGGGTCGTCGTTGGGCGTGATGGCCGCGACGTTGGACAGGTCCATCGTCAGGCCGTGCAGGAAGTACTGCGTGGCGTGGGCGACGCTGGACACGGCCATGCTGACGGCGAAGGCTGCGCCTGCCGCGGCGACCTTCAACGCTCGTCCTGCACCCGCTTGGAACATCATATATCCAGAACCCCGCGCCGACCCTGATGCTGAAGCAGGTTACGCGCCAAAGGCGAGTCAAACCGATCTCACCACTCTTCGAGCCACCGTTAGACGAGGCAGGCGAAAGAAGAAACACAACTCGCCCGACGGGTGAATATTTGCAGTGCTATCTATATCGAAGGATAGGGATGTGCCTTCAAAAGTGAAACCTGCCACAGCCCTAGACCTCCCGGCAGTGGCTGATCTGGTGAACGCCGCCTACCGCGGCGACTCCTCCCGCGCCGGCTGGACGACCGAGGCCGACTACCTCGCCGGCCAGAGGACCGACGCCGACACGCTCGCACGCGACCTCGCGGCTTCGCCCGGAGCCCTGCTCCTGGTCGCCCGCGACGCGCCCGAGGAGCCGCCGCTGGCCTGCGTCTGGCTCGAGCCGGCCCGGGACGGCGCCTGGTATCTGGGCTTGCTGACAGTGCGCCCGGAGCTGCAGGACCGCCAGCTGGGACGCCTGATGCTGGCCGAGGGCGAGGCGGCCGCCAAGGCCCGCGGCGCGACCCGCATCCGCATGACGGTGATCAGCATCCGCAGCGAACTGATCGCCTGGTACGAACGCCGCGGCTATGCCGCCACGGGCGAGCGCCAGCCGTTTCCGGCCGACGATCCGAAGTTCGGCATTCCGCTGCGGGACCTCGAGTTCGTGGTGCTCGAGAAGCCGTTGCAGTCCGGCAGGTGAGGGCCCCGCTCCAGCGGCGTTCGCTGGCGGTGCTGGCGGTCCTTGTGGCTGTGGCCCTCGGCGCGACCTGGGCGCTGCAGTCGATGGGCGGCGGAGCCGTCGATGTGGGCCGCACCCAGGTCTACAGGGCGGTCGTCGAGGATCCCGGCGCGCCGCGCCTCGCGCCCGAGGGCGCCGACGTGACGGTGGTGGTCTTCACCGACTACCGCTGCCCCGTCTGCCGCGCCTCGGAGCCGGCGCTGCAGTCGCGGATCGCGCGCGATGGCAAGGTGCGGGTGATCTACAAGGACTGGCCGATCCTGGGCGAGGCGTCCCGCCGGGCCGCCCGGGTCGCGCTGGCCGCCCATCGGCAGGGCCGCTACGTCGCCATGCACGACGCCCTGATGCGGGCGCCCGGTCCGCTCGACGATCCGGGCCTGCGCCGGGCGGCCGACGCCGCCGGCGTCGACTGGACTCGGCTCCGAGCCGATCTGGCCACGCACGGACGCGAGATCGACGCGGTGCTGGCCCGCAACGCCTTCCAGGCCTGGTCGCTCGGGATCGAGGGCACGCCGGCCTATCTGGTCGGAACCCGGCTGTTGCAGGGCAAGCTGACGGCCTGGCGGCTCGACCGCAACCTGGCCGCGGCCCGGCGTCAGGCTTCCAGCTCGATGTCCCAGTAGAGGTAGTCGAGCCAGCTTTCGTGCAGGTGATGCGGCGGGAAGCGGCGGCCGCGGTCCTGCAGCTCCCAGGCGGTGGGGCGGCGCGGCCGGGTGCGCGGGTGCATGTGCGCCTCGACCGGCGTGCGGCCGCCCTTGGCCAGGTTGCAGCGCGCGCAGGCGGTGACGATGTTCTCCCAGGTCGTGCGGCCGCCCCGCGAACGCGGGATCACGTGGTCGAACGTCAGGTCCGCGTCCGCCGTGCAGTACTGGCAGCTGAAGGCGTCGCGCAGGAAGAGGTTGAAGCGGGTGAAGGCCGGCGGCCGGTCCTG
>CAZBXO010000315.1:0-2781 GCA_964495645.1 uncultured Phenylobacterium sp. | reverse complement strand
TCGGCGAGGCTCGGGCCCTGGCGCACGGCCTCCGCGAACCAGCGGTCGGCGGCTGGGTGGTCGCCCTTCAGGGCGGCGACCTCACCGCGCATCCGGACGCAGAGGTAGCAGTCGGCCGGCGTCTGCCCGATCAGGCGCTCGGCGTCTTCGAACCGGCCGGCGCGGGCGGCGAGGTAGGCCTGCCACGGCCAACGCAGGACGCGGTCCCACCACACGGCCGCGCCCTCGTCGCCAGCCCCCTGGGTGTTGGTCCCGGGCGCGAACGTCCAGGGCTGGGAGAGCTGAGCCTCCATCGCCGCCCAGTCCTCGGTGGCGATGAGGGGGGCCAGCGCGAGCCCGAGCCCGGCGGTTCCCAGCATCGGCCGGATTGGCGGGGCGGTGACCGAGGCCAATTGCTCGCGCGCGGCGGAGGCCTCGTGCATCGCCGCGAGTCCCTGGGCGCGGTTGATCGTCAGGGTTCGGCCATCTGCAGCGGTCACCCGCTGCCGGGACTGCGCGCGCTGCAACTGCATGTAAGTCCGGAAGTCCTTGCGGAGAAGGGCGGCGAACCCACGCGCCCCCGGCGCGTTTACGCTGTCCCGCGGCAGGGTCCGGACAGCCTCCATGTTGGCGGCGAACGCGGCCTCGGCGTGGCCCATCGCATCCTCGGCGACGCGCAGGTTGACCATCGCAGTGGGCTGTCGTGGGTCGAGGGCGTGCGCGGTGCGAGCGGCCGCCACCGCCTCCTGCGGCCGGCCGGCTTGAATGAGGCCGGCGGAGAGCGCGGACCACGACCAGGCGCGATCGGTGGGGGAGCCGACCTGGGTCAGCCGGCGGTGCAGGGCGATGCTCTCGTCATGGCGACCCTGCTGCGCGAGCCAACGGGCATAGCGGTAGCCGTCCGTCTCGCGCATCACCGCCTCGGCGGCGGCGTCGAGCAGGGCGTCGGCCGTTGTGGACCCCGGCGCGGGCGGCACATCGACCTGCCGGCCGTTCACCCGCACCGAGATGGTGAGCTGATCCTCCGGGCCGGGCCGCAGCGAGCCGGAGATAGCGTCCTCGTGGCCGAACTTCGCCCGCAGCAGGCGGAGCACTTCGCCGACTGAGATTCCGGTTTGGGCGATCTCGACCGTCACCTCGTCGCCGGCGCCGGAGGCGCGCCGTTCGGACCGGGCCGAGTCGGTAGTGGCCTGCATGGCGGCGACCCGGCCCAGCAGGTCGTTGGCCAGCGCCTCGCCGGAGAGGCCCTGGGCGGTGAGCGCCGGGGTGGTGTCGAAGGGGCGGATGACGATGCCGGAGGCGCGGCTGGCGTCGAGCACCATCCAGCCGGCCGCGCCGAGCACGAGCGCCGCCGCGGCCGCGAACGCCGCGCCGCGGGCGCGGTTGCGGAGCTTCTCCTGCCGGGCCAGGGCGATCTGGGCGTCGAGCAGGCGCGATTGCTTGGTGAGCACCTCGTGGGCGACGCCGGATGGCGGCGCGCCGGCGGCCTCGGCCTCCAGGGCGAGCTCGATGGGGTCGTTGGTGGTGGGGGCGTTCATCGGGCGGCCTTCGCAACGGCGTCGGCCCACCAGGGGGCCATCCTGGCGGCGGCCTGGAACTTCACCCTTGCTGACCGTGTGTCGCCCTGGGCGGCCAGCGCCTGGCCCCAGATGAACAGCGCGTCGGCCTGGCCGGGCTGGGCGGCGAAGGGCCTCACGAGGGCGATGGCGCCGGCGGCGTCGCCGCGCGCCAGGCGTGCGCGGGCGTGCTCGAGCTGGGCGCGGTGGTAGGAGGGCCCTTGGCGCTCGGCGGCGGTGAAGAGGCGCTCGGCTTCGGCGGTATCGCTGCGGGCGGCGGCGGCCATCGCCGCGGCGATCAGGCAGTCGTAGCACTCGGCCAGGGGCGGCTGATCGACGGGCGGGCGGCCGAGCTTGGCCAGCGCCAGCGGCCGCCAGATGGCGGCGCGGTTGGGGACGTCGGCGTTCGGCATCTGGCGGGCCAGGGCGTCCGAGCGGTCGGCCAGCGTCAGCACGCTCGCCCAGTCCTGCCGCTCCACGGCGATCTGGGCTTCGGCGGTGAGCCGTATCTGAGGATTGCCGGTGGGCGAGGTGGCCAGCAGGCGCGCGGCCAAGGCCGGATCGTGGGCGCGGGCGAGCGCCAAGGCGGTCTGCGGGACCGAACCCAGGTTGCCGCGCACGCGCACCGCGGCGACGATCGCCTCCGGCGAACACGGCTCCACCGAAAACTGGCCGCAGACGTAGGTGAGGAGGGGACGCACGTCGCTCACTGCGAGGGCCATGCCCGAGATGTTGGTGTCCAGCAGGAAGCGCAGGCCCTGGGGCGAGAGCGCGCGGGTCGAGCGGCGGTCATCATGGACCGCGCGGCGGCGGGCGAGCAGGGCATGCTCGACATGCCCGAACTGCTCTTCGACGCGCGCCAGCTGGCCCCAGCCGCTCCAGGAGCGATCGCCGAACACGCTCGCGGCCTCCCAGCGCATCGCCAGGCCCTGGCGCGCCGGCGTCTCCGGTTCGCCGGCGATCGAAGAGAGCCCGGCGCCGCGGGCGACGTACCAGCGCCAGGTCGCGTACTCCCGCGCCAGCGCTGCGGCGTCGGCGGCGCGGCCGTGGTCGCGGAGCCAGTTGAGGAAGCGGCCGGAATACTGGGCGCCGTACATGCGTTCCGCGCCGGCCTGGATCAGGGCGGCGACGTTGCGCTCCTTGGAGACCACCCTCTGGGCCGGCTTGCCCGTCTGGCGCAGGACGAGCGCGAGCGCGCCGGCCTCGGGGCCGTCCTTGATGTCCACCAGCTCGCCGCTGACGACCG
>CAZBXO010000314.1:0-2837 GCA_964495645.1 uncultured Phenylobacterium sp. | reverse complement strand
TTGTAGGCGTCGTTGTAAACGATCGACTTGTCGGCGCCCTTTCGCATCAGATCGACTTGCTGAGCAACGAGCGTCTGCGCTTTCTGGTTGCGCAGCGCGTTGATTGCGTAGGCAACGGCGGCGTCGCCCGTGAACGGCGCGGCGCGGGACTCGACGATGCTGTTGAACACAAGACCGCCGCCCTGGGGCATAACGAAGACGTCACCCGGCGGAAGCTTGTTGATCTGGGCCAGAACCTGGGGCGGCAGCTGCAGGGTATCGATCGTGGTCACATTCTGCTGAACCTGAAGACCCTCTGATTCATAGAGCGCGCGCACGTCCTGAAGGGTCTTGAGCGGGGTGACCCGGTTCGGCGTGATCTTTGGACTGAGAGGCGCGATCACCTGCTCGGCGACCAGGATCCGGCGGTTGGCGAATTTGTCTGGATTCGCAGAGACGTAGGCCTGGGCGTCGTCGCGGCTGGGAGAAGCTACCGACTGGGCGAGCTTGCGCTGATAGAGCTGAACGAGGAGCGCCTCCTCGCCGCGGTGCATTTGCTGGACATAGTCCGCCGACTTGTCGAGCTTCTGCTCCTTCGCCTTCTGCAGGATGAGGTGCTTGAGGATCAGCTGCTGGATCGCCTGATCCTGGGCCGCCTTCATCACCTTCGGGTCCTTCGACGAGAAGTTGCCCATCGCCTGGCGCAGTTCCAGCGCCGTGATTTCGTCGCCGTTCACCGTGGCCACGACCTGGCCCTTCGGCTTGCCGCCGCCGAGCAGCCCTTTGATTCGGTCGCAGCCGGAGAGGCTGAGCCCGATGGCCACCCAGGCCGCGATGACGAGCGTTCTGGTCTTCAATGATCCCTCCGTGGGACAGACGTGCCGAGAAGAAGCGCAGACGCGCCCTACACCAGTGAGTCTGCCTAGTCAGCCTAGCCTAACAACATCCTATTCGTCTTCACGTCGAACGATGGTCTTCAATTGCCGTCGACAGGCGATTTTTCCGCCAGACTTCGCAGGTACCGGCCGTACTCGCTCTTCGCCTGGAATTCGGCCAGCAGCATGAGCTGCGCGGAATCGATCCAGCCGGACTGGAACGCGATCTCCTCGATGCAGCCGATGCGCAAGCCCTGGCGGCGCTCGAACACGCGGATCAGCTCGCCGGCCCCGATCAGGCTGTCGTGCGTGCCGGCGTCCTCCCAGGCGAAGCCGCGCCCCAGCAGCTCCACATGCAGCTTGCCTTCCTGCAGGTAGACGTCGTTGAGCGCGGTGATCTCCAGCTCGCCGCGCGCCGAACGCGTCAAGGTCTTGGCGATCTCGCTGGCGCGGCCGTCGTAGAAGTAGAGCCCGGTCACCGCCCAGTTGGACTTCGGCTTCGCGGGCTTCTCCTCGATGGAGAGCGCCCGGCCGTCCGGCGTGATCTCCACGACCCCGTAGCGCTCGGGGTCGTGCACGCCGTAGCCGAACACCGTCGCGCCCTCGGTCCGCGCGTCGGCCGACTTCAGCATCTTCACGAAGTCATGGCCGAAGAAGATGTTGTCGCCGAGGATCATCGTCGACGGCTGGCCGGCCACGAAGTCCTCGCCCAGGAGATAGGCCTCGGCGAGCCCGCCCGGCGTCGGCTGCACCACATATTCGAACCGGCAGCCCAGCTGCGAGCCGTCGCCGAACAGCCGCTTGAACTGCGGCTGGTCCTCCGGCGTCGTTATGATCAGGATCTCGCGGATACTGGCCAGCAGCAGCACCGACAGCGGATAGTAGATCATCGGCTTGTCGTAGACCGGCAGCAGCTGCTTGGAGACCGCGATGGTCAGCGGGTGCAGCCGCGTGCCGGCGCCGCCGGCCAGGATGATGCCCCGTCTCATGCTTATGGGCCCCTCACGCCTTGACGAGCCCCAGGCGCTCGGAATGGAAGCCGCGCTCACGGATGCGCTCCACCCAGCCGTAGTTGTCGACGTACCAGCGCACGGTGTCCTCGAGCCCCGCCTCCAGCGGCTTGCGCGGCGTCCAGCCGAGCTCGGCCTCCAGCTTCGAGGCGTCGATCGAGTAGCGGAAGTCGTGCCCCGGCCGGTCGGTCACGAAGGTGATCTTCTCGGCGTGCGGGGTGTTGGCGGGCGCCATCCTGTCCAGGTGGGCGCAGATCAGCTTCACCACCTCCAGGTTCCGTTTCGTGGCGTCGCCGCCGATGCAATAGGTCTCGCCGAGGCGGCCCTTGCCCAGCACCAGCAGCAGCGCCTCGGCGTGGTCGTCCACGTGCAGCCAGTCGCGCACCTGGCGGCCGTCGCCGTAGACCGGGATCGTCTTGCCCTCCAGCGCCCGGGTGATCACCGTCGGGATCAGCTTCTCGGGGAATTGGTAGGGCCCGTAGTTGTTGGAGCAGTTGGTCAGCACCATCGGCAGCCCGAAGGTGCGGCGCCAAGCGCGGACCAGATGGTCGGCCGCCGCCTTCGAGGCCGAATAGGGCGAGTTCGGATCGTAAGGTGTCTCCTCGGTGAAATCCCCGTCCTCGCCCAGCGCGCCGAACACCTCGTCGGTCGACACGTGGTGGAACCGGAACGCCGACTTCCGCGGCTCCTCCAGCTTGCCCCAGTAGGCCCGGGCGACCTCCAGCAGGATCGCGGTGCCCATCACATTGGTGCGTACGAAGTCGAGCGGGCCCTCGATGGCCCGATCGTTGTGGCTCTCGGCGGCCAGGTGCATCACAGCGTCAGGCTGGTGGCGCGCGAAGATCGCCTCCACACGAGCCCGGTCGCAGATATCGGCTTCCTCGAAGGCGTATCCAGGATGATCCTCGACGGAGGCGACATTCTCCAGGTTGGCCGAGTAGCTGAGGACGTCGAGGTTCACCACCTCGTGGCC
>CAZBXO010000313.1:0-2847 GCA_964495645.1 uncultured Phenylobacterium sp. | reverse complement strand
CGTCGCCGAGCATCGAGGCCGAGGTCTCTTCCTTCCTGCAGAACCTCATGGGAGGCTCGATGTGGTCCGACGGGCTTCTGTAGAGGTGGGGATGACCAGCTCACGACTGCGGCTTCTGGCCAGCGCCGCCACCGCCGCCATCCTGCTGGCGCCGACCACGGCGCTCGCTCAGCTCACCGTGGCCCAGGGGCAGACACAGTTCAGCTCCGGCGGCCAGGCGCCGGTCATCGTCGGGTCGAGCACCTTCACCGACGTGACGCTGCAGGCGCCGCGCACGGTCATCGGCTGGTCGAGCTACAACCTCGGCTCCGACGCGGCGGTGGTGTACCGGTTCGGCGACGCCAGCTGGATCGTGCTCAACAAGGTCGCCGGCTCGGCGCTCATCGACGGCAACGTCGAGGCGCTTGTCGGCTCGACCCGGCGGCAGGGCAACGTCTGGTTCGCCGCGCCTGGCGGCGTGGTCTTCGGCGGCAACGCGCGGGTCAACGTCGGTGCGCTCCTCGCCACGACCGGCACGGTCGACATGGCCGACTTCCTGAATGCATCGGGGACCAGCTTCCGGGTCACCGGCTCGAGCGGCAGCGTACAGGTCGGCGGCGGGGCGCAAATCACCACCGGCGGCGGCGCCGTGGCGCTGATCTCCGGCTCGGTCAGCACTGGGGCGGGCTCCACCATCCAGGCCGGCACGGCGATGTTCGGCGCGGCGAGCGACTTCACCGTGCGCTTCGCTCCCGGCACCGGCGGCCTCGACCTGCTCGACTTCGTGGTCCCGGCCAGCGGCGGCAGCGGCTCCAGCGCGCCGCTTTCGCTCGCGGGTCAGACCCTTGCCGGCACGGTGATCGCGGCGGTCGTGAACCGTGCGGAGGTGGCCAGCTCGGTGATCTCCGCGCCTGGGCTGCTGGCGGCGCAGACCGCGTTCGGCTCAGGCGGCGACGTGATCCTGACGGCGGGCGTCGACATCCTCGGCAAGACGCCGGGCACGGCGCGGACCAACTCCACCACACAGACCACCGCCAACGTCGGCATCGTCTCGGCGCAACGCGACGTGCTCGCGGGATTCTCGCAACCGACGACGCTCAACGCCACGCAGCTGTCGGCGGGTCGCGACGTCGGCCTGCTCGCCAACGTGGTCGACGTGGGGTCGCTGAACGCGACGCGCTTGCTCGCCATCGACGCCGGCCAGTCGATCAACGTCCGCAACCAGGCCACGGCCGGCTCGAACGCCACGCTCCGCGCCGGCGGCGCGGTGACGGTTCCGGGCACGGTGGACGTACTGGGCCGGCTGCAGATCGACGCCGCCACCGTGACCGGCAATCGGCTGAGCGCCGGGCGCAGCATCACGGTGAACGCCTCGGGCGCCGGCATCGGCGCAGCCCCGACCACGGCCGCGGTCAACCTGGGGCAGCTGATCGCCGAAGACGACATTTCGATCACCACGACCAACGCCACCGGGTCGATCTTCGTCGGCAACGCCGCGATCACCGGCGCGCGCGGAGACGACCAACCCGCCGGCCGCAACTTCACGCTGCGCGCGATGGGGGCCAATGCCGACGTGAACTACGGGGGCGGTGGCGGCACACTGCTCACCGGCCCGACGGTCACCACCTTCTCCGCTGGCCGCGACATCTTCCTGAACGTCCAGGGCCTGCTGTCGGTCAACGCGGCGACGGCCGGCCGGGCGGTGGTCATCCGGGCGGGCGACCTCGACATCCTGGGCGCGATCTCAGGCGCCAGCGTGCGGATCGAGTCCCTGGCCGGCGCGCTCACCCTCGGGGGCTCCGGCACGAGCTCGGCGGCGAACAGCGGCCCGTCTGCCGGCGCCGAAGGCCTCGCGATCACCGACGCTGAATTCCAGCGCATCCAGTCGACGGGCGACACATCGTTCTACTCGGGCTCGACGATCAGCTCGACCGCGGGCGACCTGACCGTCCGCGACCTGACTGTCACGCCCAGTCGAACGCCACGGCTCATCCTGGGGGCTCGGACCGGCAACGACGTGATCGTCACCGGCGTCGCCGCGCCCACCGTCAACGGCGGCGCCTTGACCATCGGCGACCCCAACGACAGCGCCTTCCGGCCGGGCCGCATCCTGGTCAGCGGCGCGCTCGGCGCCGCCAGCGGCAACGCGGCCACCGGATTCACGGGCGTTCGGGCGTTCGACACGGTGTCACTGAATGCCGATCGCGACGTGATCCTGGGCTCCCAGCGGTTCATCTCCCTGGTCGCCAACGCCAGCCCCGCGACCGTCAACATCGCGCGGGACCAACCATCCGGCGCGACGGCGATTGCTGGCGAACAGGACCGGATCTTCATTACCGCCGGCACGCTGACGCTGAATGGCACGGTGCGCATCCTGCAGCAGAACTCCGGGACCGCGGCCGCGCCGAACGGTCTCTTCCTCGCCAACATGTCCCAGCCGGTCGCAACGGTGCTCACCGTCGCGCCCGCGCAAGTGGTCGACCTGTTCGGGTCGTTCCGGGACCAGAACGGCCAGGTGCAGAGCAGCCTTTCGACGCGTTCAGGCGGCGGCGTGCTGGTCAACGGCGCGTTGACCTCGGGCGTGCGCGTGAACGGCTGCGAAGTGGCTGGCGGCTGCGGGAGCCAGACCGTCTCGACCACGCTGGCCCAGACGACCCAGGTCCTGGCGCTGGCGCCGGCGAGTCCTGCCGAGTCGAGCTCAACCTCATCGGCCAGTTCCGACAGCGGCAGCAGCGACTCGGGCGGCGGCGGCGACGAAGGGGGCGGCGGTGACGAAGGCGGCGACGACGGCGGCGACGAGGGCGGCGGCGAGAGCCGTGGGCCGAGCGCCGGTCCGCCGCTGATGACCGTGGCCCCGCCCGATCTCAG
>CAZBXO010000312.1:0-2863 GCA_964495645.1 uncultured Phenylobacterium sp. | reverse complement strand
GAGCCGAAGGCGCTCTCGATCATGGTGGCGCGCTTGAAGTAGTGGCCGATGGCCATCTCGTCGGTCATGCCCATGCCGCCGTGCAGCTGGATGGCCTGCTGGCCCACGTAGCGGCACGACTTGCCGATCTGCACCTTCGCGGCCGACACCGCCTTCGGGCGCTCGGCGTCGTCGGAGACCTTGATGTTGGCCATGTAGGTCATCGAGACGGACTGCTCGAGCGCGATGAACATGTCGACCATCCGGTGCTGCAGCACCTGGAACGAACTGATCGGCACGCCGAACTGCTTGCGCTGCTTGGTGTATTCCAGCGTGCCCTCGTGCAGCTTGCGCAGCACCCCGCAGGCCTCGGCGCAGGTGGCGGCGATGGCCTCGTCCACCACCTTCTCGACCAGCGGCAGGCCCTGGTCGGCCGGGCCGATCAGCGCGTCGGCGCCGACGCTGACGTTCTCCAGGTAGACTTCCGAGGCGCGCTGGCCGTCGACGGTCGGGTAGTCGCGGGTGGTGACGCCCGCCGCGTCCTTGGCCACCAGGAACACCGAGATGCCCTGCGCGTCGCGCTCCCCGCCGCCGGTGCGGGCGGTGACGATCAGGTGGGTGGCGAACGGCGCGCCGATCACGACGGCCTTGTGACCGTTCAGCACGTAGCCGGCGCCGTCCTTCTTCGCCGTGGTGGCGACGGCGGCCAGGTTGTAGCGGCCCTTGGGCTCGGCGTAGGCGAAGGCGAAGCGGGTGTCGCCGGCGATGATCCCGCCGATCAGGTCGGCGGCCGCGGCGTGGCCGGAGTGCTTCAGGAAGCCGCCGCCGATCACCACGGTGCCGAGGTAGGGCTCGACGACCAGCGCCTTCCCGAACTCCTCCATGACGATCATGTTCTCGATCGGGCCGCCGCCCAGACCGCCCAGGTCCTCGGAGAACGGCGCGCCCAGGATGCCGAGCTCCTCGGCGAAGGCCTGCCAGACGGCGGGCCGCCAGCCGGCCTCGCTGGCCACCGCCGCGCGGCGCTTCTCGAAGTCGTAGTTGTCGGCCAGGTAGCTCGCGACCGTGTCGCGCAGCATCGACTGCTCTTCGGTGAAGCTGAAGTCCACGGTGGGGCTACTCCATCTGCTCCCCTCCCCCTTGCGGGGAGGGGCCGGGGGTGGGGGTGTCTGCGATGATCCTGGCCAGGATCATCTGCATCACCGAGTTCAAGTCTGACGTAACCTGGCTGTTCTCGAAGCGCATAACCCGGTACCCTCGCGCTGTCAGCCAAGCTTCGCGATTTGCGTCGAGGACTTCCACGCCGGGAAGGCGGTGAACCTCGCCATCCAGTTCGATGGTCAGCCGATACTCGTGGCGGACGAAGTCTACGATGTACGGCCCGAACGGGGCTTGGCGGCGAAAGTGGTATCCTGTCTTCCGAAGTTCTCTCCACAACAACCGCTCTTCACAGGTGAGGGCCCCACGCAGGCGCTTCGCCGCGGCGTCCCCGCGGTCGGATTTGTGGATAGCTCCCGGCGTTCGGTCCAACACCCCCACCCCCGACCCCGCCCCGCAAGGGGGAGGGGAGCTCTCCCGCGCTAAAGGCCCAGCACGGCCTTGGCGATGATGTTGCGCTGGATCTCGTTGGAGCCGCCGTAGATCGAGGTCTTGCGGCCGTTGAACATCTCGCCGGCGACGCCCGCGGCGTAGTCCGGGCCGACGCCGAAGTTGTGCCCGCCGACGTCGCGCAGGAACGGCGCGCCGTAGTGGCCGACCGCCTCCAGCGCCAGCTCCTGCAGCCGCTGCTGAATCTCGGTGCCCTTGATCTTGAGGATCGAGCTTTCGGGTCCGGGGCCCTTGCCGCTCGACTCGCCGGCAAGCGTGCGCAGCTCGGTGAACTCCAGCGCCGTAAGGTCGATCTCGAGCTCTGCGAGCTTCCTGCGGAAGAAGGCGTCGCCGATCAGGCTGCCGCCGATGTCGGAGCGCTCGGTCCGGGCGATGGTCTTCAGCTTGTCGAGGTTGCGTTTGGAGCGCGCCACGCCGGCGATGCCGGAGCGCTCGTGGGCGAGCAGCGCCTTGGCGCAGGTCCAGCCCTGGTTCTCATGGAAGATGCGGTTTTCGACCGGCACCTTGACGTTGTCGAGGAAGACGTCGTTGACCTCGTGCCCGCCCTCGAGCGTGATGATCGGCCGGACCGTGACGCCCGGGCTCTTCATGTCGATCAGCAGGAACGAGATGCCGGACTGCGGCTTGGCGGTCGGGTCGGTGCGCACCAGGAAGAAGCCCCAGTCGGCGTGCTGGCCGAGCGTGGTCCAGGTCTTCTGGCCGTTGACGATGTAGTACTCGCGGCCGTCGTCGGCGGTGATCCGCTCGGCCTTGGTCTTCAGGCTGGCCAGGTCGGAGCCGGCGCCCGGCTCGGAGTAGCCCTGGCACCACCAGACGTCGCCGCTCTGGATGCCGGGCAGGAACCGCTTCTTCTGCTCCTCGGTGCCGAACGTGTAGATCACAGGCGCCAGCATGTTGACGCCGAACGGCAGGACGGGCAGGGCGTCGGCGCGGGCCAGTTCCTCGGACCAGATGTACTTCTGGGTGGGCGTCCAGCCCGTCCCGCCGTGCTCGACCGGCCACGACACGGTCGCCCAGCCCTTCTTGGCCAGCACCTTGTGCCAGAGCAGGTACTCGGTCTTGGTCAGCGGCCGATCCTCGTCCTGCGCCTTGCGCAGTTCGGGCGGATAGTTCTCGGCGATGAAGGCGCGGACCTCCTCGCGGAACGCATTCTCTTCGGGGGTGAAATCGAGGTTCATCACCGGGCTCCGGAGGGTCGGCTTTACGCCGTACGGCCAGGCCGCGACCTATACGCGCGGGCGCCCCGAGAGGGAAGATGACGCTTGCGTCAACGTAA
>CAZBXO010000311.1:0-2878 GCA_964495645.1 uncultured Phenylobacterium sp. | reverse complement strand
CCGGTCGCGCTGGCGTTGTCGGTCCTCAGCCTTAGGGTTGCGCTCGCCCGCTAGCGCTTCGGGCCGATGCGGATGATGCGGCCGTTGTCGTTGTCGGTGGCGAGGTAGAGGGCGCCGTCGGGGCCGACGACCACGTCGCGGATGCGCTCGCCGAGCTCGGTGAACAGCCACTCCTCGCCCGTGACCTTTTCGCCGGCGTAGGTCAGGCGCGAGACGCGCTTGGTCCCCAGGCCGCCCACGAACAGGCTGCCCTTCCAGGCCGGGAAGGCGTCGGCTTCGTAGAAGGCCATGCCAGACGGTGCGATGACCGGGTCCCAGTAATAGACAGGCTGTTCCATGCCGGCCTTCTGCTGGATGCCGCCGGTGATCGGGCCACCCTGGTACTCGATGCCGTAGGCGACGGTGGGCCAGCCGTAGTCCTTGCCCTTGCGGACGATGTTGAGCTCGTCGCCGCCCCGGGTCCCGTGCTCGACCTCCCACAGTTCGCCGGTCGAGGGGTTGAGAGCGGCCGACTGGATGTTGCGGTGGCCGATCGAGAAGATCTCCGGCCGCGCGCCGGCCTGGCCCACGAAGGGATTGTCCTTCGGGATCGAGCCGTCGGCGTTGATGCGCACGACCTTGCCGAGCGTGCCGTCAAGGCGTTGGGCCTGCATGCGGCCCGGGATGATCGAGCGCTCGCCAAGGGTGACGAACAACGTCCCGTCGCGGGCGAACACCAGCCGGCATCCGTAGTGCATGGTCGAGGGCATCTGCGGCGTCTGACGCCACGTGGTCTGGAACCCCTCGAGGCGCGGGGTCGCGCCCGTCACAAGCCTGCCGCGGCCGACCGCGGTGTTGGTGGTCCCGTCGGTATGGCCTTCCGAGTAGCAGAGGTGGACCAGGCCGTTGCGGGCGTAGCCCGGGTCGAGGGCGAGGCCCAGCAGGCCGCCCTGGCGCTGGCCGTCGACCTGCGGAACGCCGGGGATCGGCGCGGAGAGCTTGCCGCCCGAGAAGAGGCGCAGGCGTCCCGCCTGCTCGGTGATCAGCAGGCCGCCGTCCGGCAGGAAGGCGAGGCCCCACGGCTTGGCGAGGCCGGTGACGTGGTCGGAGGCGGTGTAGGCGACGTTGGACTTCACGTTCGGCGCGCGGGTCTGGCCGGCGAACGCGGGCTTCTGGTCCTTGCCGTTCGGGGCCCGCGTCTCAGCGCTGCCCCCGCCCGTCTGGGCGGCGCCGGGCGGTCCGCCGCTGCAGGCGGCCAGGACGGCGGCGGCGGCGATCACGAGAGCGCGCATTCAGGATCTCCCAGCAACAGCTTCCAGGGCCTCGGCCGGGGCCGCGCCCTCCAGATGGATCAACGCCCATACCGCGAAGAACAGCAACGGCCAGCGGCCTTTGTCATCGCGCACGCGGGCGGCGGCGGTGTCGCCGACGACACGGCGGACCGCGGCGACCTGGCCAATGCGCTCGCCGATGGCGCCGGCGCGGGGCGCGATCCAGGCGTCGACCGGTACGGTGAACCCCTGCTTCCTCGCCCACGGCCGGGCGGCTGGGCAGGCGCGGTCGAGCCATCGACGGACGATCCACTTGCCGTAACCGCCACGGACCTTGTCGCGGTCGGGCAGACCCCAGGCGAAGGCGGCGACCTCGCGGTCGAGGAACGGCGTGCGGCCCTCCAGGCCGTGGGCCATCAGGCAGCGGTCGAGCTTGAGCAGCAGGTCGTCGGGCAGCCAGGTGGCGATGTCGGCCCACTGGGCGGCCTGCAGGCGGGTGAGGCCGCGTGGCGGCCGCGCGGCGTCGCGCCAGCGGGCCAGGGCGGCGGCGTCGTCGGTGCGCGGCTCGGCGGGGCGGCCGCCCAGCAGGCGCGGGCGCAGAGCGCGCCGGTAGCGGCCGTAGCCCCCGAACAGCTCGTCGCCCCCCTCGCCCGTCAGCACCACGGTGAGCGTGCCCTTGGCGGCTTCGGCCAGCTTGTAGGTGGGCAGGGTGGCGTAGTCGGCGGTGGGGTCGTCGAGCGCCCAGGCGACCTGCGGCAGGATGCGCCAGAAGTCCGCCTCGCCGAACCGGGTCTCGCGCCAGTCGAGGTCGAGCGCACGGGCCACCCGCTCGGCCGCAGCGCGCTCGTCGGCCGCGCCGGGCGCGTCGAACCCGCAGGTGAAGGCAGTGACGGGGCGCTCGTTCAGGCGCGCCATCAGGACCGCGATGGCCGTGGAGTCGATGCCGCCGGAGAGGAAGAGGCCATACGGCACATCCGAGCGCTGGTGGACGCGGACGGAGTCCTCGAGGACGGCGTCGAGTTGGCGGATCGGATCGTCGGAGATCGAGGCGGGCGGCGGGATGGGTCGGAACCGCTTGCTGCCGGCGATCCGTCCTTCGCGGACCTCGACGACTTCACCCGGCGCAAGGCGGCGCAAGCCGCGGAACATCGTCCGTTCGCCGACTGTGTAGTTGAGGGCCAACAGCTCTCGGGCGGCGGTTTCGTCGAGGTCGCGCGGCAGGAGCCCGGCGGCGAAGAAGGCGCGGGGTTCGGAGGCGAACGCCAGACCGCCGTCGTGCTCGAGGATGTAGAGCGGCTTGATGCCGAAGGGGTCGCGCGCCAGCCATGCGCGGCCGTCGGCGCCGATCAGGCAGAGGCCGTACATGCCGCGCAGGCGCTGGAAGGCGGCCGGGCCCTCGCGGGCGTAGAGGTGGAGCAGTGGCTCGAAGTCGGAGCCGGTGGCCGGCGTCAGGCCGTGCTCGGCGATGAGCTCGACGTAGTTGTAGATCTCCCCGTTGCCGATGACCGTGGAGCCGGCCGCGGTCAGCGGCTGCCAGCCCCCCTCCAGGTCGATGATGGCGAGGCGGGCGTGCGCCAGGGCGGCGCCGGTCTGGGTCTCGACGCGCAGACCGTCCGGACCGCGGTGCG
>CAZBXO010000310.1:0-2896 GCA_964495645.1 uncultured Phenylobacterium sp. | reverse complement strand
CGAGGCCCAGATCCTGATGGCGGCGGAGTAGCCGCGGGCCGCATTCGCGCCCGCCGCACACCTGCGCGCGTAGCTGTTCGTCGCATGCGCGCCAGGACATCGATGTCGAAAGCTTCAAGCCAACTTGGGAGGGGATTGCAGATGTTCTCGCACATCATGGTCGGCACGAACGACCTGGACCGCGCCAGGAAGTTCTATGACGCCACCCTGGGCGCGCTGGGGATGGGGCCGGCCGTGCAGGACCGGCACCGGATCTTCTACATGACGCCCACCGGCGTGTTCGCCGTCTCACTGCCGATCGACGGCAATGCGGCCACCATCGGCAACGGCTCGACTGTGGGCTTCAACTGCGCGACGCCGGCCCAGGCCGACGCGTGGCACGCGGCGGGCGTGGCCAACGGCGGCGTGGCCATCGAGGACCCGCCGGGTACCCGCGAGGGCCCGACCGGCAAGCTCTACCTCGCCTACCTGCGCGATCCGGACGGCAACAAGCTCTGCGCGCTGCACAGGATGCCCGCCTGAACAAAGAGCCCCGGCCGTGAGGCCGGGGCTCTCGACGTCAATACCGAAGTTCGCGTCTTAGTGCTTCTCGGTCGAGGGACTGGTGTCCGGCGTGTTGGCCGTCGTCGCACCGCCGTCGGCGTTTCCGGCTTGCTGCTCGATCTTGTCGGCTTCGGCGTTCAGGGCCTTCTCCTGCGCCTCGTTCGGGGTGGCCGCGGCCTGAGCCTCGAGACTGTCGGCCTTGGCCTCGGCAGCCTTGTCGGCCTTGCTTTCGCAGGCGCCCAAGGCCAGCGCGCCGGCCATCGCCAGCAGCGTCATCGTCACCTTCATAGGATAGTCTCCCTCAATGGCTACGCTTAAGCGCGCCAGAGCCGGGAAGGTTGCGAAATTGTGATCAGGTGGCTCGGGCGGGACCCGAACCCTTGGGCGCGGAGTGGCCGCCATGCCCGCCGCCCCGGCCGCACATGCGATGTGTGCGTCCTTCCATGAACATGATCTGGACGCCGGGACTCCAGGTCAGGGTCCTGAGGCCGTCGCTCCAGGTCAGGCGAATCTCGCCGCCGTCCCAGGGCACCAGGGGCAGCGCATGCGGGCCCGCGCCGGAATTCACGATCGCCACCAGGCCGGCGTTGCGGCTGACGAACTGGGCGGTCAGGTCCTGCCCATCCTCGCACTTGAAGCGCGTCACCGCGGGGGGCGGATCGTCGGCCTGGGGCGCCGAAGAGCCCGCCGGCGGCGTCGTGGCGGCGGCGAGGGCAAGGCCCAACGCGGCGGAAAGGATCATCATGCGTCGGGTCCTCCGGTCAGAACGACGGTACCCGCTTCGCGGCTCCTCGTCCCCTCGGAAATCGCAGGCGGGCGTCAGGTCTCGCGCGCCTTCCATTTGGCAAGCAGCGCCGCCTCGCGATCGGGCGCCAGGCCGGCGCGCGGCTTGGCCTGACGCTCGGCCGGCTGGGCCTTGAACCAGGCCAAGGTGTCGGCCGCGGTCAGCGGCAGAGGACGGAAGGTCAGGCCGGCGTCGACCGCCTTCTTGATGATCCGCCGCGAGAAGCCGCGGTTCTCGCCGGCGCCGCCCGGCACCCAGACCGGCAGATCGGACCAGCCGTTGACCTTCTCGGCTTCCAGCCAGGCCTCGGTGGCGTGGACGAAGGTGGGCTTGGACTTCACGCCCCGGGCGATGCCGTCGAGCATCTGGCGGACAGTCATCGGCCGATCGGGGCCGGTGGCGTTGTAGGTCCCGCTGCGGCCCTGCTCGACCATGCGGATCGTCCATTCGGCGATGTCGCGCGCATCGATGAACTGCACAGGATCGGCGGCCGGCGGGCAGAGGATTTCGCCGCCCTTGGCCAGGCGCACGGGCCAGTAGGAGAACCGGTCGGTCTCGTCGCCGGGTCCAACGATCAGGCCAGGCCGGATGACGGTGACGTTGTCGGCCCCGAACTGAGTGCGCGCCTCCTGCTCGCAGAGCGCCTTCAGCGGTCCGTAAAGGCCGTTGTTGATCGAGCGCTCGGCGTAGGCGTCCTTGCCCTCGTATTTGGCCGTCGGACCGCTTTCGTCCTCGACGGCGTCGTTCTTGGCGTAGACCGAGATCGTCGAGATGAAGACATACTGCTTGACGCGCCCCTTCAGCACCTTGCCGGCGTCACGAACCCAGAACGGCAGCGAGGTGGGGTTGTCGATGCAGACGTCCCACTCGCGGCCCTCCAGCGCCTTCAGATCGCCGGTGTTGCGGTCGCCGGTCAGCTCCTCGACCGCCGCCGGCCATTCCTTGGGGCGCCGTCCGCGATTGAACAGCGTGAGCTTGTGGCCGCGGGCCAGCGCGTAGCGAACCTGGTGCGGGCCGGTGAAGCCGGTGCCGCCGAGGATCAGGATCCGTAGCGGGCGCTTGGGTTTCGGCTCTGCGGCCACGGCGACACCGGGCAGGGCGAGGGCGGGGAGGGCGAGGGTGGATCGACGCGTGTGACTCATGGGTCGAAACTAGACCGCGGAACCGCGCTGCGCCCACGTGAATTTTCATGCCGAAAGACCCGGAGGATCGATGGCCGACGACCATGCCCAGAGGGCGGCCCTGCGCGACGTCACGCCGTGTGCGCAGGAGATCGCCGAGCTGATGTCGGGGCCCGTCAAGGAACGCCCGGCGATCGTCGTCATCGGCGATGACGCCGTGGCGGGGATCGACCCGCCACCCGCCAACGATCCTTAGAGCCCGTCCCGATTGGCTTGAAGCAAGCCAATCGGGATGAACGGCCTTGTCGCTCCTTTGCAGGAGCGCATCCTGATCGCCACGGGCTGCGCGTCCTCGGCGGGATGTGCGCTAGTTCCCCGGCGGCTTCGGTGGGGTCGGCGGCTTGACCGCGCGGCTGCGCCACAGTTCGTCGCTGCCGGCTCCGATGGT
>CAZBXO010000309.1:0-2910 GCA_964495645.1 uncultured Phenylobacterium sp. | reverse complement strand
CTGGTCGACGGCAAGCCGATGTGGTCGGCCAGCCGGCGCTACTCGGCGCAGGCGAACGCCGAGCGCGCCTTCGAGCGCAACGGCAAGGCCTTCGGCGCTCGCGATCTCGAGGCCTTCGTGGAGAAGGCCCACGCTTTCGTCGACCAGCCGCCGAAGGGCACGCTGACGATGACCCGCGCCAACGGCGACCGCCTGTTCTACGACCCGAAGGGCAACGTCTTCGCCGTCACCACCAAAGACGGCGCGCCGCGCACCATGTTCAAGCCGGACGAGGGCATGGCCTACTGGGAAGAGCAGAAGGCCAACGAGGCCAAGCGCCGGACGGCGTCGCGCGAACGGCGACGGTCGAACAGCGACGAGGACGCGTAGGAATCAGATCCCGGCGTACCACTCGTAGCCGCGGTCCTCCCAGAAGCCGCCTTTGCCGCGGCCGATCTGGGCGTAATCCTTCACCGCCTCGATGCGCATGACGTACTTGGCGTGCTTGTAGCCGAGCTGCCGCTCGACCCGCAGGCGGACCGGGGCGCCGTGGGCCACCGGCAGGGGCGCATCGTTCATGTCGTAGGCGAGGATCGTCTGCGGGTGGTAGGCGTCGACCAGGTCGATGCTCTCGTAGTAGCGGCCGGTCCCGTCGAGGGTCTGCTCCAGCGTGTCGGCGCAGTGGAAGACGATGTAGCGCGCATCGGCTTTCAGCTTCGCCCGGTCCAGCAAGGGACCCAGCCGCGCGCCCTTCCACTTGCCGATCGAGGACCACCCCTCGACGCAGTCGTGGCGGGTGATCTGGCTGCGCGCCGGCTGCGCCCGTAGGTCGGCGAGGGTCAGCTCCAGCCGCTGCTCCACCAGGCCGTCGATCACCAGCCGATAGTCGGCGAAGCCGCCGTCCCGCAGACCGACGTACTCATCGTCCTGCGGCGAGAGCGTGCCGTTGGCCTTGAAGTCACGGGAGATCTCCGAGGCCGCGAACTCCCGGGCCAGCGCCTTGCGGTCGGTGACCAGCCGCTGGGCCACTCGGTTGAGGCCTTCGGCGCGGGCCAGGACGCCTGCGACCGCAGGCGTCTCGTTGAGCTTGTTGCAGGCGGAGAGCCAGAGTCCGCCGAGGCTCGCGCCCGCGGCGGCGAGCCAGCGGCGGCGGGAGGGCGTGTCGGTCATGGCGCGGGCTCCTCCACCTCGATCGCGTAGCGTCCGGTGATCATCGAGCGGACGTTGTTCCACAGGCCCGAGAGCACCACCATGATCAGGTGCACGGCCACAAACAGTACGATCAGGTTGGCCGAGATGAAGTGAACGGTCCGCGCCGACTGGCGTCCGCCGAACACGTCGAGCAGCCACGGGGCCGTAGCGTTGAACCCCGGTGACATCGTCAGCCCCGTGAGCAGCATCAGCGGCAGCAGGATGAGGATCACCGCCAGGTAGGCCAGCTTCTGCAGGACGTTGTAGTCGCGCGCCTCCTCGCCCTTGGGGAACTTCAGCCGCGCGTGCGTCCCGATCTCGTGGAGGATGTAGCGCACCGACAGCTGCGCTCGCGTCGGCAGCAGGTCTTTGCGGATGTGGCCGCCGATCAGTCCCACCCCCAGGTAGATCAGCCCGTTGATCACGAACAGCCAGGCGAAGAAGAAGTGCCAGCGCCGGCCATCGGCCAGCGACCGGTAGCCCGGCAAGGTGAGCCACGCCGGGAAGCCCCGGTTCTCCTGCATGCCCGGCTCGCCGGAGAGGCCGAGCACGCCGGTGGTGTCGAGCTTCAGGCCGTCGACCCGGGTGACGCCGCGCATCTCGCCGCCGACCACTTCCGCACGCATCGAGAGCCACGGCTGGGCGAAGGTCGACTTCTGGCCCCAGTAGAGCGCCGGATGGGCGTTGAAGATCTGCAGACCGGAGAGCAGCAGCACCAGGAGGGCCACCACGTTCGTCCAGTGGGTGATCCGCGTGGTCAAGCTGTGGCGCTTCACCAGCATCTTCCGGGGGCTTGCCGGTTCGCTCATCGGCCCTCGTCCTCCTGCCCGCACATCATGGCGCCGGAACGATGCGGCGTCCGCACCGCTTTGGACTCCGACCACAAGACGAGGAGCTTCGCCATGGGTGGATTACCCGACCGGGAAAAGATTCAGACGCAAGGCCGCCAGGACAACGCCGCCCAGCCGCTGAACGCGGCCGAGGCCAAGGGGGGCGCGGAACGCTACCCGCCCGTGAAGCCCGACGACGGCGTCGAGGCCACGCCGGAGGACCGCAGCTTCGGCGGTGGCAACCCCGAACCCCGGCAGGGCGCGGGCGACGGCGCCGCGTCCGCCGCCGTGAACGAGGGCCGCCTCGGCCCGGGCGGCGACCCCGCCGAAGGCAAGCCATAGGCCACGGAGGCGATGCCGCACGTGCTCTTCGTCCAAGGCGGCGGCGAGGGCGCGCACGACGACTGGGACGACAGGCTCGTCGACAGCCTGCGCCGCGGGCTCGGGCCGACCTACGAGATCCGCTACCCGCGCATGCCGCGGGAGTCCGAGCCCAGCTACGCTCGGTGGAGGGCCGTACTCGCACGCGAACTGCGCAAGCTCGATGCGGGCGCGGTCCTGGTCGGCCACTCGATCGGCGGAACGATCCTGATCAACACGCTCGCCGACGAGCCGCCCGCCATCGCCCTGCGCGGCGTATTCCTGGTGGCGGCGCCCTTTGTCGGTGACGGCGGTTGGCCGAGCGATGACATCGGTCCCATGGCCGGCCTGGGCCTGCGGCTACCGGCCCGGACGCCGGTGCACATCTACCACGGTCGCGCGGACGCGACCGCGCCCGTCGAACACGCCGACCTCTACGCGAGCGCCATACCGCAGGCCGTCGTCCGGCGGCTGGAAGGCCGCGATCACCAGCTCAACGACGATCTGTCCGAGGTCGCTGCGGACATCCTGAGCCTCGCTGACCGCTAGC
>CAZBXO010000308.1:0-2918 GCA_964495645.1 uncultured Phenylobacterium sp. | reverse complement strand
CGAGGCCCAGATCCTGATGGCGGCGGAGTAGCCGCGGGCCGCATTCGCGCCCGCCACTTCAAACCAACTCTGGAGGGGATTGCAGATGTTCTCGCACATCATGGTCGGCACGAACGACCTGGACCGCGCCAGGAAGTTCTATGACGCCACCCTCGGCGCGCTCGGGATCGGGCCGGCCGTGCAGGACCGGCACCGGATCTTCTACATGACGCCGACCGGTGTGTTCGCCGTCTCGCTGCCGATCGACGGCAATGCGGCCACCATCGGCAACGGATCGACTGTCGGCTTCAATTGCTCGACGCCGGCGCAGGCCGACGCCTGGCACGCCGCGGGCGTGGCCAACGGCGGGGTGGCCATCGAGGACCCGCCAGGTCCCCGCGAGGGTCCGACCGGCAAGCTCTACCTCGCCTACCTGCGCGATCCGGACGGCAACAAGCTCTGCGCGCTGCACAGGATGCCCGCCTGAACAAAGAGCCCCGGCCGTGAGGCCGGGGCTCTCGACGTCAATACCGAAGTTCGCGTCTTAGTGCTTCTCGGTCGAGGGACTGGTGTCCGGCGTGTTGGCCGTCGTCGCACCGCCGTCGGCGTTTCCGGCTTGCTGCTCGATCTTGTCGGCTTCGGCGTTCAGGGCCTTCTCCTGCGCCTCGTTCGGGGTGGCCGCGGCCTGAGCCTCGAGACTGTCGGCCTTGGCCTCGGCAGCCTTGTCGGCCTTGCTTTCGCAGGCGCCCAAGGCCAGCGCGCCGGCCATCGCCAGCAGCGTCATCGTCACCTTCATAGGATAGTCTCCCTCAATGGCTACGCTTAAGCGCGCCAGAGCCGGGAAGGTTGCGAAATTGTGATCAGGTGGCTCGGGCGGGACCCGAACCCTTGGGCGCGGAGTGGCCGCCATGCCCGCCGCCCCGGCCGCACATGCGATGTGTGCGTCCTTCCATGAACATGATCTGGACGCCGGGACTCCAGGTCAGGGTCCTGAGGCCGTCGCTCCAGGTCAGGCGAATCTCGCCGCCGTCCCAGGGCACCAGGGGCAGCGCATGCGGGCCCGCGCCGGAATTCACGATCGCCACCAGGCCGGCGTTGCGGCTGACGAACTGGGCGGTCAGGTCCTGCCCATCCTCGCACTTGAAGCGCGTCACCGCGGGGGGCGGATCGTCGGCCTGGGGCGCCGAAGAGCCCGCCGGCGGCGTCGTGGCGGCGGCGAGGGCAAGGCCCAACGCGGCGGAAAGGATCATCATGCGTCGGGTCCTCCGGTCAGAACGACGGTACCCGCTTCGCGGCTCCTCGTCCCCTCGGAAATCGCAGGCGGGCGTCAGGTCTCGCGCGCCTTCCATTTGGCAAGCAGCGCCGCCTCGCGATCGGGCGCCAGGCCGGCGCGCGGCTTGGCCTGACGCTCGGCCGGCTGGGCCTTGAACCAGGCCAAGGTGTCGGCCGCGGTCAGCGGCAGAGGACGGAAGGTCAGGCCGGCGTCGACCGCCTTCTTGATGATCCGCCGCGAGAAGCCGCGGTTCTCGCCGGCGCCGCCCGGCACCCAGACCGGCAGATCGGACCAGCCGTTGACCTTCTCGGCTTCCAGCCAGGCCTCGGTGGCGTGGACGAAGGTGGGCTTGGACTTCACGCCCCGGGCGATGCCGTCGAGCATCTGGCGGACAGTCATCGGCCGATCGGGGCCGGTGGCGTTGTAGGTCCCGCTGCGGCCCTGCTCGACCATGCGGATCGTCCATTCGGCGATGTCGCGCGCATCGATGAACTGCACAGGATCGGCGGCCGGCGGGCAGAGGATTTCGCCGCCCTTGGCCAGGCGCACGGGCCAGTAGGAGAACCGGTCGGTCTCGTCGCCGGGTCCAACGATCAGGCCAGGCCGGATGACGGTGACGTTGTCGGCCCCGAACTGAGTGCGCGCCTCCTGCTCGCAGAGCGCCTTCAGCGGTCCGTAAAGGCCGTTGTTGATCGAGCGCTCGGCGTAGGCGTCCTTGCCCTCGTATTTGGCCGTCGGACCGCTTTCGTCCTCGACGGTGTCGTTCTTGGCGTAGACCGAGATCGTCGAGATGAAGACGTACTGCTTGACGCGCCCCTTCAGCACCTTGCCGGCGTCACGAACCCAGAAGGGCAGGGAGGTGGGGTTGTCGATGCAGACGTCCCAGTCGCGGCCCTCCAGCGCCTTCAGATCGCCGGTGTTGCGGTCGCCGGTCAACTCCTCGACCGCCGCCGGCCATTCCTTGGGGCGCCGTCCGCGGTTGAACAGCGTGAGCTTGTGGCCGCGGGCCAGCGCGTAGCGAACCTGGTGCGGGCCGGTGAAGCCGGTGCCGCCGAGGATCAGGATCCGTAGCGGGCGCTTGGGTTTCGGCTCTGCGGCCACGGCGACACCGGGCAGGGCGAGGGCGGGGAGGGCGAGGGTGGATCGACGCGTGTGACTCATGGGTCGAAACTAGACCGCGGAACCGCGCTGCGCCCACGTGAATTTTCATGCCGAAAGACCCGGAGGATCGATGGCCGACGACCATGCCCAGAGGGCGGCCCTGCGCGACGTCACGCCGTGTGCGCAGGAGATCGCCGAGCTGATGTCGGGGCCCGTCAAGGAACGCCCGGCGATCGTCGTCATCGGCGATGACGCCGTGGCGGGCATCGATCCGCCGCCCGCCAACGATCCTTAGAGCCAGTCCCGATTGGCTTGAAGCAAGCCAATCGGGATGAACGGCCTTGTCGCTCCGTTGCAGGAGCGCATCCTGATCGCCTACGGCCTGCGCATCCTTGGCGGGATGTGCTCTAGTTCCCCGGCGGCTTCGGGGGGGTCGGCGGCTTGACCGCGCGGCTGCGCCACAGTTCGTCGCTGCCAGCCCCGATGGTCACCGGGTCGGACTGCTCGACGCTGAGATCGGGCGGGGCCACGGTCATCAGCGGCGGACCGGCGCTCGGCCCACGGC
>CAZBXO010000307.1:0-2924 GCA_964495645.1 uncultured Phenylobacterium sp. | reverse complement strand
CGGGCAGAACCCCGACGATATGCTGACCTCGCGCGTGCACGAGGACATGCTGCCCTTCACCTTCCAGATCGCGTCGGTGGCGCACCACTCGGCCGGCGCGATCGCCGGCGCCAAGGCAGGCGAGTTCCGGCCGCCGGGTCCGCACCAGTTCGACACCTTCGCGTCCTGTCAGGCGCACATCGCCGACGCTCTGGCGGCGCTGAAGGCCCTGACGCCCGACGAAGTCAACGCGCTCGAGGGCAAGGACATGGCCTTCGTCCTGGGCGAGCGGCGGCTGCCGTTCGTCGTCGAGGGCTTCCTGCTCTCGTTCTCCACGCCCAACCTGCATTTCCACGCGACCACCGCGTACGGCCTATTGCGGGCGCGGGGCGTGCCGCTCGGCAAGCGCGACTACATGGGCCAGATGCGGCTCAAGACGGCCTGATCACATCGGCGGGAGCGCCGCCTTTCCGTCACCGGCCGGGTGTATGGTCGCGCTGTCACCCGCGCAGCCAAGGAGGCGGCATGTCCCCGCTCCGGATGCCCCAGCACCTCGCCGAGCCGCAGCACGTCGACTCAGGCGAAGCCGTCCTGAAGTTCGAGCTCCTGGAGGAGCTGGATGCGGTGCATCGAAGCGAGGAGCGGGTCGAACTGGCGCTGCGTCGCCTGCGCGACTGCGACGCGGCGGGCGGATACGGCGCGGTGCGGACGCCGCTGGTCGAGGCGGCGGCGGACGCGGTCTGGCGGCTGATCGTACAGCACGAGGCCTGCGACTGCTGCGACCACAATGCGCTGATCGCCCGCTTCCGCATCCCGGCCGAGGTGATAGCCCGGGTGGGCGGTCGGGCGACGTCGCCCTCCTAGGGGTTCGTCCTCACCAGTGCGAAGGCGGCGCCCTGCGGGTCCGCGCCCTGGAGAACCCAGCTGCCGTCCGGCACCTCCATCGGGCCCATCATGATCGAGCCGCCGGCCGCCTTCACGCGCTCGGCGGCGGCGTTGATGTCCTCAACCTCGAAATAGAGGGTCCAGAAGGCCATCGGCAGTTCCGGCGGCTTGGTCATGGCCCCGATCACCTCGCCGTCGGGGGTCGAGGCCAGGTGGTAGACGCCCATCGGGCCCATGTCGTGGGCGCCGGTCTCGGTCCAGCCGAAGAGGCCTTTGTAGAAGGCCAGGTCCACGTCCACGTCGCCCGCCATCAGTTCGTGCCAGCCGGTCCCGCCCAGTTCGCCGCGCATCAGCCGCCGGCGCGGCGCCTGCTGGGGCGCGGGCGTCATGATCGCGACGACCGCGCCATGCGGATCGGCGATGATCGCGAAGCGGCCGATACCCGGAATATCCATCGGCGGGCGCACCACCGAGCCACCCAGCGCCTTCGCCCTTTCCGCCGCCGCATCGCAGTCGTCGACGCAGACATAGGCCGTCCAGTTGGGCGGCATGCCCTCGGCCTTCATGGCTTCGCCGAGGTTCATGATCCCGGCGACCCCATCGCCCTTGTAGTCCAGAACGGAATAGGGCTCGGCGCCGGGCATGGCCGGCATGTCCTGGGCGTTCCAACCCACCACGGAGCCGTAGAAGCGCTTGGCCCCCGCCATGTCGGGGGTGATCAGCTCGTACCAGATGAAGCGGCCGTGGTCGGACATGCCCTGTCTCCCGTCAGTGAGCTTCGATTGGGCTCACTACAATGACGGGCCGGCTTGTACGAATCCGACAGGCGGCGCTCAGACCAGCCGCTTGCCGGCGTCGTCGATGATGGAGCCGAGGTCGCGGGCTTCCTCTGCCATGATCATCTCGTTGTGCGCCTTGCCGGACGGGATCATCGGGAAGCAGTTCTCCTCCTTGGTGACCCGGCAGTCGAAGATCACCGGGCCGGTGGTCTGCAGCATCTGCTGGATCTTGCCGTCGAGCTCGTCGGGATGCTCAGCGCGGATGCCCGTGGCGCCGTAGGCCTCGGCCAGCTTCACGAAGTCCGGCAGGCTGGCCGAGTAGCTGTGGGAATAGCGTTCGCCGTGCAGCAGCTGCTGCCACTGGCGCACCATCCCCATCCACTCGTTGTTGAGAATGAAGATCTTGATCGGCAGCTCGTACTGAACGGCCGTCGACATCTCCTGCATGGTCATCAGCACCGAGGCGTCGCCGGCGATGTCGATGACCAGGGCGTCGCGATGCGCCATCTGCACGCCGACCGCGGCCGGCAGGCCATAGCCCATGGTGCCGAGGCCCCCGGAGGTCATCCAGCGGTTGGGCTTGTCGAAGTGGTAGAATTGGGCCGCCCACATCTGGTGCTGGCCGACCTCGGTGGTGATGTAGACGTCGCGGTCCTTGGTGTGCTCGTAGAGCCGCTGGATGGCCTGTTGCGGCTTGATCAGCTTGGCGTCGGGCGTGAAGCGGAACGAGTCCTTGGCGCGCCAGAGCTCGACCTCCTTCCACCAATCGTGGAGCGCCTGCTTGTCGACCTTGAGGTTGCGCGCCTTCCAGACGGCGATCAGGTCCTCCAGCACCGAGCCGGCGTCGCCGACGATGCCGATGTCGGCGCGCACGTTCTTGCCGATCGAAGAGGCGTCCACGTCGATGTGGATCTTGCGCGAGGTGGGCGCGAAGGCGTCGAGGCGGCCGGTCACCCGGTCGTCGAAGCGAGCCCCGACGGCGACCATGACGTCGCAGTCGTGCATCGCGTTGTTGGCCTCGAACGAGCCGTGCATGCCCACCATCCCCAGCCACTGGCGGTCTGACGCGGGGAAGGCTCCCAGGCCCATCAGGGTCGAGGTGACCGGCGCACCGGTCAGCGCCGCGAACTCCCGCAGCAGGTCGGAGGCGCGGGGGCCGGCGTTGATGACGCCGCCGCCGGTGTAGAGGATCGGCCGCCGTGCATTGGCGATCAGGGCAGCGGCCTCGGCGATCTTGCCGGCGTCGCCCTTCACCTGCGGGCGGTAGTTGTGGCTGTGCTT
>CAZBXO010000306.1:0-2944 GCA_964495645.1 uncultured Phenylobacterium sp. | reverse complement strand
ATGGGAGGCTCCGTGGAGGAAGCGTTTTGCTGGATGCGCGCGGTTTGAGGGTGGGGCCGTGCGGGGTCAAGTCCTCTCCGCCTTCGGCGCCAGGAACGTCATCCCGGATCGGGTGGGCGCGGGAGTTGGAAGGGGCGGCAATAGCCGTCGTTGCGCTCTCCAATGCCGGTCCCCGCCCAGGTGACGCGCGGCGGCGAAGACCCTCCGGCGCCAAGCCGGACCGGATTGAACGGTTGCGGGATTCCCCTCTCAGGCGAGGTGCATAGCGCAGAGGCCCGCATGGTGTATCTAGTAAGTCAGGTATCCGACTAATACTTTCGATCATGGCGGACCCGGCCCTTTGGGTAGGTGCGGGTCGCTGGGGGCCAGAATGTCCAAGCACATGTTCGCCGCGTCCATCGCCGGCGCCACCCTCGCGATCGCGGCGGCCACATCGGCCGGCGCCGCGGTCTACACCTCGCAGCTCGAATACCAGGGCGGTGGCGACGAGGATAACCGCCGCGTTCCTTCCTACGGCATGGTGACGATCGAGGATGGTTTCGACATGGGCACGACGGTGCGCGTGCTCGTCGAACTCACCAACCCGGACTCGCTGTTCGTCAACACCGGCGGCCCGCACGAGCCCTTCCTGTTCAACCTGTTGAGCCCCGCGTCGATCACCGTGATCAACGCCTTGGGGCAGAACTTCTTCGATGGAGGCCGCACCGATCCGGCGGCGTTCGAGGCGACGCCGTTCGGCCTGTTCACCAACAAGGTCGGTTGCTGCGCCACATTGGTGCCGGAGCAGACCGTCGTCTCCGGCTGGCACTGGGAGGGCAGGGGCCGCAACAAGCACAAGGTGCTGGAGTACACGACAATCCCGGAGCACTACGTCGAGAACAACGGCTCCTCGAACGGTATTGTCGGCCCGCTGGAGTTCTACCTGCACGACGACGCCGGCCTGACCTTCGCCGGTATCGACGCCACGTTCGACGATTACGGCCGTCTGGTCGACACGGGCAGCGGCAACCACTTCTTCTCGAACAGCGGCGGCTGGTGGTTCACCGCGGACATCTGCGATGCTGACGCCCAAGGCGCCTGCACCTACAACGTGGCCGCGCGGGACGCCTTTGGAATCACGACTGAGGTCCCCGAGCCGGCCACCTGGGCGATGATGATTGGTGGCTTCGGACTGGCCGGCGGCATGCTGCGCCGGCGGCGGAACGCCGCCACGGCCTGAGGGCCATGGACGAACAGCCCGGCCTCAACCTCGCCGCGCAAGCGTACAGGGCGAAAGCGCCTGTCAGGCGAACGTGGTTCTGTCCCACCGGTCGGCGGGGTTAAGCCTGCCGCAAGGGCGGAATCTCCGCCTTCTGGGGGCATGGCAATGGAATTCCTGTCGGGAGCGGGTGCGCGAGGCGCGCCGTGGAAGCTGCTCGGGGTCGTGCAGGCGCTGGTCACGGCGCTGGCGCTGGCCTTCGCCGCGGCGCCGGCTGCGCGGGCCGCGGTGTTCACCATCGACTCGGGGGCGCTGGTCTATGACGACCTCGATATGTCGAACTTCGACATCTACGGGATGACGACCGACGAGTCGGCCTTCCCGTTCCTCAGCCCGTTCACGATCATCGGCAGCCCTGGATCGATCTTCCAGCCCGAGACGGCGCAGACGATACTGGCTTTCTGCCTCAATCCCTTCGCGAGTGCGCCGATGGGCGGCCCGGGCCTGGGCCTACCCTACTTCGACGGGTCGATCGACGCGGATCTGGTTCCGCAGATCCTGGCGCTCGTCGAGTTCGGCAACGACCTCTACGACTCGGGTGACCTGGCCGGCGTGAAGCTCCAGCTGGCCGCGGTGCAAGGCGCGATCTGGCAGGTGCTGTTCCCGGCCTTCACCTTCACGGGCATCTACGACAACAACACCACCTCGGGCTATTCGGAGCCGATCACGGGTCTGATCGCCCAGTACGCCGCGGGCGTCGGCGTTCCGGCGTCCGACAGCGGGCTGACCCTTCGGGTGCTACAGACCGATGTCGCCGGCCTCCAGAGCCTGGCGGTGCTGGGCCCGGGCGCCGTGCCTGAGCCCGGAACCTGGGCGCTGATGATCGTGGGCTTTCTGGGCGCGGGCGTCATGGTGCGCCGGCGGCGCCTCGGAACAACCTGACCGAACGATAGTAATGCGCCTGCGACCGGCCGCCGCAGAACTCTCCCCGTAGGCGAGTCTGCTTGCGCGCCGCTGCATCTGGTCTAAGCGTTGACTTGGGGTTACTGGGCGTCCCGGCGCTCGGGGGGCGACCAATAAAGTAACGGGCCTCGACGCGCTTACGCAAAGAGGCCCCCGTCAACCGACACCGAGACTCTCCCCGCTGTGCCGTCCTGCGACGCCGCCCGGGCGTATTCCGGCGCCGTCCTTGCTCTCGTCGTCGTCAACGAAGCCAAGCCGTACCGAAGGAAGCCGCTCCCATGGCCGTCACGCCTCCGAACATCCCGCCGGATACCCTCAACGTCGCCCGCACGACCCCCGAGGACACGCCGGTCAACGTGCCGCTGGTCGGCACCGACGTGCTCGGCGGGACGGTGGTCTCCTTCACGATCGTGCTGACCCTGCCGGCACACGGGCATCTCACCGACCTGGACGGCAACCCGCTGACCATCGGCTCGGTGGTCCCGGCGGTCGGCAACCAGGTGAACATCGTCTACGTGCCCGACTCCGACTTCGTGGGGGTCGACACCTTCCGCTTCGCCAGCCACGACAACGGCGGCCTGGATGACCCGACGCCGGCCACAGCGACGATCACCATCACCCCGGTCAACGACCCGCCGACCACCAACGACAGCTCGGGCTCGGGCGTCGAGGACGGCCCGCCGATTGCGCTGACCCTCACGGGCGCGGACGTAGACGGCACGGTGGTGTCCTTCACCATCACCAGCCTGCCGGCCAACGGCCTGCTGAAAGACGGCGCCGGCA
>CAZBXO010000305.1:0-2966 GCA_964495645.1 uncultured Phenylobacterium sp. | reverse complement strand
CCTTGTACTTCCAGACCGGCGACAGGGCCCCGTAGGTGAAGCTGTTGCCGATGAACAGGATGCTCTCGGCCGCCCGAGCCGCCGAAGCCCCGGCCGCCACGAGCACGAATCCCACCGCCGCCGCCCAACGGCTCCAACCCCTGCGCATGCTCTCTCCCCACGAACACCCGCCGGGTTTGTGCCACGGCCGGCGCCACGCGGCCTAGCCAGAACCTTCGGCCCTCGTCCGCGGTTGAGGCCTGGAACCGCGCTCCGGCGCCGCTTGCGGGCGCCGCGGCGCGCCTACATGCGACCTTTTGCCGGAGTGATCGCCCCGTGGCCGTGACCGTCCTCGCCCGCGCCCAGTACCAGGACAACTCGCAGATCACGCCGCTGCCGACCGGCGGCTGGGCGCTGCTCACCCACACGCGGGGAAGAGACGACACGCTGCTGCAGTTCTTCGACGCCCGCGGCCAGTCGACCAGCGCGGTGTTCACGCTCGCCCCGCTGCACGACCATGGCGACGTCGCGATGACGGCCCTGCCCGACGGCCGGGTGGCGGTGATCTGGGGCGAGCAGAAGGTCACCGAGCAGCAGGACACCCTGGTCGTGCAGACCTTCACGGCGGCGGGTCCTACTGGCCCGGCCGCCGATCTGATGAAGCTTCCGCGCCTCGAGGGGCTCGACGTCTCGACGGCCGGCCCGAACCAGGTGGAGATCGCCTGGTCCGCCCCGGATTTCTCGGCCAACCCGCCGAGCTCGAGCCTTGGCGTGGGCCGGCTTGACCTGGCCACCCGGTCGATCACCTCCGTCTACAGCGGGCGCGGCGCCTACAACGCCGAGCCGGACGTCGCCCATACGACGGGCGGCGGGATCGCGGCGGCCTGGACGCTGGGCGACGGCTTCACGCTGCCCGAACGCTACGATGTCATGCAGGGCATGTTCGCCGGCGGGGCCGCGGTCGCGCGAGTCGGCGGTTCAGCGGCAGGGTTCCAGGAACAGCCGCAGGTCGCGGCGCTGCGGGGTGGCGGCTATGTGGTCGTCTGGCAGTCGGCCAGCGGATCCGAAGCCAACGTGCACGACGTCTGGCTTCAGCAGTTCGACGCCGCCGGCGTGGGCGCCGCCCCGCGGCTGATCACCGCCTCGGCCGTCCGCGACCAGCAGCAGCCGGCGGTCATGGCCCTGGGCGACGGCGGCTACCTGGTGGCCTACGCGAGCGACCACAGCGGCAGCGGGACGTGGGTCTACCTGCAGCGGTACGACGCGTCCGGGGCGCCGGTGGGCGAGGCCGAGGCGCCTTTCACCAGCTACGGAGACCGGCTCCTGGGGGCCGCGACCGAGATCCGCCTCAGCCAGCTGGCCGACGGGTCGGTCGCCGTCGCCTGGCAGGCCGTGGACTCGAACATCAACGGCTACAACACCCAGGTGGCGGTGGTGGAGTTCACGCCCGGCGCCCATCCCCTGATCGATGCGGTCGAGAATGTCATGCGCCGCGAGCCCTGGACCGCCGAGGCCACGCGCACCCTGCTCGCTGACTACGACGCCAACCGCATCGACCGCGCGCCGGCGATCGAGGCGGTCGTCGACCTCGCCGACGCCACCACCTCGGTCGCCACCCTCAGCTATCAGTTCTTCACCGGCCGCGTCCCGAGCAGCGGCGGCCTCGACTTCCTGGTCGCCCCGACCGGCCCGAACCCCAACAACATCAACTCGGCCTACTACCAGTCATTCAGCCTGGAGAACCGCTACATCAACTTCGCGGTGAACCTGGGCAAGGCGGGGGAAGGGCGCGCCGCCTTCGAGGCCGCCTACGGCCCGCTCACCCTCTTCGAGGCCACCCGCAAGGCCTACGAGACGATCTTCGGCGCCGCCCCTTCCGACGCCAAGGTCAGCGCCCTCCTCGACCCGACCGTCGACCTGGGCGGCAGGACCATGACCCGCGCGCAGTACTTCGACGCCTACGGCCAGGACGGCCCGAACGGCGTGGGGACCAAGGCGGCCATGGTCGGCTGGCTGCTCGCCGAAGCGGTCAAGGCCGACCTCGGCCAGTACGCCCGCGCCAACGACGCCTTCCTCACCGACCTGGCCGACGGCGCCGCCTACGGCGTCGATCTGGTCGGCGTCTACGGCCGCCCCGAGTACGTCTACCACCCGGGCTGACCGGCGGCAGCTTCGACTGCGGCGTTGTGCGCCAGCGTCGTCCATCCTGGCGGGGCTGACATCCGCACGGCAGCCAATACCTTGAAACGAAGGCATATTATCCGCAGAGGCGTCCGCGCTTGATTCTGGCTCTCCTCATGGCGCAAGCCGTCGTGGGCGTTCCGACGCCGCCCTCGCGCGCGGCCCCGCCGCCGGCGGATCATGGACGCCTCAGCATCGTCGTCGCCGACACCGTCACCGAGACCGACCCGCAACCGCTCTGCGCCCGGCCGGACTGCCCGTCGATGTTTCTCGGAAGCTACGCCAATGCCGTCGTCCTCGCCGGGCCGCCGCTGCCGCCGCAGTTCAAGGCCAGGGTCGAGATGGGCTCGCCCTTCAGCCGGCGCTACCGGCTCGCCCTGATCGTCGAGCACCGCGAGGGCCAGCTTCCGCTCGTCCGGTCCATGGCCGGCTTCGGCGATCGGTCGCACGAGGCCTGCTTCGAGTGGCGCGACACCGAGGGCTGGAACTGGCAGGTCAGCGGCCCGCGCATCCGTAGGCGCCGTGAGGTCATCTGCGTCGCCGAGTGAGGCGCGCCGATCCCTTGACGCCCCCCACGGCAAGGGGCGGCCAACTCACGCCCATGACCGAGCCCGTCCTGATCACCGCGCGCCACGGCAAGGTGGCGCTCCTGACCCTCAACCGCCCCGACAAGCGCAATGCGCTCAACGCCGAGCTCGCCCAGACCCTCTGCGACGCCGTCGCGGCCAGCCAGGACGCCGGCTGCATCGTGGTCACCGGCGCCGATCCGGCCTTCTGCGCCGGCCTCGACCTGCGCAACCTGGGCG
>CAZBXO010000304.1:0-2974 GCA_964495645.1 uncultured Phenylobacterium sp. | reverse complement strand
CCTTGGCGGCGCGCACGAAGGTCGCCTCGTAGAGCTCGTCGAAGAACCACTTGTTGTAGAGGAAACTCCAGACCGGGCCTCTGTTGGCCGCCAGCTGCGCCGCGCGGCCTTCGCGCACCAGGTAGTACCAGGCCGCGATCAGAAGCCCGGTGACGCTGACGATCAGCGGCGCCCAGGTCACGAGGACCGGGACGGCGTGGTGGCCGCCGCCCTGATGCGCCGGGAGGTGGAAGATCGCGCCTCGCCAGAACTCCGCCTGCTCGGGCCCGATGAACTTCTCGTGGAAGAAGTAGCCTGAGAAGATCGCCCCGATCGCCAGCAGGATCAGCGGAATGCGCATGGTCCAGGGGCTCTCGTGGGGCAGGTGCGCGCCCGGGCCGTGGCTCGCGTGCGCCGCTTCCGGCTCGGAGTGGGTCTCGATCTGGGCGTGGCTCGCGTGATCGTCGGCGTGACCGTGGTCGTGGTCTCGGTTGTGCCAGTGATGCTCGAGGTCCTCGGACGTCCAGCGGGCGTGTCCGTTGAACGTGAAGAAGGCGACGCGCCAGGAGTAGTAGGCTGTCAGCAGCGCCACGAAGATCCCGGTCACCCAGGCGAAGTAGCCCACCGGGTCGCCGGCGCTCCCCGCCTCGTAGGCCGCGTGCAGGATCCCGTCCTTGGAGTAGAAGCCGGCGAAGCCGAGTTCCACGCCGGGAACTCCCAGTCCCGTGATGGCGATGGTGCCGAAGATCATCACCCAGGCGGTGATCGGCAGGTACTTCATCAGCCCGCCATAGCGGCGCATGTCCTGCTCGTGGACCATCGCGTGGATCACCGAGCCGGCGCCGAGGAACAGCAGCGCCTTGAAGAAGGCGTGTGTGAATAGGTGGAACATGCCGGCCTGGTAGGCCCCCACCCCCGCGGCCATGAACATGTAGCCGAGCTGCGAGCAGGTGGAGTAGGCGATCACCCGCTTGATGTCGTTCTGCATCATCCCGACGGTGGCCGCGAACAGCGCCGTCACCGCCCCGACTATGGTCACGATGTTCTTCGCCACCGGCGCGTACTCGAACATCGGCGAGAGCAGGCAGACCATGTAGACGCCGGCGGTCACCATGGTCGCCGCGTGGATCAGGGCCGACACCGGCGTCGGGCCTTCCATGGCGTCCGGCAGCCAGGTGTGGAGGAAGAACTGCGCCGACTTGCCCATCGCGCCGACGAAGAGCAGCGCGCAGGCCAGGTCCATCAGCCGGAATTGCTGGCCGGCGAATTCCCAGGGCTTGTCGGCGATGGCCGCCACCTGCGGGAACACTTCGGCGAACTGGATCGAGCCGAAGGCCCAGAACACCGTCATGATCCCGAGCGCGAAGCCGAAGTCGCCCACCCGGTTGACCACGAACGCCTTGATCGCCGCGGCGTTGGCGGTGGGCTTGTGGAACCAGAATCCGATCAGCAGGTAACTGGCGACCCCCACCCCTTCCCAGCCGAAGAACAGCTGCATGAAGTCGGCCGCGCTGATCAGCGCCAGCATCGAGAAGGTGAAGAAGCTGAGGTAGCTGAAGAACCGGGGCTTGGACCCGTCCTCGGCCATGTACCCCCACGAGTAGAGGTGCACGAGCGAGGAGACCGTGGTCACCACCACCAGCATCACCGCCGACAGGCCGTCCAGCCGGAAGGCCCAGTTCGACTGGAAGTCGCCGACGTTGATGAACGGCGCGTACTCGATCGTGAAGGGCTCGAGGCCGCCCCAGGTCCATTGACTGAAGATCACCCACGACAGGATCGCCGAGACGAACAGGAAGCCGGTGGTGACGGCCTGGGACCAGAAGTCGCCGATCCGCCGGCCGGTCAGGCCCGCAATGGCCGCGCCGATCAAGGGGCCGAACAGGATGATGGTGACGAGGAGCTTCGGATCCACGCGGCTCAGCCCTTCATCATCGAGACGTCGTCCACGGCGATGTCGCCGCGGTTGCGGAAGAAGGTGACGAGAATGGCCAGGCCCACCGCGGCCTCGGCGGCCGCCACGGTCAGCACGAACATGGCGAAGATCTGCCCCGTCACGTTGCCGAGGTAGACCGAGAACGCCACCAGGTTGATGTTCACGGCCAGCAGGATCAGTTCGACCGACATCAGGATGACGATGATGTTCTTGCGGTTCACGAAGATCCCGAAGACCCCGATCGTGAACAGGACGGCCGCGACCGCCAGATAGTGAGCAAGTCCGACCGTCATGGTTCGCCGATTCCCTCGCCAGGCTTCAGGGTCACGACCTTCATGCCAGTCCGCTTGGTGCGCAGCACCTGGTCCATGATCACCTGGCGGCGCACGCCCGGCTTGTGGCGCAGGGTCAGCACGATGGCCCCGATCATCGCCACCAGCAGCACCAGCCCCGCCGCCTGGAAGAAATAGATATAGTCCGTGTAGAGCACGCGCCCGATCGCCTCGGCGTTGGTCACGTCGGCGCCGCCGTTGGCCATCGGCGTCTCGGAGAGCCGCGCCGCGCCCTTTGTCGCCACGGTCGTGGAGACCAGCACCATCTCCGCGGCCAGCGCGCCGGCGATGATCAGGCCCAGCGGCATGTACTGGGCGAACCCCTGCCGCAGCTGGGCGAAGTCAACGTCCAGCATCATCACGACGAACAGGAAGAGGACCGCGACGGCGCCGACGTAGACGACCACCAGCAGCATCGCCAGGAACTCCGCGCCCATCAGCACGAAGAGTCCGGCGGCCGAGAAGAACGCCAGGATCAGCCACAGCACCGAGTGCACCGGGTTCTTGGCCGAGACCACCGCGAAGCCCGCGCCGAGGGTCACCAGCGCCATCAGGTAGAATGCGATCGCCTGCAGGGTCATCGGTATGGCGCATCCAGTTCGAGGTTGCGCGCGATCTCGCGTTCCCAACGGTCGCCGTTATCGAGCAGCTTCTGCTTGTCGTAGTAGAGCTCCTCGCGGGTCTCGACCGCGAATTCCAGGTTCGGCCCCTCGACGATGGCGTCCAC
>CAZBXO010000303.1:0-2992 GCA_964495645.1 uncultured Phenylobacterium sp. | reverse complement strand
GGACGCTCACGCTCCGGGATGACGACGGCAAGCCGATCGCCAGCATGTTCTACGTCGGCTACGTGGCCGACCGCGCGAAGGGCGAGGCCGAGCGGCCGGTGACCTTCCTGTACAACGGCGGGCCGGGCTCGGCGTCGATGTGGCTGCACATGGGCTCGTTCGGGCCGGTGCACGTGGTGACCCCGGCGCCGGACCCGGCCGCCCCGCCGGCCTACAGGCTGATCCCCAACGCCGACAGCCTGCTGGACAAGACCGACCTCGTCTTCCTGGACGCGATCGGCGCCGGCTATTCGCGCCCGCTGGGCGACACCAAGGGCGCGGCCTTCTGGGGCGTGGACGAGGACATCGACTCCTTCGCCCGCGGCATCACCCGCTACGTGACGATCAACCAGCGCTGGAACGCGCCGAAGTTCCTGTTCGGCGAGAGCTACGGCACCACGCGCACGGCGGGCCTGGTCTACGCGCTGCAGCAGCAGGGCATGCAGTTCAACGGCGTGGCGCTGCTGTCGTCGATCCTGAACTACGGGGTGCGCGACGCCGGCTTCGACCAGATCTACGTCACCTACATGCCGAGCTATGCGGTGACGGCGGCCTACCACAAGAAGATCGAGGCGGCCGACACGACCCGGCTGCTGGCCGAGGTGCGCGACTGGGCGCGCGGCCCCTACCAGGCGGCGCTCGCCAAGGGGCACAACATCTCCGACGCCGAACTGGACGCGGTGGTGGCGCAGATGAGCCGCTACACCGGCATCTCGCCGGCCTACCTGAAGCAGGTGAACCTGCGCCTCGACCTCAGCCGGTTCCGCAAAGAACTGCTGCGCGACCGGCGGCGGACGGTGGGGCGTCTCGACAGCCGCTTCCTCGGCATCGACGCGGACGCGGCCGGCGACGGGCCGGAGTACGACGCCGCCGACGCCGGGGCGGCGGGGGCCTACATCGGCACGATGCACGACTACGTGGCCCGCGAGCTGGGCTTCGCCACCGACCTGACCTACCGGCCGTCCGGGCAGGGCATCAACCGGGCCTGGAACTGGAAGCACCGCCCGCCCGGCTCGCAGAACCCCGCCAACGTCGCCGACACCGCCCAGGACCTGGCCGCGGCCATGCGCCAGAACCCGCACCTGAAGGTGATCAGCCTGAACGGCGTCTACGACATGGCCACGCCGTTTTTCGGCGCGGAGTACGACATCGCCCACATGTGGCTGGAGCCGCAGCTGCGCGGGAATGTGCGCTTCACCTACTACCCGAGCGGCCACATGGTGTACCTCGACGCCCCCTCGCTGAAGGCGATGAAGGCGGACCTTGCCAAGTGGTACGACGAGGCCGCGCCGCGCTAGGGGGCAGGCCTAAGCGCGAGCGCACTCAGCGCGTCATCGATCGGAATGAAGAAGTTCAACCCGGTTGGCGCATCGCTGATGCGGACCCCCGAGACGGCCACTCCAACGACCAGGCCCTTCTCATCCAGCAGCGGACCGCCACTGTTGCCGGGGTTTACGGCGACGTCGCTCTGAATGTAGCTGAGCCCGTCCAAGGTGCGCATCGCGGAGACGATCCCACGTGTGACCGTGTTCTGTAGTTTGGCGTCGAGCGGAGTGCCCACGGCGAACACGACGTCGCCTTGCAGAACGGCAGAACTCCGGAAACCGAGCGGTTGCTGCTGGCGCGCTTCGGCTTTGATTAGCGCGACATCGCGACGCGAGTCGGACCGGACCACTTCCCCCAGGCTCTCTGTACCGTCCGGCCATCGCACCTTGACGAACCGGGAGCCGCCGACCACGTGCCGGTTCGTGAGGATGTAGCCGTCACGCGAGACGAGAAATCCGCTTCCAGACCCTTCGTTCGCGAAAACGGTGACAACGGCCTTTGCCGCCTCTGGAATTGGACGAGGGCCGCCCTCGACCGTGAGGCTGATTGGCGACAGAGCTGATGGCGCCGTTGCGACCACCGTCCTGCGGACAACGGCATTCCTGAACTCTTCGTTGTTGATCAGTTGCCTGACGGTGTCGCGGAACGCACCGTTCACGAGCTGGTCCGCACTTCCCGGTAGGCCAGACTTCGGCGCGCCGTACCCGCCAGTCGTTTCAACCGTCGCCACCACGCGTCGGTCGAGCGGCGAGTAGAGCTCCCACTTGGCCGACATGGTCACGACACCGGTCCAACGGTCCATCGCCAGCGCACATCCTAAGCAGAGATTGGCCTTCATCTCCACAATGCGAACACCCACCTGAAGGTCTGCGGCGCTCTCGTTGCCGAACAGGCTCCCCCGCTCCTCGGCTGGCACATGCGCCGCGCGCATCTCGTCACTAAAGATGAGGGCGATCGTGCTGGGATCGACCTCCTGGTCACCGTCTTGCCAAGATAGGTAGCGTTCCCTCATTCCAACGCCCGCCTGGTAAGCTCGGTAGTAAGCCCAAGGCTCCGGCGGTAACTCGACCACCACGCGGACAAATTTCAGCCTCAGGAGCGGTGCGGCTCGGTCGAGCGGGACCGCAATCGCCGGAGCGGGAGCTCTCAGCTTTCGCAGTTCGCTCGGGTCGGCTGCCCAAGCGACACTTGCGGCCAAGCAGAGCAACACGGCTATGAACCCGGCTGCGATCGATCGCATTGCTGTGCCTCCCCACAATCCTATGCGACTACCCCTCGCTCCACACGGCCAGTTCGTTGCCGGCGGGGTCGGTGAAGTGGAAGCGGCGGCCGCCGGGGAAGCTGAAGATGGGCTTCACGACCGTGCCGCCGGCGGCTTTCACCTTGGCCTCCATGGCCTCCAGGTCGTGGGCGTAGAGGATGACCAGCGGCGCAGCCGGCGCGTCGGCGTCGCCGTTGAAGCCGCCGTCGACGCCCTGCTCGAAAGCGGCGTAGTCCGGGCCGTAATCCGTGAAGGTCCAGCCGAAGGCGGCGGCGTAGAAGGTCTTGGTGGCGGGCATCGCCGCGCCGCGGAGCTCCACGTAGTCGATCTTGCCGTCTTCGCGCATGAGTTGGTTCCTCGTTTGTT
>CAZBXO010000302.1:0-3027 GCA_964495645.1 uncultured Phenylobacterium sp. | reverse complement strand
ATCAGGCCGCCGGCGGCCAGGATGGTCTTGAGATGGCGCATGGCGGATCCCCCCACTCGAGCGCGAAGCGTCACCGTACGGAAAACCTCGTTCGTCGATCAAGGTCTCGCACCCAGTGCGCGAGCCGGGCTCGCCCATCGCGTTAGCGGCCAGGAGCATCCCCCCATCAGGGGATTAAAGGCGGGACCGCACCCCTCTCGGGGGAGTCCGCTGTCGGCGCGGCGCGGCGGCGTGGTCTCTCTCCGTCGGGCACTCGACACTCAAACCATCGCGCCGGCCGGGATCCGCCGTCGGCGGGAGCCGAGATCACATGAGAGCCCACACCCTGGCCGCTGCGGCGGCCCTGTCCGCCATCGCGCTCGCCGCCGCCACGCCGGCCGCGGCCGGGACCTACGGATCGTACACGTCGCTGCTCGGCGGGACGGTGATCGACTTCGAGGGCCTGGCCGACGGCGCGATGGTCGATACCCAGTACGCCGGCGTCACCTTCAGCCAGACCGCCGGCGGCCTGCCGATCGTCGACCAGTACGACTGGACCTTCGGCTACGGCGCCTCGTCGGGCGATCACGTGTTGCGCAACGACCCGCTGTTCGTCGCCGACACGGGGTTCGTCCAGGCCGGCATCCGCGCCACGTTCGCGAGCGGCCACAACGGCGTCGAGGTCTTCCTTTCCGACACCTCGCCGCTCGGCGCCTATCCGATCAGCTTCCTGGCCCAGGACGGCTCGGTGCTGGCCCAGTACGGCGTGGCCCAGAACGACATCCTGCCGCCCGGCTACGACCCGATGAACTTCCGCCCCCCGCCGGGCACGAGCCCGCTCGCGGGCGTCTTCGTCGGCTACACCTCCGCCGCCAACGACATCTGGGGCGTCCTCATCGGCCCCTCGACCCATGCCGAGCCCTTCATCGGCGAGATCTTCGCCATCGACGACCTGCGCTTCACGACGGGCCCGGCGATCGACCTGCCGCCGGGGGGCGTGCCGGAGCCTGGGACGTGGGCGCTGCTGCTTGGCGGCTTCGGCGGGCTGGGCGCGATGCTGCGGCGGCGGCGGGCGGCGGCGGTGGCGTAGGCGCTGCAAAAGAAGAAGAGTTGACCGCGAAACCACGCAAACACCGCGAACCTGCTGTGCCGTTGGCGAGCGCAGCTCGCCAGTCCTGCCAGCCCCAGCGCCTCCAGGTCGGCGAACCGATCCGCCACCGGCAGGGCTTGTTCGCGTGCTTTTGCGTGGTTTCGCGGTCAAGATCCTTGCGGCGCTGCCGCGCCGCGGGGGTTAGCCGGCCAAGCGATAGACACCGCCGCCCAGGAACTCGAGCCAGCCGGCGTCGCGTAGGACCTGCAGCTGCTGGCGGATCTTCGGGCGGACGTTGCGGTTGCCGGGGTAGGCGGCGGCCAGCCGTGGCTCGTCGGCATAGACGTCGGCCAGGGTGAACTCGTGGCGGCCAACGGCCTCGACGGACCTCAGCACCTCCAGCAGCCAGCCGCGGGCGTCGAGCGACTGCTCGCGCAGGAAGAGGGTCGAGCGCCACTGGGCCAGCACCGCGTCCTTCGGCGCCGCCACGCGCGCCACCCCCAAACGACCGTCATTCCCGGCCTTGTGCCGGGAACCCATTTAGCCACCGCTCGGCGGACGGATCTGCTGATCTCGCCGCGCGGCGAGATCAGCCCCCACCGCCCGTGGCGCGCCACCATGGGTTCCCGGCACAAGGCCGGGAATGACGGTCAGGAAGAGGTTCGGGTTCTCGCGGCTGCGGATGCGCTCGCTCATCGCCGAGAAGACGCCGTCCACGACCTTGCGGCCGAACCGCCCCTGGGTCGCCTTCAGCTCGAACTGCTCGGCGCAGTCGCGGCAGTAGAGGTCCGCCACCGGGCTGTTGTTCGGAAACCGGCCCAGCTCCGGCGCGCCGCAGTTCGGGCAGAACGCCGCCGTCCTTGATGTCTGTGAGCTTCCGCTCTTTGACAAGCTCCGTAGCCTTGGCAGCCCCACGGAGTCGAGCGCGTGTTCGAACGCGTGGCTGAAGGGCCCGTGACCGATGTCATGAATCAAAGCGGCCGCCACAGCGACGCGACCGCGGCTAGGGTCGAAGCCGTTGGTCGGCCCGCCAAGGCGCTCGGAGATCACATCTGATAGTCGGCGCGCAGTGTGAAAGACGCCGAGACTGTGAGCCAAGCGCGAATGGGTTGCTCCCGGATAGACATAGTCTGAGAAGCCAAGCTGTTTGATCCTCCGCAACCGTTGCAGGGGTCGCGTATCAAGCGCGCTCCAACATGCCTGATCTAGGTCGTTGTCATTGAACTGAATCAGATTGTGAACCGGGTCCCGGACCCGCTGGACCTTCCGCACCACAAGCGCGCCCCCAACCCCGGCGAGTAGCATGGGAGGATTGCACGCAGCGCGCAACAAGCGCGAGACCGAGTCGGTGCGTTCGGAAAGCATGGGGTATGGTACAAAAAGGGAACGAACGAAGCAAGAACAACTTAACTACACCTACCGCCGCCCCCGCCCCCGCTGCTTCTTCCACCGCTCGGCGCTCTCCGCCCGCGCCTCCGCCCGTATCCGCTTCGGCGCCGCCGCATCTCCCCCTTCGCCCGCGCCCGACAGGGCGTCGTTGGCGAATTCCAGGTCGAGGAGCTTCAGGCGCTTGATCTCGTCGCGCAGACGCGCCGCGGTCTCGAACTCCAGGTTGGCTGCGGCTTCGCGCATCTGGTTCTCCAGGTCGCGGAGTGTCGCCTTGAAGTTGCTCCCCAGGAACGCCTGGCCTTCCTCCGCGACGCCGGCGCTGACGGTGACGTGGTCGCGTTCGTAGCCTGAGGCGAGGATGTCCTTGATCTGGCTCTTCACGCTCTCCGGCGTGATGCCGTGTTCGAGGTTGTATTGCTCCTGCTTCTCGCGGCGGCGCTTCGTCTCGGCCATGGCGCGTTCCATGGAGCCGGTGATGCTGTCGGCGTAGAGGATGACCCTCCCGTCGACGTTCCGCGCGGCGCGGCCGATGGTCTGGATCAGGCTGGTCTCGGAGCGCAGGAAGCCCT
>CAZBXO010000301.1:0-3043 GCA_964495645.1 uncultured Phenylobacterium sp. | reverse complement strand
CTCCTCCAGCCCGAAGGCCAGCATGGCGAGGACGGCGTGATGGTCGGGCATGCCGTCCGACCAGGCCGGCAGGGCGCGGGCGATCCGGCCCTTCAGCATCGCCACGTCGCCGCGCAGGAAGTCGGTCAGCTGGCCCGCCTGCAGGGCCAGGACGTCGGTCGGATGCTCGGCGCTGATGTCCGCCAGGATGCGGCCGGCCGCGGCGATTTCGCCGGCCGCCAGCTTCTGCGCCGCCGCCACATGGGCGAGCTCGCGCGGTGTTGCGGGGAGTCCCTCAGCCTTGGCGAGGGCCTCGAGGCCCATCCGCCGCACCCGCGGGTTGCCGCCGACCAGGGTCATGTAGGCCAGCAGGACGTGGGCCAGGACGAAGCCGGGGCTGTCGGCGGCGACTTTGTAGAGCTGGCGGACCGGGTCACCGGCGTAGCGATGGTAGGCGGCGAGCGCGTCGAGATAGAGTTCGGTCGCGGCCGGCGAGGCGCCAGTGAGATCGAGGCCGTGGCGGTCGCGGGCGGTCATGGCGCGAGTCGTGCCTTCCCAGGCGCCGCGGCGCAAGCTAACCGCAGGTCATGGCCGAGTTCGACTTCGACGCCGTGGTGGTAGGCGCAGGCGCGGTGGGCCTGGCGTGCGCCTATGCGCTCACTCGGCGCGGGCTTTCGGTTGCGGTGCTGGAGCAGGACGTCGCCATCGGCCAGGGCGTCTCATCGCGCAACTCCGAGGTCATCCATGGCGGGCTCTACTATCCGACGGGGTCGCTGAAGGCGCGGCTGTGCGTCCAGGGCCGGCGGATGCTGTACCCGTTCCTGGAAAGCCATCACGTGGCTTTCGACAAGTGCGGCAAGCTGGTGGTGGCCGAGGACGCCGACCAGCTGTCGCGGCTGGAGGCGATCCTCGAGCAGGCGCGGACGAACGACGTCGAGGGCATGGCGTGGCTCTCGAAGGCCGAGGCCCTGGCGCTGGAACCGGAGCTCGCCTGCGAGGCCGCGCTCATCTCCCCCGAGAGCGGCGTGATGGACAGCCACGGCTACATGCTGGCGCTGCAGGGCGAGATCGAGGCGGGCGGGGCGGTGGTGCTCGTGACGCCGTTCGAGGGCGCGACGCCGCTGGAGGCCGGCGGCTTCTCCGTGCGGGCGGGCGGCGCGGAGCCCACGACCCTGACCTGCCGCTACCTGGTGACCGCGCCGGGCCTTTCGGCGCAGGACGTCGCCGCGCAGATCGAGGGCTTCCCGGCCAAGGCGATCCCGGAGGCCCACTTCGGCAAGGGCATGTACTTCCGGCTGAACGGCAAGGCCCCGTTCCGGTGCCTGATCTATCCGCCACCGATCCACGGGGCGCTGGGCACCCACTACCGTCGCGACCTGGGCGGCCAGGGGGTGTTCGGGCCGAACCTCACCTATGTCGACGAGCCGGACTACGAGGTCGACGCCGGCGCGGCGGATGAGTTCTACCGCTACATCCGCCGGTTCTGGCCGGGCCTGCCGGACGGGGCGCTGTCGCCCGACTACGCCGGCGTGCGGCCGAAGATCCACGGCCCCGACGAGCCCCAGCCGGACTTCCGGCTGGACGGCGCCGACGTGCACGGGCTGGCAGGACTTGTGGCCCTGTTCGGCATCGAGAGCCCGGGCCTGACGAGCTCGCTCGCCATCGGCGAAGAGGTGGCGGCGCGGCTGGGTTTGGCTTCCGCCGAGTAACGGCGCTCTACTCCGGCGGCGGAGGACACCATGCAGAACCGGATCACTCAGCTCCTCGGGGTGCGCTACCCGATCGTGCAGGCGCCGATGGGGTGGATCGCGCGGGCGCAGCTGGCGTCGGCAGTGAGCAACGCCGGCGGGTTGGGGATCATCGAGACGTCGTCCGGCCGCCTCGACGAGGTGCGCGAGGAGGTGAGGAAGATGCGCACGCTGACGGACAAGCCGTTCGGCGTGAACATCGCCCAGGCCTTCGTGCGCGACCCCGACATCGTGCAGTTCGTGGTCGACCAGGGCGTGCAGTTCGTCACCACCTCGGCGGGCGACCCCAACCGCTACTGCAGCGCGCTGAAGGGCGCCGGGCTGACGGTGTTCCACGTGGTGCCGTCGCTGGCGGCGGCGCTGAAGGCGATCGAGGCCGGCGTGGACGGCCTGGTGGTCGAGGGCGGCGAGGGCGGCGGGTTCAAGAACAGCCGCGAGGTGGCCACCATGGTGCTGCTGCCGCTGGTCTGCTCGAAGGTGAAGGTCCCGGTGATCGCCGCGGGCGGCATCGTCGATGGGCGGTCCATGGCCGCGGCCTTCGCGCTCGGCGCCGAGGGCGTGCAGATGGGGACCCGGATGGTCTCGTCCGCCGAGAGCCCGGTGCACCAGAACTGGAAGGACATGATCCTGGGGGCGAAGGAGACCGACACGGTGTTCCTGAACCGCCACGGGCCAGGGCCGGCGCTCCGGGCGCTGCGCACCGAGAAGACCACCAGGTTCGAGCTGGAGCCCCCGGAGAACATCATGGGCGAATTCGGCAATGCGCTCGCGCTCTACTTCGGCGGGGACATGGAAGCCTCGATCGCGCTGTCGGGCCAGGTGGCGGGCCGCATCGACGAGGTTAAGCCGGTGGCCCAGGTGATCCGCGAGACGATCGAAGAGTTCGAAGCGGTGATCGCGGACCTGGGCGCGAAGTACGGGCGGCAGCCGGCGCATGCCTAGCGCCTCGACGGCCGCGCGGCTCTACGCGTCGCTGATTGCGCTGGTCTGCGCCTTCCAACTGGCGCTGGCGATGGGCGCACCGTGGGGGCGGTTCGCGATGGGCGGGGCGTTCCCGGGCGTGATGCCGCCGGCGATGCGGGTCGCCGCCGTGGTCCAGGCCCTGGTGCTGGCGGGCCTCGCCTGGGTGCTGCTGAAGCGCGCGGGGCCGCGGCCGGGCCGGCCGGTGCGGATCGCCGCGTGGATCGCCGTTGCCGTGAACGCGCTCAGCCTGGTGCTGAACACCATCACGCCGAGCGGCGGCGAGCGGCTGCTCTGGGCCCCGGTCGCGCTGGCGTTGTCGGTCCTCAGCCTTAGGGTTGCGCTCGCCCGCTAGC
>CAZBXO010000300.1:0-3072 GCA_964495645.1 uncultured Phenylobacterium sp. | reverse complement strand
CGCGATGCTGCTCTCCACCGACATCTGGGTCGGCGCCCTGATCCGCCGCGTCGAGATCGGCGGCGCGTTTGCGGTGGTCGTGCGCAAGGGAGACCCGCGGGCGGGGGCGGTGCTGGTCAAGGTGCTGAACCGCAGCGACGGGACGGCGCGGCTCTACGCCGAGGCCACCAAGGGCGACGGCGACCGGGTCTGGATGCGCCCGGCGGCGTCCGAGGAGGAGGGCGACCTCGACCGCTACATCGAAAAGGCCATCCGCATCGACCCGGACGTCTGGGTGGTGGAGATCGACGACCGCGAGGGCCGCCACTTCCTGGTGGAGCCGGTGGAACGGGCCTGAGCCGCGGCGGTTGAGGCCGCATGCCCAGCCTGAAGGACCTGCCCATCCCGCTGACGCTCCAGACGATGGAGGCCAAGCTCGTCGACGAGATCCCGAAGGAGCCCGGCTGGCGCTTCGAGCCCAAGTGGGACGGCTTCCGCTGCCTGGCGTTCCGCGCCGGCGACGAGGTCGTGCTGAAGGCCAAGTCGGGCAAGCTGCTGGACCGCTTCTTCCCGGACGTCGTGGCGATGCTGCGGGCGCTGCCGGTCGACCGCTTCGTCGTCGACGGCGAACTGATCATCGAGGTGGACGGCGTCCCGTCGTTCGAACAACTGCAGCTGCGGCTGCATCCGGCCGAGAGCCGGGTGCGCAAGCTGGCGGCCGAGCACCCGGCGTCCTTGACCCTGTTCGACTGCCTGTTGGACGCCAAGGGCGCGAGCCTGGTCGATGCGCCGCTCCGGATGCGCCGCGCGGCGCTGGAAGCCTTGTTCCACCGGTTCAAGGGCGCGCCGCGGATCGCGCTCTCGCCCGGGACCGAGGACCGCGAGCAGGCCTGCCGCTGGCTGGAGAAGTCCGGCCACATCCTCGACGGCGTCGTCGCCAAGCGCCTGGACGGGCCCTACGTCCCCGGCGAACGGGCGATGCTGAAGATCAAGCGCATCCGCACGGCAGACTGCGTGGTCGGCGGTTTCCGCTACGGGCAGGGGACCAGGGAGGTCGGGTCCCTGCTGCTCGGCCTCTACGGCGACGACGGCCTTCTGCACCACGTGGGCTTCACGTCGACGATCTCGAACGCCGAACGGCCGGCCTTGACCGCCCGCCTGGAGACGCTGCACGGCGAGGGGTTCTCGGGCGACGCGCCTGGCGGGCAGAGCCGCTGGTCGACGGAGCGGACGGGCGAATGGGTAGCCCTGAAACCGGAGCTGGTGGTCGAAGTCGCCTACGACCAGGTGACGGGGAACCGGTTCCGGCATGGCGCGCGCCTGATCCGCTGGCGGCCGGACAAGGCGCCTCGGCAATGCACTTTCGAGCAGATCAGAGCGCCGGATAAGGTATCGGCCGCCAAGCCGGAGTTGAAGGATGCCGCTGAGCGCGACCCCGTTCCTGATGTTCGAAGGCCACGCCGAAGAGGCCATGAAACACTACGCGGCGCTCATCCCTGACACGCGCATCACCCGCCTCGACCGCTGGGGGCCGGCGGGGCCCGGCAAGGAGGGGACCGTCTACCACGGCGTGATCTCGATCGCGGGCCGCGACTTCCGCACCTTCGACAGCCCGGCGCCGCATGGCTTCACCTTCACGCCCTCGGTCTCGATCTACCTCGATTGCGCGGACGAGGCCGAACTGGAGAGGATCTACGCCGGGCTGCTGGAGGGCGGCGCGGCGCTGATGCCGATCGGCGCCTACGGCTTCTCGCGCCGCTTCGGGTGGGTCAACGACCGCTTCGGCGTCTCCTGGCAGATCAACCTGCCCTAGGACGGCGGCCCGGTTTGGGCTACACGCCGCCGCCCATGACCAACTCCCCCGCCGCCGAGGCCGCACGCCGGCGCACCTTCGCGATCATCTCGCACCCCGACGCCGGCAAGACGACGCTGACCGAACACCTGCTGCTGGCGGGCGGGGCGATCCGCGCGGCCGGCGCGGTGCGGGCGCGCGGCGAAAACCGGCGCACCCGTTCCGATTGGATGAAGATCGAGCGCGAGCGCGGCATCTCGGTCTCGGCCTCGGTGATGACGTTCGACCACGCCGGGCTGATGTTCAACCTGCTGGACACCCCGGGGCACGAGGACTTCTCGGAGGACACCTACCGCACGCTGACGGCGGCCGACGCGGCGGTGATGGTGCTGGACGCGGCCAAGGGCATCGAGCCGCAGACGCTGAAGCTGTTCGAGGTTTGTCGCCTCAGGGACATCCCGATCGTCACCTTCATCAACAAGATGGATCGCGAGGCGCAGGACCCCTACGAGCTGCTGGACGAGATCGCGTCGAAGCTGGCGTTGGACCCGGCGCCGCTCTACTGGCCGGCCGGCTCCGGCGGGCGGTTCAAGGGCATGCTGGATCTGGGCCGGAACCGCTTCCTGCCGTTCTCGCCCCCGCGTGAGCAGGCCGACGGCCATCCCGACGCCGTCGACTTTCACGGCAATTCGGTGGCCGAGCACCTCGACGAGGCGGAGCTGGCGGAGCTGAAGGAGAATGCCGAGCTGGTGACCGGGGCGTCGAAGCCGTTCGACCCGCAGGCCTTTCTCGAAGGGCATATGACGCCCGTGTTCTTCGGCTCGGCGCTGCGCCACTTCGGCGTTGACCAGCTGCTGGAAGGGTTGGGGGCCTATGCGCCGCCGCCCAAGGCGGTGCCTGCCAGGCGCGGCGAGGTTGAGGCTGCGGTGGAGCCGGGCGACAAGGAGGTCTCCGGCTTCGTGTTCAAGGTCCAGGCGAACATGGACCCCAACCACCGCGATCGGATCGCCTTCTTCAAGCTGTGCTCGGGGCGCTTCCAGCGCGGCATGAAGCTGAAGGTGCAAAACACCGGCAAGCAGCTCTCCGTGAATGCGCCCACCATGTTCTTCGCCTCCGACCGGGAGCTGGCGGAGGAGGCGTTCGCGGGCGACGTGATCGGCATCCCGAACCACGGGGTGCTGCGGGTGGGCGACAGCCTGTCGGAGAGCGGCGCGGTGCGGTTCGCGGGGCTGCCGAACTTTGCGCCGGAGATCCTGCAGCGGGTGCGGGTGAAGGACCCGCTGAAGGCCAAGCACCTGAAG
>CAZBXO010000299.1:0-3109 GCA_964495645.1 uncultured Phenylobacterium sp. | reverse complement strand
TCGGTCGACGCGGCGGTCGGTGTGGGTTCGGCGGCGTCGGGCATGGCAGGGTCCTCGCGAGTTCCCATCCCACCCGCAACCCGCCCCGACCGCAAGCCGCTCGGCGAGGTCCTCGACCGGAGTGTCAGCTAGGTGACTCGCCCCGAAGTAGCCGCTTTCGGCATTCCCTCCCCGTCGTGGGGAATCCGATTGCCCACTTCGACCGGGGCCGGTTCATCGGTCGGCGCCGGAAAGTTAGGGGGACTACATGAAGTCGACGACTGTCAACGCGCGCCGGGTCGTGTTCGCCTGCGGCGTGCTGGCGTGCGCCCTGGTGGCGGGCCCCGCCGTGGCGGCCCAAACCGAGGCGTGGGCCCGCATCAGCCCCTCCCAGTTCAGCCCCATTCCAGGGGCATACCAGCAGAACGTGTCGAACACGTCCGCGCCGCCGTTCGCGCCGCAGCAGTCTGCGGCCGTGTCCTCCGGCGGCATCGAGGTTTCGAGCCTGGCGAACCTGGCGACCGGGACGTTGCGCGGCGGCAGCAACTCCCTGGGGCTCGGCAACCCCACGGAATTTGCAGCGGCGATCAGCGACAGCTTCAACTTCGACCTGTCTGGGGTTGGCGCCGGCGACCCGACCACGCTCTACCTCCGCATCCGCTTCGATGGTGAGATCGAGCGCGCCGGCTTCCTGGAGCTCACGACCCAGATCGGCGGATCGTTCAGCCGCATCCAGATGACCGGCGCCAGCTTCAACAACTTCGGCTTCAACTCCGTCGTCGGCAGCTTCAACCACCAGCTCGACCTGACCTCGCCGGCTCCGTTCACGGCCCATGGGACCTACGTCTACGACCTGCCGTTCCAGGTGTTCGGGCCGGCGCCCACCAACATCGCCTTCTCGGCCGGCGTCTATGGGCGCGGGGACCAGAACGGCAACACCCGCATCGACTTCGGCAACAGCGCCCATTTCAGCTTCCTGCTGCCGCAGGGCGCGACCTACACCTCGCAGTCGGGGATCGGGCTGACCCAGACTGCCGTGCCGGAGCCTGCGGCCTGGGCGCTCATGATCGCGGGCTTTGCCGCCAGCGGCGCCATCTTGCGCCGGCGGCGGGCCCTCGCGGCCCAGCTGTAGCGTCGGCGCCGGACGACACGACCCGTGGCGCGTCCGCGTAGCGGGTCGCCTGGACGGTGGCGGCGCACGCCGGCAGGCTGGGATCATGATCGATAAGACCCCATCCCTGCGACCGCTGGTGATGATCGGGGCCGGCCGCGGCTCGCTGCCGCGCATCGTCGCCGAGGCCGCGTTGGCGGCCGGACGGCCCCTGGCCGGCTACCTGGACTTCGGAGCGCCCCAGGAACCGGCCACGCCGCTCGAACGGATCGGAGACGAACAGCGCCTCGCCGATCCGGCCTTCCTGTCCGCCGTCGACCTGGTCGTCGCCGTTCAGGGCGCGGCGCGCCGGGAGCTCGCCCTGCGGCTCCTGCAGGCTTCCGCGAGCCTTCCGCCGCTCGTCCATCCCGCGGCGACGATCTCCGCCACCGCGACGCTCGGGGCCGGCACGGTGGCGTCGGCCGGCGTCGTCGTCCAGTCGGACGCCCGGATCGGTCGCTTCTGCCTGCTGAACACCGCCTGCACCATCGACCATGACAACGTCCTGGGCGACTTCGTCTCCGTCGCCCCCGGCGCCCACACGGCGGGCCACGTCACGATCGAGGAGGCCGCCTTCGTGGGGCTCGGCGCCGTCATCATCAACGGCGTGACCGTCGGCGCTGGCGCGACCGTCGGTGCCGGCGCCGTCGTCACGCGCGACGTTCCCCCGAGCACGACCGTCGTCGGCAACCCGGCTCGCATCCTGGCGGCGAAAGTGTAGGCGATGAATGTGTGAGCGACGGTGACAGGTGCTCCTGTCCCCGCTTTCACAGCTCGCGTGTTTGCCACCGCGGCCCGGACCGCTAGCCTTCGTCGACATGCCTGAGCTGCCGACACGCCGCGCTATGACCTCCAGGTGGATGGTGTCGGGGCTGGCCGCCTGCCTGGCCGGCCCGCCTGCGACGGCGCAGGAGATCCAGGTCCGCTCGGCTTACGTGACCGTGTCGGACGGGATGCGCATCCACTACCTGGAAGCCGGACAGGGAACGCCGGTCATCCTCCTGCACGGCTCCTCCGGAACCAGCGAAAGCAACTACCTCGCGACCGGCATCGTCGAGGCCTTGGCCCGACGTCACCGCGTGCTGGCGTTGGACTTCCGCGGCCAGGGCCGCAGCGACCGCCCGGCAGACCCGAAGCGCTATGCCTCCGACCGCTATCCGCAGGACATCCTGGAGATCATGGACCGGCTCGGCGTCCGGCGGGCGCATTTCGCCGGCTACTCGATGGGCGGCGAGATGCTGGGCCACCTCCTCTCCCTGGCGCCGGAGCGGATCGTCACCGCGACGTTCGGCGGCTCCGGTCTCCTGGAGCCGGATCCCAAGGTCGACGCCGCGCTCGAGGCCCGCGACCCGAAGGGGCGGGACCGCAATCCGCCCCGGCTCGCGGGCCGGCTCTGGAGCCTGCGCAACCTGGAGGCGCTGCGCGCCATGGAGGCCGGCCGGCGCCGGCGCCCGCCCACCACGCCGCCGGCCGACCCCAGGCGCATCACCTTCCCCATCCTGATGATCATCGGGGAGTACGACACCCCGACCCGGTTCAGCTCGCTGATGCGACGCAGCTTCCCGGACGTGCGCCTCGCCGTCCTCCCGGGCCGAGGTCACGCCACCGCCCTCGCAGACCCCCGCTTCGCCACCACCCTCGTCGACTTCATCGACGCCAACGACCCCGCCGGCGGCTCCTAGGGTCTACGCCCTCGCCGCACCGTCTCCCCACTCGGCGCAGGCCACCCCCAGCTGTCCCCCCGGCTTCGCCGCAGGCGAAGACCGGGACCCATACCCCCGGCGCCGCAGAACCCGAACGGCCTCAAGATCAGCGTCCCCACGGGCGGGGCAATTGTCCCGAAGCGTCCAGTCGCCCGCCGGGCCGCGGCCCCCGACAGCGCCGGGTTCGATGCGCCGCAGGCCATCGAGCTCACAACCGCGCCTCGCCTGACGGCGCGCAGAGGTTCGCCGCTAACCCATTCCGTTAACTGCACCGGCC
>CAZBXO010000298.1:0-3114 GCA_964495645.1 uncultured Phenylobacterium sp. | reverse complement strand
GAAGTGCTGGCCACGGTGGTGGTGCAGTCGTCCGCGATGGCCTTCTCGCACTTCGGCGTTTCGGTGGAGGCGCCGCAGATCGACCGCCCCCAGCCCGTTGTCGAACGCTCGGTGGCCCGCACGCCGCCCCGCAAGATCGGCAAGACTTCCGACTGCCCGGAGGCGCAGCGCGCCAGGGTCGTGAAGGTCTGATCAACTAGCTGGCAACAGTCCGCGACAATCCGCCGTCCGGCGCCGCACGCGTTTGCGTCGGCATGCGCCGTGCGTCATCCTGAGAGCGTGAAGACGGCGCGCGGGGCCGGGGCCTGGCGCCTCGCCGCGCCACGGCGGAAATGCGAGCGGGAGGGGCGGCCTCTGATGCGGGTCTCCAGGCGGCGGCCGATGGACTTTGGGGTAGCACGGACCGCCGAGCCGGTCCTCGGCGCCGAGCCCGTCCTGATGGACGGCCCCGAGCCCGAGCCCCTGGGCTTCCGGCCGCTGGAGGCCCGGATGTCCGCCGGCGAGCTCACTCCCCTGTATGCCTCCGAGTCGGGTCTCGACGACGAGCCGCCGTCCGGTTGGCCAGTGTGGCTGGTCGCCGTCGCCGTCTCGGCGCTCTGGGCGCTGGCGCCCATCGCGTTTGCCGTCGGCTACCGCAGCAATGTGTCGCCGCTGCAGGATGATCGCTTCGCCCTGGCCGTGTTCGCCCTGCTGGCGATCGGCCCGGCGTTCTTCGTGCTGGGCGCCGCCTACATGATCCGTCAGGGACAAAGGCTGGCCTGGGAGGCGCGCCGGGCCCGGGCCATGGCCGAGGACATGCTGTCGCCGGCGATGGTTGCGGCCGCCCGGGCCGGGCACGTCGCCAGCGCCATCCGCGAGGAGATCGCCCACGCGGGGGCGGCCGCCGACGAGGCCGGCGAGAGCCTGAAGGTGCTGCGCGACGCCCTCGCGCTGGAGACCGAGAGCCTGACGGGCGCCACCGCGCGCTCGATCCGCACGGCCGAGGAACTGGCCTCGACGCTCGGCCGCGAGCGCTCGGAGATGGCGCAGCTGGCGCAGACGCTCGACGTCCAGGCCTCGAAGGTGGACGACGCCATCAGCCGTCAGGCCAAGATGGTGTCGGAAGCCGCCGGCCTGGCCGCCGCCCAGATCCAGGAGGCGGAGAGCACGCTCGCGGCGCGGGCTGCGGACCTGGCCGCCGCGGCCGGGGAGGCCGGCGCCGCCGCCCGCACGGCCGGAGAGGACCTCACCCGCCACATCGCCCGGCTGGAGACCGCCGGCGTCGGCGTCGCCGACCAGGTTCGCGCCGTCGAATCAGGCCTCGGCGATCAGCGGGCGGCGCTGCTCACGCTGGCCGAGACGCTCAAGGCGGACAACGCGGCCTTCACCGCCGAGGCTGACGCCCATGCCGCAAAGCTCGCCGAGTTCATCGAGGCGGCGCGGACATCGGCGACCGAGATGGCCGAGCGCGCGACCGCCGGGGGCGGCGAGCTGCGCCAGTTGATGACGGACGCTGCGCTGCACTTCCGCGACCTGGCCGAGACGGCGAAGGCCGAGCGCGAGGAGTTCGGCCAGTCCACCCTGCAGTCACTGGACGCGGTGGCCACCGCCGCCGGCGAGCAGCGGGCGAAGCTGGAGGCGCAGACCCGCGCGGCGATCGACGCGTTGGCCGCTGCGGCCGAGGAGACGCGCGCGGCGGCCGCCCGCCACGCCGCGACCGCGCGCGACCAGGTCGATCAGCTCTCCGAAGCCGCCTTCGCCGCCGGCCAGAAGGCCAACGAGGTGTTCGAGGCGCGGCTGGAGGAGGCCCGCGCGCTGGTCGAGCAATCGTCGAAGCTGGTCGAGGACGCCGGCGCCGACTCCGCCAGGCGGCTGGAGGAGGGGGCCGCGGCCGCCCGTGCGACCCTGGACGAGTTGGCCGCCATGCTGGGCGAGATCGAGACGCGCGCCGCGCGGCTGCCGGTGGCCGCCCGCGGCCAGGCCGAGCAGGTCCGCGCCGCCGTCGTCGACGGCGTCGAGGCGCTGATGGAGCAGGCGCGCCGCACAGCCGCCGAGGCGCAGGCCATCGACGCCGCCTTCCAGGAGCGGGTCCGCCGCAATTTCGAGATGTTGAGCGAGGCCGTCCGGCTGATGGGCGCGGCGACGACGCAGCCGGCGCTGGCGCCCACGCCACGCGCGGCGCCGGATGCCACGCCGCCGGCCGTGTCCGCGGCCGGCGCTGATCCGCTGGACATCCGACCGCGGCTGCGGCTGACGCCGACGGCCACCGACGCCGAGTTCTCCGCCGTGTTCGCCGCCGCCGGCGGGCCCGCCGGCGCGGAGGCCGCCGGCGAGGAGGAGGAGGACGCCGAGGGAGGCGACGCCTGGACGTGGAAGGACCTGCTGGCCTCGCTCGACGGCGAGGACGGGGAGGGCGAGCGCCTGGAGGCGGAGCTGGGCGGCGAGCTGGACCGCATGGGCGTCGATCCGGCCAAGCTGTTGCCCCGGGCGCGCATCGACGAGATCGCCGCGGCCGTTCAGACCGGGGACTCGGCCGGCGCACGTGAGGTGGTCCGCAAGCTCGCGCCGGCGGCCACGCGGCGGATCGCGCGGCGGTTGCTGACCGACGAGGACGTGCGCCGCAAGACCGAGGTCTATACCCGCCGCTTCCAGACGCTGCTCACCGATGCGGCCGTGCGCGACCCGGAGGGCTTCATGCTGGCCGACCTGCTGGGCGAGGACTCGGGCCGGCTCTACCTGTTGCTCGACGCCGCGGTGGGGGATCTGGACTGAGGGGAACTCTGCGGTGGGGCTGAGCGCTCCCTGCGCCATGGACGATCTTTGTGAACGGGCGGGCCTCGCCTGGCGGCGCGCCGAGCGCATCCGCCGCCTCTCCGACGACCTGATCCGCATCGGGCCCTTTGGCCTCGGCCTGGATGGCGTGCTCTCCTGGGCGCCCGGCGCAGGCACGCTCTACTCGGTGGGCGCAGCGGCGCTGCTGGTCAACGAGGCGATCCAGGCCGGCGCCTCGCGGGCGACGATCGCAAAGATGGCGGCCTACGTCGGCCTCGACAGCGTGTTCTCGGCCGTGCCGATCGTGGGCTGGGCGGCGGACACCTTCTATCGCGGCCACGCCATGGCCGCGCGCGCCCTGCA
>CAZBXO010000297.1:0-3132 GCA_964495645.1 uncultured Phenylobacterium sp. | reverse complement strand
CGCCTGGATGTCGCGCGGGCTGAGGTCGTAGTGGAAGTCGAGGCCGCACTCGCCGATGCCGACGACACGCGGGTCGGCGGCCATGCCGATGAGGGTCTGGGCGGAGAGGTCGGGGTTCTCCTTGGCCTCGTGCGGGTGCGTGCCGACGGTGCACCAGATGTCCGGGTGCTGGGCCACCTGGCGCACGGCCGGATAGTTGGAGACCCGGTCGCAGATGTTGACCATCAAGCGCACGCCCGCCGCCAGCGCCCGGGTGATCACCGCCTCGCGGTCCTCATCGAACTGCGGGGCGTGCAGGTTGACGTGGCTGTCGATCAGCATCCGGGCTCAGGTCTGCGCCGCTTGCCTGAGCTCCGCCAACGCCGTGAAAAGGGCGTCGGTGCGGTCGAGGTTGAGGGCCTCCACCTCGCGCGGCAGGCGCGAGAGCGTCTCCCACGCGCCGGCCCAGCGATCAAGCGGCCCGATCTCCTGTGCGGCCCGGTCGGCGGCCAGGGCGTGGACCCGGTCGGCGAGGCGATCACAGAGCAGCGCGAAGGCGGCAGGCCCCTCCCCGCCTCGGAACCTATCTGCCAGCGACAGAGCCAGCGCCTCGTCGAAGCGCGGCAGCTCTGCGATCAGCTCCCGGGCCGCGTCGTCCAGGGCGAGCGCATTGGCGGCCGCCAGCGCCAGGGCGCGCCCGGGCGAGCCGCCGGCCATTTTCGCAAGGCGAAGCGCCTGCTCGGGGTTCACGTCCGCCCGGCGGGAGACAAAGGCGGCGGCGGCCTCGAGCGAAAGAGGCGCGAAGGCGAGCCGGCGGCAGCGCGAGCGGATGGTGGGCAACAGCCGGCCCGGCGCGTGGCAGACCATCAGCAGGACGCCGCGCGGCGGCGGCTCCTCAAGGGTCTTCAGGATGGCGTTGGCGGCGTTGGTGTTCAGGTCGTCGGCGGCGTCGATGATCGCGACCCGGTGCGCCGCGGTGGCCGGGGACTTCGAGAAGAACTCGGCGAGTCGGCGGGCGTCCTCCACCGGGATCACCTTGCGCGGCTTGCCGTCAGGCCCCTCGCGTTCCAGCACCATCAGGTCGGGGTGACTGCGGGCGGCGACCTGGCGGCTCACGGGATGGTGCGGGTCGGAACCCAGCGCTCCCAGTTGCCGCTCTGGCGCCGCGCCCAGCAGGCGACGCGCCGCGCGATAGGCGAAGGTGGCCTTGCCGGCGCCCTCGGGACCCGTGAGCAGCCAGGCGTGATGCAGGCGTCCGCGGACGCGGGCGGCCTCGAAGGCGGTCTCGGCGTCCGCATGGCCCTCCAGCTCGAAGACCTCTCGCGGGTGAACGACCTCGTCAGGCATCGACGGCCAGGCGCGTGCTGACCGCGTCCCAGACGGCTTGCTCCACCGCCTCGATGTCGCCGCCGGCGTCGATCAGCACGCAACGGTCAGGCTCGGCCGTCGCGATGGCGCGGAAGGCCTCGCGCAGGCGAGTGTGGAAGGCCACGCCCTTCGACTCGAAGCGCATCTCGGCGCCGGCCCGCACGTGCGCACGCTCCAGGCCGGTCTCAGGCGGCAGGTCGAACACCAGAGTCAGATCCGGCCGCGCGCCGTCCAGGATATGGGTCTCCAGCGCATCGATCAGAGCCCGGTCCACGCCGCCCGCTGCGCCTTGGTAGGCGCGCGTGGAGTCGGCGAAGCGGTCGCAGACGACCCAGGCGCCGCGCTCCAGCGCCGGGCGGATCACGCGCTCGATGTGGTCGCGGCGCGCGGCATACATCAGCAGCGTCTCGGTGACCGGGCTCCAGCGGTCCGCGGCGCCCTTCAGGACGATGTCTCGGATGCTCTCTGCGCCCGGCGAGCCCCCCGGCTCACGGGTGGTCACGACCTCGCGGCCGGCCGTCGCCAGACGTTCGGCGAGGCGGCGGACCTGGGTCGATTTTCCGGCCCCCTCCCCGCCCTCGAAGGTGATGAAGCGTCCACGCGACACCGGCCCAAGATGGGCGGTTCGGACACTTTGTCCAGCGGGCTAGAAGGCGTGCACGACCCGGGCGTCAGAGAAGCCGATTTCGGCCACCCGATCGCGCAGGGCATAGGCTTCGACCTCGTCCGCCGGGGCCGGCAGGTAGACCCTGTAGAGCATGCCGTCTTCGAGCTGCGTCGGCACGATCACGGCCCGTCCGGCGACGGCAAGCTGCGAGACCGCTCTGGCCGCATTCTCCTCCGAAGCGAAGGCCCCCGCCTGGATACGCAGCGTCGCCGCGCCGGCGGCGTTGACGGCGGGGGTTGGCGCGAGGGGCGCCAACGGCGCGGCGCTGACCGGCGTTGGGGGCGCCAAGGCGGCCACCTGAATCGGACGCGTCGGCACGGCGTCGACGACCGGGGGAGGCAGAGTCGCAGGCTTGGAAGCCTGAGCGATGCGCACGCCGGCGTCGCGGCCGAGCAGCGGCGCGGGGCCGACGTAACGAACGCGCACCTTGGTGACGCCCTGCCGCTCATAGCCGAGCTGACGGGCCGCCTCGCGCGACAGGTCGATGATGCGGTTGCCGACGAACGGGCCGCGGTCGTTGACCCGGATGTTCATCTTGCGGCCGTTCTCGAGGTTGGTCACCTCGACGATGGACGGGAGCGGCAAGGTCGTGTGGGCGGCGGAGACCTGCTCCATGTCGAAGGTCTCTCCGTTGGCGGTGGCCTTCAGGTGGAACTGCTCGCCATACCAGGAGGCGACGCCGACCTCGTCGTAGTCGGGCTGCTCCCGGGGAACGTACCAGATGCCGTTGACCTGATAGGGCTGGCCGATCTTGGTTCCACCCTGTCCCCGGCCGGCCATGGAGGCCGGGGGCGTGGAGGACGCCCGAGCGGTCTGCTGTGGCAGGGTGGTGGCGTAGCGTGGAGTGACGCAAGCGGCCAGCGAGGCCGCGACAAAGGCCAGCGCCGCAAAACGAAGCCAGGCAGCAGACATGTGCGCACCCCCTTGAACCGATGGCTGGAGTCTTCTCCTCGGAAGCTTGCGCCAGCGTTAACGGAGGGTTGCCGGCGCCGGAGCGCGACTTGACGTCGCTGGCGAACGATCACCTGGCGGACGGGGTGGGATTCGAACCCACGGTGGGCGCGAACCCACGGCGGTTTTCAAGACCGCTGCCTTAAACCACTCGGCCACCCGTCCGG
>CAZBXO010000296.1:0-3147 GCA_964495645.1 uncultured Phenylobacterium sp. | reverse complement strand
CTGTTGGCTCCCACGTAGTTCCGCGAACCACCAGGTGCGCGTTCCCTGAGTGATCCGCCGGCCCATCTGGGCAGGTGGTGGTTCAGAGCGAGAGCAGATCGTGCTAGAACCCGCCCTCCACATCTTGGAGGGAGGGGGTGGACCCACCGCGGTGGCCGCCGCGTGGGTCCTGGCTGGTGCAACTTCGCCTGCGAGGGCACACCAGCGCCGCCTATGTTGGGGTGGAGGGCTGGCGGGAAGCAAGCCTGGCGAGCTGCCCCGAGCACGGGCGTGGCCGGTGTGACTTCACGCGCCATGGCACGTACGGCAGGGTGCGGCCGGCGGGGACACGGATTGCGCGCTACTACTGCCGGACGGGAAGGCGGACCTACAGCCTGCTGCCCGACTTTCTCTCGAGTCACCTGAGCGGCGAGCTGGACGAGGTCGAGGCGGCGGTTGTCGCGGTGGAGTCGGCGCCGAGCGTGAGCGCCGCGGTGGCGGGGCTGCGGCCCGAAGTGGAGCTGCCGGGCGTAACACGCTGGGTCGGCCGTCGTCGGACGCGGGTCGCGGCCGCACTCTTAGCCCTGGTCACGCTGATGCCCGAGGCGCTCGGCTCCAGGCCGACGGTGCTGGCGCTGAGCGCACGCCTTGGAACGGAACGCGTACTGGTCAAGCTGCGCGAACTGGGCGAAGTCCACCTGCAGAAGCTACCGACGCCTCTCGGATTCGCACCCCCGGGGCGGGGCGTGCGCTCCCGAGGGAGCGCACGCCAACACGATTTGGGGGCTGTGTCGCCTGACGAGCTGCCGCACGCTCCGCAGCGGTCCGATTGAGGGCCGAGGAGGAGCCTTGAGAGATCCCAGAGAACCGATCGCGAGCATCGAGGACGAGATCGCGTTGTTTCGCTACGGACTGATCGCCGACCTCTTGCACTTGAAACCAGAGGAGCGCCAGCTGTCCGCTCGGCTGCGCGAGAGAGCCGAGCGCGAGTACAACATTCCAGGCCGCAAGAGCCGCCGTCTGGCCGTGGAAACGCTACGCGACTGGCTGCAGGCCTACCGCCGAGGCGGCTTCGAAGCCTTGCGGCCCAAGCCGCGCTCCGACCGCGGCACGCTGCGCGGTGTGGAGCAAGCCACCGCCGACCTGCTCTGCAGCATCAAGGAGCAGCAGCCCGACCTGACCGTCGCGATGGTCATCGAGAAGGCCCGCGCCCAGGGTCTCGCCGGCGATACACCGCTGGCCGCCTCCACCGTGCACCGCTTGCTGTCGCGCCACGGCCTGATGCAGCGCAAGGCCGAGCGCGGCACCCCCAACGACCGCCGACGCTTCTCCTTCGAGCACCCCAACCAGCTCTGGATGAGCGACGTCATGCATGGCCCGGCCGTGCTCACAGACGGCCGCCGCAAGCACCGCACCTACCTGGTCGCTTTCCTCGACGACGCCACCCGGGTCGTGCCCTTCGCCGCCTTCTCTTTCTCCGAGAACGTCGCCGCCTTCCTGCCGGTCTTCGAGCAGGCCATCCGCCGGCGCGGCATCCCCGAACGGCTCTACGTCGACAACGGCTCGGCCTACCGCTCGCACCACCTGGCGCTCGTGTGCGCCAAGCTAGGCGTCACCCTGATCCACGCCCGCCCCTACCAGCCGCAGGGCAAGGGCAAGCTCGAACGCTGGTTTCGAACCGTCCGCATGCAACTGCTGCCCAGGCTTGCCACGGCCGATCTGGCCAGCCTCAGTGCCCTGAACCGCCGACTCTGGGCCTGGATCGAAGGCGAGTACCACCAGACTCCGCACCGTGGCCTCGACGAGCAGACCCCCTTCGACCGCTGGGCCAGCACGCTCGAGGGCCTGCACCTGCCCGGGCCCGAACTCGCCGACATGTTTCTCTTCGAACAGAAACGCCGCGTCCAGAAGGACCGCACCGTCAGCCTGCTCGGCGTGGTCTACGAGGTCGATGCCTCGCTGGTCGGCGAGGCCGTCACCCTGCGCTACGACCCCGCCAGGCCAGGAAGCCCGATCACGGTCGTCTTCAAGAACCACACCTTCTCCGGCGTCAAGCCCGTCGACGCCTACGCCAACTGCTTCGTCCGTCGCGACCACGGCTCCAAGCTGCTCGAGCCCAGCACCCCGCCCGAAACACCGCGCCCAGGCTTGCGCCTGCGCGAGCTGAAGGATCTCTGACCGTGTACCGCACCCACTTCGGACTCACCCGGCATCCCTTCGGCAACGAGATCGAAGCCGATGCGCTCTTCCCGTCCGCCAGCAGCCGCGAACTCGAGGTCAGACTTCAGCATCTGATCGAACTCCGTGGCATCGGCCTCGTCACCGGCGACAGCGGCAGCGGCAAGACCAGCTCCACCCGCAAGGTGCTCCTGGCCCTGCACTCAGGCCTATTCCGCGTCGTGTACGTCTCGCTCTCCACCGGCAACGTCATGGACCTGTACAAGACCATCTCCTGGGAAATGGGCCTCAGTGTCGAACGCAGCCGCGCCGCGCTCTACCGCCAGATCCGCTCCGAGGTCTCACGCCTGGCGCTCGAATCGCGCTGCCGACCCGTCCTGGTCGTCGACGAAGCACACCACCTGCGCCCAGATCTCCTCGAGGATCTGCGCCTGCTCACCAACTACAACATGGACGCCGAGAACAGACTCTGCCTGCTGCTGCTCGGTCAGCCAGAACTGCGACGCCGACTCGGCATGGCCGTACACGAAGCCCTGGCACAGCGCATCGTCGTCCGCCACCACATGGGTCCCCTCGGCCGCGACGAGCTCGAGCCCTACCTCCTGCACCGCCTGCGCCTCGCTGGTACCGAACTCCCGCTCTTCGAGCCCGCCGCACAGGAGGCCCTCTTCCAGGCCACATCCGGACTGCCCCGAAAGGTCAACCTGCTCGCGCATCACGCGCTCATGGCCGCCGCCATCGCTCGCGCCAAGGCCGTCACCCACGATCACGTCGAGGCCGCTCTCGCCGAGGTCGCCTAACCCCCCGCCCCTCCGCGGCGGCGCCCCACGGCCTCCGGCGTCGCCGCGCCCTTCCACCAAGACCCTACAGTCCAGGAATGGCCCCCCTTCTCCCGCAGTCGCTCACCCAGACGCCCCAATCCGGGAACTCGCGTCGCGCGACTTTGGCAGACCGTGAGAATCGATCAGCGGATCAGCGTGGGAACCAACA
>CAZBXO010000295.1:0-3178 GCA_964495645.1 uncultured Phenylobacterium sp. | reverse complement strand
CCGCTTGACCGTGATCAGCACCTTCATCGGCTGTCAGCGCCTCGAGTTGCGTTGCGAAGGAATTCGGCGGGAGGGGCAATAACGCTTCCGCCGCGGTTTGCAAGACCGCCTTTTCGCAACCGCGAAATGAAGGTACGCCGTCACTGGCCCTACGCCCGCCGGCGTATTACGGTTGTAGACCATGAACCCGCACATCGAGCGCCTCAAGCTGATCTTCATCGGCGCCTTCGCCGTCCTCGTGGTCGCGGTGATCATCTGGCAGATCGGCTGGATCATCCCGCAGAAGAACTGCGAGAAGGCCCACAAGTGGTGGGACGCGGGCCAAAGGGTCTGCGCCACCCCTGTGCTGATCTCCGACATCACTGGCCGCACGCTCGCAGACAAGCAGGCCGAAGCCGCGGCGCGGGCCGCGATTGGTCGGCCGCCGCCGAAATAGTCCTCCCCATCACACGGTCGCGCAGCGATTCGCGGGATGACGCGAAAGGCGAGTCACCGGCCTCGCGCCTTCTGCAGCTCGGCGTAGTCCGCCAGCAACTGGTCGAGGTTCATCGTGGTGTCGAGCGTAAGGTTCACCCGGGTGCCCGATGGCAATGGCAGCGGCCGGCCGAGGAAACGCTTGCGGATCAGGTCCATGACGGAGATGCGGATGCGCTGCTTCTGCGGCGGGTCATGGCGGCCGACCACGTGGAACAGGGCCCCCATGCGGCCGTCGGACTGTGAGTTCAGCGTGACCGCGAGTTCGTCGAAGGCCAAGTGCTCCATGGCTTGGTAGGCGAGGTCGCGGAAGGTCTCGTTCGGGTCGGGCTCGGCCGTCTGCACCTGCGCCGTCGCGCCCGCCGCGCCGGTGAACAGCTGGCGGTTGATGGAGAGGCGTCCCTTTTCGATGGCCTTCAGGTCGCCGCTGGTGATGCGCACCTTGCCGGCTGTCCAGGCGAAGGGGATGCGGCCCGAGACCCTGGCGTCGAGGTCCATGAAGTCGCGGAAGGGCGAGGCTTCGACGAGGTCCTTCAGCTGCACCGCCTCGAAGACGAGCACGCCCTCCGTCGGAGCGCCGGGCGTCAATGGGAGCTGCAGGGTCTCGATCCGCACCCTGCCGCCGCCGACCGCCGCCTCGCCGCCCGTGATGGTGATCACCTCGTCCTTGATCGACAGGGTGGCGCGCAGGTCGACGACCGGGACCAGGGCGTCGAGGCCGTCGGCGCGCAGCCGCTGGCCGGGCGCGGCGGCGAGCGGCGTCAGGCTGGTCAGCACGACTTCGCCGCGTAGCCCACGGACTGCGCCCGCCGGGCTCTGAAAGTCCAGCCCCGGGATCGACAGTACGCCCGAACTGGTCGCGGACTCCCCCGCCCAGGCGAAGGCCCCGGTGAACGCCGCCTCACCGGTCGCCGGCTTGCCCAGCGCTTCGGCGAGCGGCGACAGGTCGGCCGGCTGCAGCCCTCCTTCGGCGAAGCGCAACGTGCCGGTGGCGATATCGACGCGGCCGCTTGCGGCGGGGACGTCGTGCGACAGCTTCACCGTCGCGATCGTGGCGCCGGCTCGCGCCAGCGAGAGGTCGGCGGTCCAGACGTCGCGCGCCAGTCGCGCCAGGCCCGTCAGGACCAGCGGATTGAACCGCGCCTCGGGCGCGGTGTCGGCGACCTGCCCCGCCAGCACGGACGCATTCGCCGAGAGCCGCCCGCCGGCCCAGCCCAGGACGACCGGCCCTGCGCCGCCGGTCAGCCGCGCCTGCATCCAGGGCGCCTGTGCTTCCGCGCCCTCGGCCCGGCCGGTCACCTGCCAACCGGCGGCGCCGGCCGTCAGCCGCGCGCCGCACAGCTTCAGCGCCACCGCTTCGATGTCGCGATCGCCGAATTCCAGGTGGGGGACGGCTACGTCGGCGCAGCGCGCCGCGGTGAAGGTCAGCCGTCCGCTGGCAAGCCTTGCCGCGCCGGCTATGTCGATGGCCGCGTCCTGCGCGGGGCCGATCGAGATCGTGGTCTTCAGCGCCAGGTTCGCCGAGGCGCCGGCGTCGGCGAGACGCACGCGGGTGACGTCGGCGGCGATGGCCGGCAGCCCGCCGCCACGCACCAGGACCCGAGCGGAGTCGCGGCCGGTCGGCGCGATGCGCGCCTCGCCGCCGCGGTCCGGGCGCAGGGTCAGCGGCTGGGTGAGGTGGACCGTCGGCGTCGAGCCGAGCTGCGCCGTCACCCGGGCCAATTCGAAGCTGAAGCCGCGCGCCGCACGCTTGATGGCGGCGACCTGGGCAGAGTCCGCCGGCGCCGGCGGCCCGAGCCCGTCCCAGCGTCCATGGCCGTCGGCCGAAGCCACGAGTGTGCCCCGCAGCCCGGCGCGGTCGAGGGAGATCGCCCCGCGGCCACGGCCATTCACGATCGGAACGGAGGCTTCGCCGGCGACGACCGCCCGCGCCTGCGCGTCGAACTCCAGCGCCGAGCGGAAAGCGTCGCCGCCCTCGCGCGTCCAGTGGACGTCCGCGAGACGGGAGCTGACCGCCAGGTCGCCAGTTCGCGCGGCGCCGAGGTCGCTTCGGGCGGCGAAGACGCCAAGCACCATCGAGCCCGCCACCTCGAGGTCGTCGATCCATCCGGTCGCCTGACCGGTGAAGCCCGACGAGAGGCGCACGGCCTCGAAAGCGCGCCCCGCGGCGCGCACCTGATCGGCCCGGAGGTCCTCGACCGCCTTTACCAGGCCGTCGCCCCGGCGCTTCACCAGGTCCGGGTACGGAAGCTCGGCGTCCACCTTCAGGCGCAGTCCGTCGGCCTGCAGGTCGGCGCGGCGCAGGCTTGACGCCGCTGCAGCGAGCGTCACGGCGACCCGGCCGCCGGTCCGCCTCACCGACAGGGTCGCGCGGCCCAGCTCGGCGACCAGTCCGCCGCCGGCCAGCCGGGCGGGATCGCTCGCGGCGGTGAGCGCGGAGAGCTTGCCGTCCTCGACCACCGCATCGGCGGTCAGCCGCAGCGGCCCGTAGTCAGTGGCCAGCAGCACGACCGCGTCGTCGAGCGTCACCTTCGGCCTGGCCGCGTCCGGGCGCGGCGGGCGCCTCAGGAAGTCCTGCACCAGCGGATCCAGCACGCCCACGCTCAGACGCCCACCGTGCAGGCGCGCCCGCAGCACCGCGCGCCTCAAGGTGACCGCCCGGACCTCGGGAGACAGGCCGCGCCAGCCGTAGAGGACCTCTGCG
>CAZBXO010000294.1:0-3203 GCA_964495645.1 uncultured Phenylobacterium sp. | reverse complement strand
GGTGGCTGGGCCACGAGACCTTCCTGTCCGGCGAGATCTCCGAGACGGCCGCGGGCCTGCGCCTGACCGCCCGCATCGGCGCCGGCCGGAGCGTCGTGCTGGACGGGCCCGCCGACAGCCTGCCGCTCCTGACCTCCCAGGCCGCCGAACAGCTCTACGCGATGGCCCGGCCGGATTCCTACGCCTCCTACCTGATCACCAAAGGCGACCTCGTCCGGGCGCGGCAGGCGGCGGCCAGCGTGCTGGAGACGACGGACGATCCGCGGGCACGGGCCGAGGCCTACAATACCCTGGGCATCGTCGCCGGCCGCGAAGGCAAGCTGCAGGAGGCGATCGCCTGGTCGCGAAAGGCGATGACGTCGCCGGACCGGCTGCTCGCGGCGCTCTCGGCCAGCAACGCCGCATTCTATGAGGGCAATCTCGGCCATGCCACCGAGGAGATCGCTCTCAGCGCGGAGGCGGCCAGGATCCTCGGGCGCGGCCGCAACAAGCTGGAGCGGCAGTGGTCGCGGATCTTCCAGGCCTCGGCGCTCATCTACCGCAGCGACTATCTCGCCGCCGAGCCCCTGCTGCGGCCGCTCGTGGGCCTGCGCGTCGCGGGATCGCGGAGCGTCTTCGGCGCCAACTACGCGATCATCCAGGCGTCGCTGCACGACATCACCGCCGCGCGCGCGGCGTATCCGGGCCTGCAGTCGCGGCTGACCCTGGCGGCGGAGGACTGGGAGGGCCTCTACCGCCTCGTCAATTCGCCCGGCTACCCCACCGAGCCGCGGTCCACCGCGCTGAAGGTGGTCACCTACGTGCGGCTGGGCCGCGCGGCCGAGGTGAAGGCGCTTTCCGACGCGACCCCGCGGGACTGCGCCCATTGCCTAGTCGCCCGCGGACTGGCGGCCAACGCCCTCGGCGACCTTGCCGCGTCGGAGCACTGGTTCGCACAGGCCGAACGCCTGGCGCCGGACATGCACTTCGCCCTGATCTACTGGGGTCGCGCCCGGCTCGAACAGCGCCGCCCCGACGCCGCCATCGAGGTCTTCGAGCGCCTGCACGAGCGCGCCCCGCGCTGGGCCGACCCGCTCAGCTGGTGGGGCGAGGCGCTGCTGGCGAAGGGCGACGCGAAGGCCGCGGCTGCGAAGTTCGCGCAGGGCGAGAGGTTCGCCCCCCGCTGGGGCCGGCTGCATCTGAAGTGGGGCCAGGCGCTGGCGAAGCTCGGCAAGACCGACGAAGCGAAGGCGCAATGGCGCACCGCCGCCGCCCTCGACCTCACGCCCGCCGAACGCGCCGAGCTGCAGCGGGTGATGCGATGACCGACGCCCCCACCACGCCCGACCCCATCGAGATAGCCATGGAGGCCGAAGCAGCGCGCCGACCGCCGGGCGGGATCGCTGCGGAGTTCCTCGCCGAGCAGAAGCGGCTGGCGCGCTGGCAGATCGCCAACGAGCGGGCGGCCTTCACCCTGCGGGTGCTGACCGGGATCGTGGGTTTGGCGGCCGCGATCGTGCTGGGAGCGATGGTCTGGACGGCCAGCCGATCGGCCACCCTGGTGGTCGATCCCTTCTCCGTGCCGCCGGAGCTGGCGGCGAAGGGCGTCACCGGCCAAGTGGTGGCGAACCGCATCCTGGACGGCATGACCGCCATCCAGGCCAAGATCGACAGCCAGCGTAGTCCCAGCACCTTCGCGCGCGCCTGGGACGGTGGCATCCAGGTGGAGATCCCCTCGACCGGCGTGACGCTGGGCGAGCTGATGCGCGAGCTGCGCGGCTGGCTGGGCCACGACCGCCACCTTTCCGGGGAGGTGACCCGCACCGCGACGGGCCTCGCGCTGACCGTGCGGCTGGGCGGCGCGCCGGCCGTGACGTTCGAGGGGCCGGAAGCGGACCTGCCGACCCTGCTGACGCGCGCCAGCGAGGGCGCCTACGCGACGGCGGAGCCCTACCGCTGGGCGAACCATCTGCGCAGCCAGGGCCGCTTCGCCGAGGCCGAGCCGCTGTTCCGCGAGCTCCTGGTGCGGGGCGCCCCGATAGACCGTCCGTGGGCGATGCTGGGCCTGGGCAACGTCGCGCGCGACGTGCGTGGCGAACGTACGGCGGCGCCCTACTTCATGGCCGCCGCCCGTCTCGACCCGGGCCTGCTACTGCCGCCGAACAATCTCGGCTACGGCCTTGCGGCCACCGGCCAGCCGGAGGCCGGGCGCGCCTGGCTGCGGATCGCGATGCGCAACGTGGGCCCGCACAGCGGCGTGCGGCCCGACATGCTGGAGGCCGCCCACCTCCGGACCAAGGGGTTCCTGGCCTTGGTCGAGGCCGACTTGCTGACCGCCAAGGCGGCTCAGACACGCGGCATCGCGTTCGGCCCGCAGGGGGCTAACTACAGCATGGCGGGGCGGCTCGCCTGGACCCATGTCGCGCTCCACGATCTCAGCTCCGCGCGCGCAACCCTCGCCGCCCCCGATCCCTCCCAGACACGCCACGTCGGAACGATCTACTTCGACCGGCAACTCGCCGAACTGAGGATCGCGTCGGCGGCGGAGGACTGGGCCGAAGCGGCGCGCCTCTCCGACTACTCCGCCCTGGTCGCCAGCTCACCGGGCCTCGTCGACGTAATCGCCAACCTCGTCGAGCCCCTGGCCGCCTACGCCATGGCGAGGCAGGGCGACCTCGCCGGGGCTCAGGCGCGGATCGGCCGCACACCGCTCGACGCCTACGACGCGGTGATCATGCGCGGGAAGATCGCCGAGCTGGCGGGGAACCGCGCCCACGCCGACCACTGGTTCGGGCAGGCGGTGAAGATGGCGCCCTCCATCGTCTTCGCGCACCAGGCCTGGGCCGAAGCCAAGCTGGCCCGCGGCGACCTCGACGGCGCGATGACCGAGGCGCGGACGGGGGCGAAGCTGGCGCCCCGCTTCGCCGACCCGCTGGAGCTCCAGGGCGAGGTGCTGCTGGCCAGGGGCGACGCCAGAGGCGCCGCTACGGCGTTCGCGAAAGCGAGCCGGTTTGCGCCCCGCTGGGGCCGCCTGCGCCTGAAGTGGGGCGAGGCGCTGGCCAGGCAGGGCCGCACCGAGGAGGCGCGGGCGCAGTGGCGCGCGGCCGCGGCGATTGACCTGACGGCCGCCGAGCGGACGGCGCTCTCGGCGAAGGGCGTCTAGGCGGGGGCGCGCTGGGCCGGCTGGGCGAGGCGGATGGCCTCGACGCGGCGCGACTCCGGCG
>CAZBXO010000293.1:0-3221 GCA_964495645.1 uncultured Phenylobacterium sp. | reverse complement strand
TCGGCATCGCCGCCATGAAGGCCGGCGCGGCCCACGTGCTCGCGGCCGACATCGACCCCTTCTGCGGAGCCGCCCTCGGCCTGAACGCCGAGGCCAATGGCGTCGCCGTGGACTACACCGACGCCGACTTGCTGGACGCCCCGCCCCCGCCCGACGCCGATGTCATCCTGGCCGGCGACATCTGCTACGAGAAGCCGCTCGCCGAACGGGTGATGGCTTGGCTCCTCGCCGCGCGCGCCGCCGGCGCGGCGGTCCTCATCGGCGACCCCGGCCGCAGCTACTTCCCCCGCTCGGGCCTGACGAAGCTCGCCGATTACCAGGTCCCGACCACCCGCGAGCTGGAGGACATGGAGGTCAAGAAGACGGCGGTCTGGACTCTGCCGTAACGCCGGCCTATCTAGGAACAAACAAGGAACTTCACCATGCGCGAAAACGGCAAGATCGACTACGTGGAGCTGCCCGGCGGTGAGCTCTCCGGAACCAAGGCCTTCTACGCCGCGGCCTTCGGCTGGACCTTCACAGACTACGGCCCCACCTACGCCGCCTTCGAGCAGGGTCTCGACGGCGGATTCCAGGCCGAGGAGGCGGCGAGCGCCCCGCTGGTCATCCTCTACGCCCGCGATCTCGAAGCCATGGAGGCCAAGGTGCGCGCCGCCGGCGGGGAGATCGTGAAACCCATCTTCAGCTTCCCCGGTGGGAGACGCTTCCACTTCCGCGACCCCGCCGGCAATGAACTGGCGGTGTGGAGCGAGGGGTAGCAGCCGAAGGCTGTGCTGATAGGGTGGGCACGGATACGGGGCAAACAATGCGGCCATTCGCCTTCGCAATCTTCATGACGGCTTGCACACTCGGAGATGCAGCTGTTGCCGCCAACCCGACCGAACTCAAAAGACTGGTCGCTCCCGCGGCGGCGATAACTCAGCCGTTCGAGGTTGGCGCAGTCCGGCAGACTGTGAAGTTTGCCCGCGTGGTGGTCGAACTCCCGCCCGAGGCCTGGGCCCACGTGGAATTCGTCGATCCTACCGGAAAGGGGGTAATCCCATCGCGATACTTGTCGTGGGAGGAGGGCCAGAAGGAAGTCGAGCCTGCCGCGATCGCCTCGATCTTCAATGAGGAGTTGAGGTTGGCCCATGCCCTGGCCGACGCCGGCGACAGCCTGTTCTCCGAGGAGAGCACGGCTACGTTGCAGGTCGGCGTAAGGATCACTGACATGAAGGCCAAGCTGTGCCGGGGCTGTGGCTGGTACACTCCCTTCAACAGCTGGCGCGGCACGGTTACCATGGCGGCGAAGTGGGAAGTTTACTCGCCGCTTGATCGAAAGGTCGTCGCCACTATCGGAACGGCGGGAGGCGTCGCCACCTCTGGCAGGGCATGGGTCGCCGACGCCAATCAACTCGTCAACGATGCTTTCCGGGACAATGTGAGGCGACTGATCAACTCGCCTGCGTTCAGAGCAGCGGTGACCGCGCCCGTCGGCGCCGCCGCGTCCCCGTCGGTGACGCCCAATCTCACGCCGATCAGCCTGATCGGCGCCGCCAGCCCACGTGCAATTCCGGAGGCTACGCGGTCAGTTGTCACCATCTTCGCAAACGAGGGTACGGGGAGCGGCTTTCTAGTCTCCCAGGACGGCTACATCCTGACGAACCGCCACGTTGTCGGCGGATCGAAGTTCGTGAAAGTGAAGTGGCCGGACGGCTTCGAGGGCCTCGGTGAGGTGGTGCGGTCGGATCTTCGGCGCGATGTGGCGCTGATCAAGGTCGACCCCCGTCAACTGCCGCCACTGTCCTTACGGCGGTCAGCAGTCGCGCAGGGCGACACGGTGTTCGCCGTCGGGACGCCGTTGGACGCTACGCTGCAGAACACGGTCACGCGCGGCATCGTTTCCGCGAACCGGACCATCGAAGGCCTCCCTTACATCCAGAGCGACGTGGCCATCAATCCGGGCAACAGCGGCGGTCCACTGCTGGACGAGAAGGGCGCGGTGGTGGCGGTCGCCGTGTCCGGCATCCGCATCGGCGACGCCCCGGCCGGCCTCAACTTCTTCATCCCGATTGACGAGGCCTTGAAGGCCCTCGGCATCCAGGCCGCCAGCTGAATCGCTAACGCGGAACCGCTTCGTCGTACCATTTCGCCAGGTCCGCCTTCATCGCCTTCAGCGAGGGGGCGTCCAAGTACACCATGTGGCCGCTCGGATAGTAGGCGAAGCGCACGTTGCCGCGCAGCTGCGGCTCCAGCCACATGTGGGCGAGGTCATACTCCGCCCCGAAGAACGGCGTCGCCATGTCGTAGACGCCGTTCAGGCTGATCACCTTCAGGTGCGGGTTCTGGCGCATCGCCGCGGCCAGGTCGAGGGTGGTGGCCGGGACATTGGCCGGGAACTGCGAACCCGGGGGCCGGTGCTTCCAGTTCCAGGCGCGGTTGATGCCCTGCCCCGACGGCCGATAGGTCAGGTCGGTCATGAAGCCGAGATCGCGGGCCAGGTAGTCGTGCAGCGTGCCGACGTAAGCCCCCGCCGCCCCGGTGTCCGCGGGGTCGTACTCGGGAGAGTCGCCGGCGGCATCGGCGTCCATGCCCGTGAAGCGGCTGTCCAGGCGCCCGATCGTGCGCCGCCGGTCGCGCAGCAACTCCTTCCGGAACCGCGTCAGGTCCAGGCGCAGGTTCACCTGCTTCAGGAAGGCCGACGAAATCCCTGTGTACCGGCTCAGCTGCGCGGCCGTCGCCTCCAGCTCGGCCTCGGAGATCAAGTGCCCCTTGGCCAGCGCCGCCTGGTAGGGCCCGCGCGCCCAGTCGCGCACCTCGGCCAGGAACCGGCTCATGTCCGCCGGCGCCTCGATCTTCCTGTGCCAAGCCGCGGTGACCGCATAGCTCGGCAGGTAGGTGACGTAGATCTGGTCGAAGCCGGCGTCGCGGACCCCGTAGTTGAGGATCGACGAGAGCAGCGCCACGCCGTTGAACTGCATGCCCTGCTGCTGCAGCGCGTACACCAGCCCCGCCGCCCGAAGCGTGCCGTAGCTCTCGCCCAGCAAGAACTTGGGCGAATTCCAGCGTCGGTTGAGGGTCACGTAGCGGGTGATTCCGCGGGCGAAGGCGTCGATGTCCTCGTCGACGCCCCAGAAGGCCGCGCCCTTGGTCTCGCCGAGCGGGCGCGAGTAGCCGGCGCCGATGGCGTCCAGGAACACGATGTCGGTCTTGTCGAGCAGGCTGTCGCCGTTGGGGATGAG
>CAZBXO010000292.1:0-3256 GCA_964495645.1 uncultured Phenylobacterium sp. | reverse complement strand
GGCACGAAGCCGCCCACCCAGCCGGTGCCGATGTGGTAGGGCAGCGACATGGCCGTGTAGCGCACCTTCGTCGGGAAGAGCTCCACCAGGCAGGCCGCGATCGGCCCGTAGAGCGCGGTCGCCGCGATCACCAGCACCAGCAGCACGCCCATGGCGCCGAAGAGGTTCATCCGCGCCGGGTCGGCCTTGTCGGGATAGCGCGCCTGGACCAGCGCCTGCCTGATCTGTCCCTCGACACTGGCCTTCACCGCCTTGGCGACGTCGGGCGCAGCTTCGCGCGCGTCGACCGACAGGACGGTGGCGCTGCCCACCCGCACCAGCGCCGGCGCGCCGGGCGGACCGGCCTCGGTGTCGTAGGAGACCCCGGCGTTGGTCAGCGTGCTCTTGGCGATGTCGCAGGAGGACAGGAAGTTGGCCTTTCCGACCGGGTCGAACTGCACCGAGCAGTCCTTCGGGTCCGCGACCACGGTCACCGGCGCCGTGCGGTGCGCCTCCTGCAGCGCCGGGTTCAGGGTGGCGGTCAGAAGGTTGAACGCCGGGAAGTAGGCGGCCGCCATCAGGCCCATGCCGAACAGCAGCACGGGCTTGCGCCCGATCCGGTCCGACAGCCAGCCGAACACGATGTAGAGCGGCGCGGAGACCGCCGTGGCCGTCAGCATCAGGATGTTGATCGTCTCCGGCGCGACCTTCAGGAACCGCTCCATGAAGGTCTGGGCGAAGAAGAAGGCGGTGTACCAGACCGGCCCCTGGGCGAACATGATGGCCACCAGGGCGAGCAGCACGATCTTCAGGTTGGCCCACTCGCCGAAGGCTTCCTTGTAGGGCGCCTTGGACTGCTGGCCGGCTTCCTTGAGAGCGGCGAAGGCGGGGCTCTCCGACAGCTTCAGGCGCATCCAGATCGAGATGCCGAGCAGGCCCGCCGAGACCAGGAACGGGATGCGCCAGCCCCAGTCGTCGAAGGCCTCCGGGCCGAACAGGTTTCCCACCACCAGCCGCGTCAGCAGGATCACGACCAGCGCGCCGCCGAGGCCGAAGGCGGCCGAGGTCTGCACCCATCCGGTGGAGCGGCCGCGGTCGTCCGGGCCGGCGTGCTCGGCCACGTAGATCGCCGCGCCGCCGTACTCGCCCCCGAGCGCGAAGCCCTGGATCATCCGCATCAGCACCAGCAGCAGCGGCGCGATGATCCCGACCTGGCCGTAGGTGGGCAGGAGGCCGATGGCGAAGGTGGCGCCGCCCATCAGGGCGACGGTGATCAGGAACGCGCCCTTGCGCCCGGCGCGGTCGCCGATGCGGCCGAACACCAGGGCGCCGACCGGGCGCAGCAGGAAGCCCGCGCCGAACAGCGCCAGGGCCGCGGCGAGGCCCGCGGTCGGCGGCAGGCCGGCGAAGAAGGTCTTGGAAATGACCGCCGTCAGGCTGCCGAAGACGAAGAAGTCGTACCACTCGAAGGCGGTGCCGGCCGACGAGGCGGCGACCACGGTCCTGAGCGTCGCGGCCTCGCTCCTGGCCTCACCGGCCGACGCGGCGACATCCGCCATCGATGCTTCCCCCAACAGCTGTTGGCTACCCGTAGCACCGCCCGCATCGCACGGGGAAGGCCATGACCTCTCTCCTCACCCGTAGGGGGAGGGGGACCATGCGCAGCATGGTGGAGGGGGAAAGACCGAGGCTCCGCGGCCGGCGCGAAGCCCCCTCCACCGCCTGCGGCGGTCCCCCTCCCCCTACGGGTGAGGAGAGCCTGTGCGCCGCAGCAGGGCGATCAGCAGGTCTTGTGCTTGGGGTTGCCGGCGATCGGCTTCAAGGCGTGCAGGTAGGTGGCGATCGCGGCCAGGTCGGCCTCCGGCATCTGGCTGGTGGCCGCGGTCACCTCGCGCATGCCCTCGGGCTCGTTGAAGCACTTGTCCGTACCGGTCTGGAGGAAGGACACCATGTCGGCTTCGGTCCAGTCGCCCATGCCGTCCTTGTGCGGGGTGATGTTGCCGGCGAAGCGGCCGCCCGGCTCCAGGTTCGGCGCCCCGGCGTAGAGCTTCTCGTCGTCCGGCCCGCCCAGGCTGTTGCGCGGCGTGTGGCAGGAAGAGCAGTGCAGCGCACCCTCGGCGAGATAGGCGCCGCGGTTCCAGGCCTCGGACTTGGCGGGGTCAGCCTTGAACTCGTCGGCTTTGAAGTAGAGCAGCTTCCAGAAGCCCAAGGCCGGCCGCAGGTTGTAGGGGAACTTGATGTCGTGCCCGGCAGTCGCCTTGGGGTCCGCCGGCAGCGTCTTCATGTAGGCCCACAGGTCGCGCACGTCGTTGGTCTTCAGGAGCGCGTACGAAGGGTAGGGGAAGGCCGGGTAGAGGTGCTCGCCGCGGCGGCCCGTGCCGCGTTTCATGGCGTTGACGAACTCCAGCTCGCTCCACGCGCCGATGCCGGCCTTCGGGTCCGGCGTGATGTTGGGCACGATGAAGTCGCCGAACGGCGAGGTGAGCTTGAGGCCGCCGGCCAGGTGCTTGCGGTCCTCCTGGTTGGGGGTCTTGTGGCAGGCGGTGCAGTTGCCGGCGATGAAGATCGCCTCGCCGTTGGCCAGGTTCGGCGCGTAGCCCGCCGCCAGCGCGGAGGCCGGCAGTTTCTTCGGCGCGATCAGGAACCAGACGACGACGGCGGCGACCAGCGCCAGCGCCCCGACAACGATCAGAATGCGCCTCAAGACCGGCCCCCCAGCTCAGCTCAGACCCGGATCAGGTCTTCTTCTTGCGGTAGATGTCGTGGCACGACTTGCAGGTGGCGCCCAGCTTGCCGAACGCCGGGCGGAACTCGTCCTGCGTCTTGGCCTTGCCGGCCGCCGCGGCGAGCGTCCCCATCTCGGTCAGCCGCTTGTCGAAGTCGGCCTTCGCCGTCCAGACCTTCGGGTCGGCCTGGGACTTGGGGTCGGAGGCCGAGCTGGCCGGATAGAGCGTCTTCAGCTTCGTGGCGTGGCCGGACAGCTGCTTCATCAGCGCCGCCGACTTGGCGGGATCGTAGGCGCCGCCGGCGAGGCTGGCGCCGTCCTTCATCACCTGGCCCACGGCCTTCATCACCGTCTGCCGCTCCTCGGCCGGCGTGGCGGCGACCGCCACCCCCGCGGCCAGCGCAACGCCCGCGCCGGCGGCCCAGGCAAGAACTCGATTACGCGTCATCCGTCGCTCCCGTTGCCCCCGGTCTCCGGGCGGCGTGATGGCCCTCGGGGCTGGGAGGTACCTTGCCTCTCCGTGACGGACAAGAGGCTACGGCGGCGCACCTC
>CAZBXO010000291.1:0-3282 GCA_964495645.1 uncultured Phenylobacterium sp. | reverse complement strand
GTGAACGAGATCCAGGAGGTCTACCGACTGCAGGGCGTGCCGATCAACGACAAGCACATCGAGACGATCGTGCGCCAGATGCTGCAGAAGGTGGAGATCCTCGAGCCCGGCGACACCGGCCTGCTCAAGGGCGACCATCTCGACAAGCTCGAGGTCGAGGAAGAGAACGCCAAGGCCGAAGCCCGCCAGGGCCGTCCGGCGCTCACCCAGCCCGTGCTGCTCGGCATCACCAAGGCCTCGCTGCAGACCCGCAGCTTCATCTCCGCGGCCTCGTTCCAGGAGACGACGCGGGTGCTCACCGAAGCCGCGGTCCAGGGCAAGATCGACACCCTGGAAGGTCTGAAGGAGAACGTGATCGTGGGCCGCCTCATCCCGGCGGGCACGGGCTCGTACCTGCGCAACCTGCAGCGCATCGCCGCCAAGCGCGACGAGGCGCTGACGGCCAGCCGCGAGGAGGCCATGGAGCCGCTGCCGGTGGAGATCGCCGACGCGGCCGAGGGCGAAAAGATCGACGCCGAAGCCCAGTAGGGCGAACGCTCTTTGTCGACGTCACGGAAGGCCCGGGCGCAAGCCCGGGCCATTTCGTTCTGCAGCTCTTGCGCGCTGAGACGCCGGCTCAGAATGGGACCTTCGCCTCGGGACGGTCGTTGCCCAGCGCCTTGGCCAAGCCGTGGGCCGAGGAGCCGATACCCGGCTTGAAGCCCTCAGGCGACGGGGCGGTGCGTTTGTACTTATAGTCCTCCTCCTTGCGCCGCGCGGCGGCGGCCAGGCCCTTGGCCTTGTCCGCGTCGATGCCCATGCCGAGGAAGTCCGATGGCGGGACGCCGGCGGCCAGCCGGTCCTCGCACTTCTGCCGCTCCTCCCGGGACAACAGGGACGGATTCCCGCAGCCGATCAGTCCGCGCAGGGCGCGTCCCGCGTTGGCCGCCATGGGGTCGGGCGCAGGCGGTGCGGCGACGGCCCTTGGGCCGGGGCCTGGCGGCGGCGGGGGCGCGGCGGGCTGGGTGGGTATGACCAGGGGCGCCACCGGCGGCTCCTCCTCGTCCGGAGCGCGGATCGAACGCTGATGCAGTCGGATGGGCGAGGGGCGCGCGCCCGGATTGGCGGTCAGCGGCGGGGTGCGTGGCAGGATCAGCACCGGGATCACCGCCTCGGGGGGACCGCGTTCCGGCGGCGGGACGCGCAGGCTGGGCGCGTGCAGCACCAGCGCCACGATGAGGGCCGCGTGCGCCGCGGCCGACAGGGCGACGGCTTCGACCTGTCTGCGTCGCCGGTTCGGCCGCATCCGCTCTCCCGCCCCCAGAGACCCTGGATAGGCCGGCAGGAACGGCGATTTCGTGGCCGAGCTTGTTGCGCCTCAGAACTTCCGCTTGCCCGGCGTCGCGCCCAGGTCCGTCGAGGACGCCCCGAAGCCGAAGTTGGCGCGCCCGTCGGGCGGGCTGCGCTGGTCATCCCAGGGCAGGTTTCCGCCGGGCGCGGGCGTGGTCTCGCCGCGCTTGTATCGGTAGTTCGCCTCCTTACGGGCCGCCGCACGGGCCAGGTCACCCTCCTTGCCGCGGCCGATGCCGAGCCCCGGGAACGGGGCCGCGCCCGCGCCGGCCGCTAGCGCCCGTTCGCAGCGCTCGCGCTCATCGCGAGTCAGTAGCGAGGGGTTGGCGCAACCGATCAGGCCCCGCAGGGCCCGCGTGGCGTTGGCCGTCGTCGGATCGGGCGGCGCGGTCGGAAGCGCCTTGGGTGTCGGTGCAGGCGGCGCAGGCGGCGCCGACGGCAGGGCAGGAACGATCAGCGGCTTTACCGGCGTCTCCTCTTCCTCGTCCGGGCTGCGCAGCGCGCGCTGGTGCAAGCGGATCGGCGAGGGGCGCGGCCCGCTGGCGGCGGCTTGCGGCGGCGTGCGCGGAAGGATCAGGACGGGGATCACCGCCTCGGGCGGCCCGCGCTCCGGCGGCGGTCGTCTCAAACTCGGCGCGTGCAGCATCAACGCCACGACCAGCCCGGCATGCGCCGCGGCCGAGAGGACGACGGCTTCGACCTGCCTGCGCCGCCGGTTGGGCCGCAATCCGTACTCCCGTCCGCCCAGAAGCCGGGCCATGGTCTGCCGTGACAAGCGGCGATTTCGTGGCCGCCCTGTCGCAGGCCTACCCGCATTGACGGGAGGACCTTCCCCCTCTATGTAGCGCCCCTCTTTCGAGGCCGGGATTTTCTTCTTGGTCCCGACGGACGTGGCGCCCGCCGGAACGCATCTCTGCGCTCCGGCGAGTTTTTGCGTTCCGACGGGTGGCTTCGGAAATTCGTGAAACAGGACCCAACCGAGGCGCCCCGGCCAAACGGCACACGCCTCCCGCAAGTGAGATTAGATGCCGACTGTCAACCAGCTGATCCGCAAGCCTCGCCAGACGAAGCCTGCGCGTAACAAGGTCCCGGCCCTGAAGGGCTGCCCGCAACGCCGCGGCGTTTGCACCCGGGTCTACACGACGACCCCGAAGAAGCCGAACTCGGCGCTGCGGAAGGTGGCCAAGGTCCGCCTGACCACCGGCATCGAAGCGGTGTGCTACATCCCCGGCGAAGGCCACAACCTTCAGGAACACTCGGTGGTCCTGATCCGCGGCGGCCGCGTGAAGGACCTTCCCGGCGTCCGCTACCACATCCTCCGCGGCGTGCTCGACACGCAGGGCGTGAAGGATCGTCGCCAGCGCCGTTCGCTCTACGGCGCCAAGCGGCCCAAGTAAGGAAGAACAAGAATGTCCCGCCGCCGTCGCGCAGAGAAACGAGAAGTCCTCCCGGATCCGAAGTTCGGGGATCTCGTCGTCACCAAGTTCATGAACTACGTGATGTACGAAGGTAAGAAGGCTGTCGCCGAGAACATCGTCTACGGCGCCTTCGACATCCTGGAGAACCGCCGCAAGGACCAGGGCCCGCTGGAGACGTTCCACGCGGCGCTCGACAACGTGGCCCCCGCCATCGAGGTGCGCTCCCGCCGGGTGGGCGGCGCCACCTATCAGGTTCCGGTCGAAGTGCGCCCCGAGCGCCGCCGCGCGCTGGCCATCCGCTGGCTCGTCAACGCCGCGCGTAACCGCGGCGAGAACACCATGACCGAGAAGCTGGCCGGCGAGCTGCTGGACGCCTCCTCGAACCGGGGGTCCGCCGTGAAGAAGCGCGAGGACACCCACAAGATGGCCGAAGCCAATCGGGCCTTCTCGCACTACCGCTGGTAAGACCCTTCACACTGAGCTTTCCGGCGCGGGCGGTTTGAGCTAAACCGCCCGCGCCGTTCGTTCAGCCCCT
>CAZBXO010000290.1:0-3284 GCA_964495645.1 uncultured Phenylobacterium sp. | reverse complement strand
CCCGGGCGCTCGCCGAAGCTCTGGCGGCCCATTCGGCGGCCAACGACCGCGGGGCTCCCGGTCGCGCCGCCTCTGTGAAGCCTGCGGCGACGTGAGCGACTGCGCGCAGCCTAGCCTTACGCGCCGATAGGGCTCTAGAACCCCTTCCAGAGCGGGAGGTGAGCGCACGTGCTGCTGAAGGGCGTCAAGGTCGTCGAGTTCGCGGCGTACATCGCCGGTCCAGGCGCGTGCTGCATCCTGGGCGATTGGGGCGCCGACGTGATCAAGGTGGAGCGGCCGGGCGGCGACGCCATGCGCCATACCTTCGCCGACGTGAAGGCGGACCTGGGCGGCAACCCGACCTTCGATCTGGACAACCGCGGCAAGCGCGCGATCGTCCTCGACATCTCCAAGCCCGAGGGCCGCGAGGCGCTGGCCAGGCTGGCGGCCTCGGCCGACGTCTTCCTGACCAACGTGCGGCCGGCCTCGATGAAGCGGGCAGCCCTGGACGAGGCGACCCTGCGCGCCGCCAATCCGCGGCTGATCTACGCCCAGGTGACCGGCTACGGGCTCGAGGGGCCGGAGGCGCACAAGCCGGGCTTCGACGTTACGGCCTTCTGGGCCCGCGCGGGCGTCGCCGCCATGACCACGCCGAAGGGCATGGACCCCTTCATGCTGCGCTCCGGCTTCGGCGACCACATCACCTCGCTGGCGACGGTGAGCGCGGTGCTGGCGGCGCTCTACGAGCGGGAGCACACCGGCGTGGGCCGCTTCGTGCAGACCTCGCTGCTGGCGACTGGCATCTACACCGTAGGCTCGGACCTCGCGGTGCAGCTGACCTACGGCCGCCTCGCCTCGAACCGCACGCGGGACAACCCGATCAATCCGCTGGGCACCTTCTACAAGAGCGCCGACGGCCGCTGGTTCGTGCACAACCCGCGCGGCGGGCAGCGGGACTGGGAAATGATCTGCCGCATCGCCGGGCGCCCCGAGCTGGTCACCGACGAGCGGTTTGCGACCAGCGGCGCGCGCCGCAAGCACGGGCGCGAGCTGACCGCCGAGCTGGATGCGGGCTTCGCGACGCAGACCTTCGCCGAACTGGCTGCGCAGCTGGACGAGCATGACATGGTCTGGGCGCCGGTGCAGACGCCGGCCGACGTCGCCGCCGATCCGCAGGCGGCGGCCGCCGGCGCCTTCGTCGAGGTGGAGCGGGCCGACGGGAACGGGACCTTCCGCTCGCCGGCCGCCCCGGCCCGCTTCCCGGGCCTCGACCAGTCGCGCCGTCCCCGTGCGCCGCACATCGGCGAGCACACGCGCGACGTCCTGGCCGAGCTGGGCTACGGCGAGGGCGAGATCGAAGCGATGTACGAGAGTGGCGCCGCGGCCTGAGCCTTGGAACCGGCAGTATGTACAAGATCACGATGCGGGCAGCGGGCGTCAGCGAAACCGTAGGCGCCGAGGCCGCACGGGACATCGAGGCCGAGTTCCGGGAACATCGCCGCTGGCAAGAGCGGGTCACATGTTCCTTCGAGGGCGGAGTCCTCACACTCGTGGCGTTCAACGACTATGACGAGAATGGCCTGGCCCTCTCAGATGAGTTCTCGGACCTGATAAGCGCCTTCATTCCACTTGGCGGGATCAGTGACGACGAGGCGTTCGAGATCGTCTCGGTCGAGGTCGTTGATAACCCTTAGCTGTCGCGGCTGTCCGACAGCACCTTCAGCATCTCGCTGGTGAAGATGGAGCCGGTCAGGCGGCTGCCGACGCCGGCCTGGTCGCGGGGCTGGGAGCCCCCCAGGATCATGGCGACCAGCTGCTCCTGCTCGCGCTCGCGGCTGAGCCGGCGGGCCGAGGCGTACTGAATGAAGCCGCCGTCCTCATTGTCCGGGAGGACCGGCGCCACGCCGGTCGTGGCCCCGCCACGGGTCAGGTTGGCATAGACCTCCCCGACCGAGGCGGCGCGGCCATCGCGATAGAAGATCGAGCGGTTGGCGTGGGCGGCGTCGGGGAAGAGCGCCGCGGCGCTCATGCCCGGGCTGCGCTCCACGGCCTCAATCAGGCGCGCCGAGCCCTGGGGGCCCAGGAAGTGGGCGGCGTAGAGCTCGCCGGCCGTCGGGTCGCGCCCGACGCGGCCGCGCAGGTAGGAGGCGTGGTCGGAGGCCAGCTCGCCGGCCATCAGCGAGGCGGCGTGCGGGTCGAGCTTGAGGTCCATGACGGCGCGGCGGGCTTCGGCCCCCTGCACGTGGTAGCGGCCGTCCGAGCCTCGGCTGATCAGCTCGGCGTAGCGGGCGTAGCCGTGCTTGGAGCCGTGGGTCTTCAGCGTCGAGAGCCAGGTCTGGTCGACGAACTGGAAGAGGCCGGCGGCGGACGAGGTGTTGGCCCGGGCATGCGGGTTCATTCCGCTCTCGCGGCCGGCGGTCTTCATCAGGAACGAGAAGTCGACGCCGGTGGCCTGCGAGGCGCGCTGGATCGCGGCCTCGACGATCCCGCGGATGCCGGTCACTGCCATGGGACCAGGAGTCCGCGATCATGGTTAGCGCGCCGTTAACCCTGCGGCGGACAAGCGCTTGACAGGTGTAATATCTACGTGCGTAATATCTTGCAGCCCTGCAACGTGGAAGCGCTCAGGAGTACCGTCCCATGGCCTTCGCCCACGCCCTCGACCACGCCTATGCCCCGAGGCGCCGACGTCTCTCGCGCGAAGCCACGCTGGCCATCGCGGCCTCCGTCGCCGTCCACGTCGCGGTCGGTGGCTATCTTGCAGCTTTGAAATTCACTGCCCCGCCGGCAGAAACCACGATACCGGAGCCGCCCGTTACCAAAGTCGATTTCGTCAAGCTCCCGAAGCCGCCCAAGACTGAACCGCAAAGGCCTGTTGTCCAGCCCCGCACCAGCCTGCCGGACCCGACTCAGACGACCCCGCCGCTCCTCGTGGACCCACCTCCGAAGCTCGCCGAGAACGCGCTCCTGGAGGGCCCGCCGTCCAAGCTCGGGCCGTTGTCGGAGATCGCCCCGCCGCAGCCACCGGCGCCCGATCCGGTGATCCGCAATCCGACGTGGCTCAAGCGGCCGGGTTCGGAGGAGATGGCCCGTTACTATCCGGACCGGGCGATGCGCAACGAGGTGCAGGGGACCGCCACCCTCTCCTGCCAGGTGACCGCCCAGGGTTCGGTGACCGGCTGCCGCGTCATCGGCGAAACCCCGCCCGACGTCGGCTTCGGCCCCGCCGCCCAGAAGCTCGCCCGCTTCTTCGTCATGAGCCCGCGCACGGTCGACGGCCGCCCGGTCGAAGGCGGCCAGGTCTC
>CAZBXO010000289.1:0-3301 GCA_964495645.1 uncultured Phenylobacterium sp. | reverse complement strand
TCAGGGTGCCGCAGAAGCCGGACAGCATGCCGATCGCGCAGATCACCGCAGGATCTCCGCCGAAGTTCTTGATCAGGATCGGTAAAGCGACACCGGCGGTCATCACGGGAAAGGCGGCGAAGGCGTTGCCCATGATCATCGTGAAGCCCGCCATGCCGAGACAGTAGACGGCGACCGCGGCCATGCGGGTGTCGACAGGCAGATAGGTGGTGACGAGCTCGCCGATCTGCTCGCCCACGCCGGCGAGCGCGAAGATCGCGCCGAGCGCGGCCAGGGTCTGGGGCAGGAGGGCGGCCCAGCCGACGGTGTCGGCCAGGCGGCGGCCCTCCTGGAATGGGCTCAGCAGCGGCTGGCGGAGCAGCAGCAGGCCCGCCGCCGTGGCGAGGATCGCCGCCAGCGCCAGCGAGATCAGGGTCGCCTGCTTGGGATCGAGCAGGAAGGCGTCGCCGAGCTTCAGGGGCTTGAGCACGAGGACGCCGAAGGCGACCACGACGGGCAGGATGAGAGCCGGGACGAACAGCCGGTTGCCGAACCGCCCGGCCAGCGCCTGGCGCTCGGACGCGGAGGTCGTGGGCGGCTCACCACGGCCCAGCCAGCCGAGGCCGGCGATGAGCGCGAGCGCCAGGACAAGCACGCCGTTGCCGAGGTCGCCGAGGCGATCGCCCGCGAGGAAGCTGACCGCCACAAGGCCCCAGAACAGGCCATTGCCCAGGCGCTTCCTGTTGCCGCGGTCCAGGAAGCTGAGCGCAGAGAACGCCGTGAAGACCAGCCCGGCCACAATGTAGACGACGCCGATCTTGATCATACGACGCCCCGCCTCAGGCGACGGTCGAACAGGACCAGGCGCAGGGCGTGGATGACAAAGGCGGCGATGGCGGTCGGGATGGCCCAGATCGACAGCTGGATCGGGTCCAGCGTGATTCCACTGGTGGCCAGGAGGCCCACCATCAGCAGGATCGAGCCGATGGCGACGAAGATGTCCTCGCCGAAGAAGAGACCGATGTTGTCGGTGGCCGCCGCCCAGGCGCGGATGCGGTGGCGCGTCATCGGCTCGATCTCGCCCAGCTGGCTCTCGGCCGCGGCCTCCGCCATTGGCGCGATCAGCGGCCGGATGCTCTGCGCCTGGCCGGCGATGGAGGTGAGGCCCAGGGCCGAGGTGATCTGCCGGAACGCCAGGTAGCCGACCAGCAACGGTCCGACCGAGACCGCCCGGAAGCGGCCGATCAGCCGGCGCGCCTGCTCGCGCACGCCCGCCCGCTCGAGCACGCCCACCATCGGCAGCACCAGGTAGGCGACGGTCACGAAGCGGTTCTCGTTGAACGCCTTGCCGAACGCCGCGACCACCTCAGCCGGCGACAGGCCCGCCAGCAGACCAGTGGCCAGGGCGGCCAGCACCACCACCAGCAGCGGGTTCAGGCCCACGGCGAAACCGGCCACCACGGCCGCCACGCCCAGCAGGGTCAGCATGAGAGACTCATGCCGCCATAGGAGGTGGATTGACGCGCCGGGGCAACCGGCCCCGGCTGTCTCTCGACGCCGCGTTGGCCGCCGCCGCGGCGGGCGGGGCGACGTGGGCGCTGGACCGCGCTTGGCCTCCAGCGGCGTGTCGACGTCGAGGTAGCCGCTGGTGGCCCGCGTGCGCCTCGGCCACTTGATCAGGCCCGGTACGGACGGATTGCCGGTCTCGGCGAACTGCGCCCAGCTATTCGAGGCTTAGACGGTATCTCCGGTACGTGGGACCGCGACGCTACTCCCAGGAACATGTGATGGCTAGGCCAGGTGCGCGTCCGCCAGCGCCAGGAAGCCGGCCACTGGCACGGTCTCGGCGCGGGCGGCCGGGTCGAGCCCTGCCGCTGCGATCAGCGGCTCGCCGCCCAGCGCTTTCAGACTCGACCGGAGCATTTTGCGGCGCTGGCCGAAGGCGGCGGCGGTGACCCGCTGGAGCGCCTCGAGGCGGTCAGGCGACGGGCGGTCCGGCTTGGGGACCAGGCGGACGACTGCGGAGTCCACCTTGGGCCGCGGAGTGAAGGCCCGCGCGGGGGCTTCCATGACCAGGCGCGCGTCGCAGGTCGCCTGCGCAATGACCGCGAGGCGGCCGTAGGCGCTTTCTCCGGGTATCGCGGCGATCCGCTGGGCGACTTCCTTCTGGAACATCAGGGTCAGGCTGGCTGGCGTCCAGGGTCCGGTCAGCCACTTGATCAGCAGCGGCGTGCCGACGTTATAGGGCAGGTTGGAGGCGACGTGGACGGGTCGCCCGGCGGCAATAGCCGCCTCGTCGACCGAGAGCGCATCGGCGAAGACCAGAGCCAGGTTCGGTGCGGCGGCAGCGATATCTTCCAGCAACGGTCGGAAGCGCTCGTCCTTTTCGATGGCGGTGACCTGGGCGCCCGTTTCCAGCAGGGCGCGGGTAAGGCCCCCGGGGCCCGGGCCCACCTCGATCACGATGTCGCCGGGCCCCACTTCGGTCAGGCGCGCGATCTTGCGGGTAACGTTGAGGTCGAGCAGGAAGTGCTGACCGAAAGACTTCCTGGCCGACAGGCCGTGGCGCTCCAGCGCTTCGCGGAGCGGCGGCAGGTCGGCGAGCGTCAAGCGCGGGCCCGACGGCGGGCGATCGCGTCGGCCAGCCGGATCGCGGCGATCAGACTGTCGGGGCGCGCAAGGCCGCGCCCGGCGATGTCGAAGGCGGTCCCGTGGTCGGGCGAGGTGCGCACGATCGGCAGGCCCAGGGTGACGTTCACGCCGCCCCAGAAGTCCAGCATCTTCACCGGAATCAGCGCCTGGTCGTGGTAGAGGCAGATGGCGGCGTCGTAGTTCGTCCGCGCCTCCGCGTGGAACAGGGTGTCGGACGGGTAGGGGCCCGAGGCGTCGACGCCTTCGGCCTTCAGCGCTTCCACGGCCGGCCGCACGACCTCCAGTTCCTCGCGGCCGATGCCGCCGTCCTCCCCGGCGTGGGGGTTGAGGCCGGCGACGGCGAGCCGCGGCTGCGCGATGCCGAAGTCGCGGGTCAGGGCCTGCGCGGTGACGCGGGCCGTGGCGACGATGGCCTCGACGGTGACCTTGTCCGGCACCCTCGCCAAGGGCTCGTGCACCGTGACCAGGGCCGCGCGCAGGTCGGCGGCGGTCAGCATCATCACCGGGCCGCGGGCGCCCGGGTGGGGGGCGCTGGCCGTCAACTCCCCGAGGAATTCCGTATGGCCTGGAAACCCGAAGCCGGCCTCGTAGAGCGGGCCCTTCGCGATCGGGGCTGTGACCACGCCGGCAACTGATCCGGAGAGCGCCAGGCCGACGGCGGTCTCGATCC
>CAZBXO010000288.1:0-3366 GCA_964495645.1 uncultured Phenylobacterium sp. | reverse complement strand
GAAGAACGTGCTGGCCATCGCCTGCGGCATCGTCGAAGGCCGCGGCCTCGGCCGCTCGGCGCATGCGGCGCTGATCACCCGCGGGTTCGCCGAGCTTGTGAGGCTCGCCGTCGCGCTGGGCGCCGAGGCGGAGACACTGAACGGCCTCTGCGGCCTGGGCGACCTGGTCCTCACCTGCTCCAGCCCACAGTCGCGCAACATGAGCGTGGGACTGGCGCTCGGCCGCGGCGAGACCCTCGAACAGGCCCTGGCCGGAAAGCTGTCCGTGGCCGAAGGCGTCGCCTCCGCCCCGGCGGTGCGCGCGCTGGCCGGCAAGCTGGATGTCGACATGCCGGTCAGCCAAGCGGTGGCCGCCATCCTGGCCGGCGAGATCGGCGTCGACGACGCCATCCGCGGGCTGCTGTCCCGACCCATCCGCGAGGAATAGATGCCACTCTTCGTCATGACTCTCATCGACAAGCCGGACTCGCTCGGCCTGCGGATGGCGACGCGGGAGGCGCACCTGGCCTGGGCCCGCGAGCGGCTCGGCGACATCAAGCTCGGCGGCCCGTTCCTCGACGACACCGGCGATATGGCCGGCTCGCTGATCATCATCGAGGCGACCGACCTGGACGCGGCGAAGGCCTGGAACGCTGCCGATCCCTACACGAAAGCCGGCCTTTGGGCCTCCGTCGACATCCGGCCCTTTCGCGTGACCCTTGGCGGCGTCGGAGCCTGACAACCCCGCCCGGCCGCCGGCCGGCCAGCGCCTCTGCGCGCTTCGGGACCTGGGCGACCCAGGCACGAAGGGCTTCCGCTTCCGCGAGGGGCCGCGCCTCTTCGCCGGCTTCATCGTGCGCGAGGGCGGGCAAGTGCGCGGCTTCGTGGATTCATGCCCGCACGCCGGCTGGCCGCTGGCGGCCCTGGACGACCGCTACCTGACCCGCGACGGCCGCCACATCCTCTGCTCCGGCCACGGCGCCCTCTTCCGCCTGACCGGCGAATGCATCGCCGGCCCCTGCTTCGCCGACCGTCTGTCGCCCTGGGCGGTGGAGGTCGTGGGCGAGGACGTCGTTACCCGCTGAACCCCGCCACCACCTGCAGCACCGCGTCGCCGTAGTGGGCGAGTTTGGCTTCGCCGACACCGTTGAGGCGGGCCAGGGCGGCGCGGCTGCCGGGCTTGGCGGCGGCGATCTCGATCAGGGTGCGGTCGTGGAAGATCACGTAGGGCGGCACGTGCTGGGCCTTGGCCTCGCCGGCGCGCCAGGCCCGGAGCGCCTCGAACAGCGGCTGGTCGGCGGGGGAGATGGCGACGGCCTCGCGGCTGCGCTTCTTGCGCGCCGGCGCCTCGGCGTGGCGGCGCATGGCGATCCGGCGCTCGCCCCGCAGCACGGCGCGCACCGCCTCCACTTCGCCCAGGCCCACGAGCGGGCGGCCGTCGTTGGGGTCCTCGCGCAGCAGGCCGTCGAACAACAGCTGTTCCAGGAGGTCGCGCCACTGGGCCTGCGCCAGGTCCTGGCCGATGCCCCAGGTGGAGAGCGAGGTCTCCCACTCGCTGGGGTCCTTTGTCTTGCCGAGCAGGTGGTCGGCGACGCGCCCACGCCCGAACCGGCCGCCCAGCCGGTGGACGGCCGACAGCGCCTTCTGGGCCGCCTCGGTGGCGTCGTGGGTCTCCACCGACCCCTGGCAGAGGTCGCACTGGCCGCAGGGCTCCACGCCCTCCTCGCCGAAGTAGCGCCGCACCGTGGCCGCCCGGCAACCCGCGCCGTCCAGCAGCGCGTAGAGCTGGCGCACCTTCCTGGTCTGCGCCTGCTTCACCTCGGGATCGACGTCCCGCTCGCCGATCCGGCGCAACGCCCAGCTCATGTCGGCGGCGCCGTAGAGGGTGATGCCCTCGGCCGGCTCGCCGTCGCGCCCGGCGCGGCCGATCTCCTGCCAGTAGGCCTCGATGGAGGCCGGCGCATCGGCGTGGATCACGAAGCGGACGTCCGGCTTGTCGACCCCCATGCCGAACGCGATGGTCGCCACCATCACCGCCGCCTCCGCCTGCAGGAAATCCTCCAACCGCTCGGTGCGCAGGCGCTTGTCGAGCCCGGCGTGGTAGGCCAGAGCGGGCACGCCTGCCCCGCGCAACGCCTCGGCCAGGGTCTCGGTCTTCTCGCGGCTGCCGGCGTAGACCACACCCGAGCGGCCAAGACGCTTGGTCACCAGCTCGACGACCCGCTTCTCGACCCCGCCGCGCTTGCGCTCAGCCGACAGGATCAGCTCCGGCCGCGCGAAGCTGGCCACGAACTCGGCGGAATCCTGCAGCCGCAGTTCGGCGCGGATGTCCTCGCGGGTGCGGGCGTCGGCCGTGGCGGTGACCGCGAGGCGCGGCACGCCGGGGAAGTCCTCGGCGAGGCGGCCCAGCATCCGGTACTCCGGACGGAAGTCGTGGCCCCACTGGCTGACGCAGTGGGCCTCGTCGATGGCGATGAGCGACAGCGGCGCGCGCCGCAGCCGATTCAGCATCGCCGGCTGCATCAGTCCTTCCGGCGAGACGTAGATCAGGTCCAACTCGCCGCGCTCGATGCGGCTCCAGGTCTCCGCCCGGTCGTCCACGTCGACGTTGCTGTCCAGCCGCGCGGCCGCGACCCCGGACTGCACCAGCGCCGCCACCTGATCGGTCATCAGCGCGATCAGCGGCGAGACCACGAGGCCGAGGCCGGGCCGCAGGATCGCGGGGATCTGGTAGCAGAGGCTCTTGCCGCCCCCGGTGGGCAGGACGGCCATGGCGCTGCGCCCGGCCAGCACCTCGCCGATCACGTCGGCCTGAAGGCCACGGAAGTCCGCATGCCCGAACGTCCGGCGCAGGATGTCTCGCGCAGCGTCCAGGGGGGACGAATCGGCCTCGGCGACGGCGGCGGACATGGCGCCCTTATGGGGCCAACCGGTCTTCGCCGCTACGGGTCAGCGCGCCTCAAACCATCGCGCCGAGCTGGGTCCTGGCCTGGATCCCCCGCACCGCCTTGAGCAGCTTGAGCGCGGCGGGGCCGCTCAAGCGTTCCGGCGCGAACTCCGAGCGCGTGGAGAGGGTTCTGACGATCGCATCGTCGGCCGGGCTCATGCCCCGGGCGCACATGTTCCAGTCGGCGAACTCTCGGCCTGCCGCGGGCCCCACGTGGAGGACGTGCGCCCGCTCGTGCCGCGGGTCTTCCAGGATGCGGCCGTAGGTCGTCATCACGGCCTCGGAGCCGCCCTCCAGCGCCTGCAGGAACCAGCCCTCATGAACGAGCAGCAGGCCGGTAACGCCAACGGCGCGGTTGCGGGCGATAGACGCCTGGATGATCCGCCCCACCTCGTGATCGAGGTCTTCGGGCTTCAGCCGCTGGCGGCTGCAGTAGATCA
>CAZBXO010000287.1:0-3391 GCA_964495645.1 uncultured Phenylobacterium sp. | reverse complement strand
GACTGCGCAATCCCTGCCTTCAACTCGACGGTCTGGCGCAAGGCCTGATGCAGGCCTGTCTCGGCCGCGGGCCGAACGGCGAGCCGATCCGCAAAGCCGGCGTGATGGCCGTGGTTCTCGTCGGCGGCGACGTGAAGGCGGGCGATCCCATCGAGATCGAGCCGCGCACAAGCGAGCACCGAGAGCTCAGACCTGTCTGATGCGTGGTTCCGGTAACCACGAGGCGTAGGCGTCCCTTAAGGGCCGGACGCCAGCTTGGGCGCATTCCATTCCGAATGGGGTGTTGTGCCCATGACCTTCTCGTTGCGCGCCTTCCTGGACTCCTTCCGCCGCGACCGCGGCGGCAATATCGCGATGATCACCGCCTTCGCCCTGCCGGTCATGGTGGGCTCACTCGGCCTGGGGGCGGAGGTGACGTCTTGGTACAACGGTCGCCGCGCCTTGCAGAGCGCCGCCGATTCCGCGGCCATCGCCGCGGCCAGCAACGCGTCGGCTGGCTTCGCGGCGGAGGCCAAGGCGGTCGCGGCGAAGTACGGCTATCGCCACGGCGAGAACGGCGTCACGGTCACGGCCGAGGAAAATGTCGCCTGTCCCGGCGGGGGGGCGAACTGCTTCAGGGTGAGCATCGCCAAGACGCAGCCGTTGCTGATGGCCCAGATCGTCGGCTTCGACGGCGACGCCACGTTCCAGGGACGGCCGGCCAAGCGCATCCAGGCCAGCGCGCGCGCGATCAAGGCGCCGTCGCCGCGCGACTATTGCATCCTGGCGCTTGCCACGTCGGGCGCGCACGACGGCATCCGCGCCAACGGCAATCCCAACGCGGATTTGACCGGGTGCAAGGTCGTCTCCAACACCAACGCCAACTGCAACGGTCACAGCCTCAAGGCCGACTACGCAGACGCCCACGAGACGAGCGACAACTGCGGCCGGCGCAACACTTCCAACGTGCCGGTGGTCAGCGATCCGTACGCGTCTCTCCGCAACAACATTCCGGCCAACCCGTGCGCCGCCAACGCTTACCGGTGGATTCCGGGCCACAATCGCGACCCGGAACTGGCCGCCAGCAACAAGCTGCAGGGCAGCGAGATGCGCACGCTCATCCAGATCTGTGGCGACGCTCAGCTGGGCGGAGACACCACCATCTCCGGCGGCGACACCGTGCTGGTGATCTATGGCGGCCGCCTCGACGTGCGGTCCCACACGTTGCGTACGGCGTCGGGTTCGAAGCTGACCATCGTGTTCAGCGGCCCGGAGGTCACCAACAAGCCCCACATCCCGACCGGGATTGGCATGTTCGACATTCAGGCGCCGAAGAGCGGACCCTGGAAGGGCGTGGCGATCTATCAGGACCCGCTGCTCACGTCCGGCGTCGACCTCACCGAGGCGGGCAACTCGCCGGCCTGGAGGATCACCGGCCTGGTGTACATGCCGCATGCCTCCGTCACCTTCTCGGGCATCGTGAACAAGGCCAGCTATGGGGACTCCTGCTTCGGCATGGTGGTCGACAACCTGCGGGTCAACGGTACGGCGGAGATCCTGGCTCATGGGGAATGCCCCCGCGCTGGCCTGATCCTGCCGACCCTCATGCTGCCCGGCCGCGGCCAGCTGGTGTCGTGATGCGACGCGTCCCGCCGCTCTGCGGCTTCGCCGCCGACGAACGCGGTGTCGCGGCGATCGAGATGGCCCTCCTGGTGGGCATCGTGGCCGGGGCGCTGCTCAACGTGGCTGAGGTGGGCCGCTACTTGTACAGCAGTGCGGCCGTCGCCGCGGCCACTCAGGCCGGCGGCCAGGCGGCGCTCGCTCAGTGTCCGCCGGACCGGACGCCGGCGACGATCAACTGCGAAGGCCTCAGCTCGGCGGTCACCGCGGCGATCCGGGGCGGCTCCCTGCAGCAACGGGTGAGCCTCTACGGCGCGCTCCAGGAGGGCTGGTACTGCATCGATCAACAGGGATCGCTGGTGAGTGTCGGCTCGCTCGGCAATCGCCCCGGCGATTGCAGCGGCGCCGGCGATCCGGCCTCGCAGCCGGTGCTGTACCTGCGTGTGCGCACCCAGTTCACCTACCAACCGATGTTTCCCGGCGTAACCGTCGTAGACGCTCTCCCCCAGACGCTGCTCCGCTCGGCGTGGATGCGAATGGACTGACCCATGCGACTCATCAGGCGCCTGTGGCGCGACCGTTCCGGCGCCAGCGCCGTCGAGTTTGGCCTCATCCTCCCAGTGTTCGTGATGCTGGTACTGGGCGTCATCAACGTCAGTCTGCTGACCAATGCGGTTTCCAGCATGAACTACGCGGTGCAGGAGGCCGCCCGCTGCGCCGCGGTGAACAACGTCGCCTGTCCGAACGAGGAATCGATCACCGCCTTCGCTCGCTCTCGCTACCGCGGACCGCAGATCGACCCGCAGTTCACCTCCGAGAACTCCGGCTGCGGCCGCACCGTGCGGGCGACCGCGACCTTCGAGTTGAACGTCGCGATCCATGTCTACCAGGTCCCGATCAACGCCACGGCCTGTTATCCCGCCCCCGCCTGACACGCCCGCCTCCTACTTCGACAGGTGCAGCTGGGCGATCTGCCCGGCGATGGTCTGGAACGCCGCGTCCAGTTGCGACGCGTTCTGGACGTCGAAGTAGTGCTGGGCGTCGGTGGCGCAGGTCTGCAGCACGTTGCCGCCGGTCCCATCGACCTCCACGCGCACCGTGTAGAGCTCGATGTTGCGCGCCTTCATGTTGGCGCACAGTAGCGCCAGTCGTGAGTCGAGGGCGGCGGTCCGCGTTCCCTCGCTCGAACTTGCGGTAAGCGGGGAACCGTTTGCCTGTAGGATCCGGCCTTGCCAGACGTAAGCCGCGCCGCCGTAGTTGCTGCGGTTCGGCGTGTCGATGTCCGAGATCGTATTCTCGCCGTCGGTCATCAGCACCACGATCTTCTTCAGCTTCTCCGTGCCGTAGGCCGCGCCGTCGGAGAACGGCGCAGTGGGCGAGATCACGTTCCAGCCCCAAGCCAGGCCGATCGGGATGTTGGTCGTGCCGTCGGCCACCATCGCGTTGATCTGGCTCTTCAGCGACGTGTAGTCGGTGGTCAGCCGCTGCATGCGTGTGAGGCCGCACCCGCGGTTCGGGCCATGGGTGGTGCTCATGCCGGACGTCGCCCGATACTTCGTCACCGAGCCCTGGCGGACTCTCCAGTTCGTGCTGGTCGTGCCGTCGGCCAGGTAGTTGTTGCCGAAGTTGGCCGAGTACCCCGATGGCCGGACATCCGGCTCGTCCACGGCGAAATAGGGAGTGTATAGCGTCGCGCCGGAGGTCGGCGGGTCGTTCTGGACGTCGTAGGGCGCCTGGCGGGTCTCGACGCAGCCGCGCCACGGCGTGCCGATGGTCGAAAACAGCGTGAAGC
>CAZBXO010000286.1:0-3402 GCA_964495645.1 uncultured Phenylobacterium sp. | reverse complement strand
GCCTCGAAGAAGGCGCAGGCGCGGTCGGCCTGTTTGATGAGCGCCTTGATCGGCGCGGGCGTCCTGGCCGGCAGGCCGAAGCGGACGTGGATCGCGTTTTCGAGCCGTTCCTCGAAGGTCTTGTAATCCACACCGAGCGCCGCCTTGAACGGCGAGATCATGTCGCCGATCACGTACTCCGAGGCGTCGTGCAGCAGCGCCGCCAGCCGCCAGCGCGGCGCCACGTCCGGCTGGATGTGGGCGACGATCTCCTCGACCACCACCGAGTGCTGGGCAACCGAAAAGGCGTGCTCGCCCACCGTCTGGCCGTTCCAGCGGGCGACGCGGGCCAGGCCATGGGCAATGTCGCCGATCTCGATGTCCATCGGCGAGGGATCCAGGAGGTCGAGCCGGCGACCCGACAACATGCGTTGCCACGCCCTGGGCGGGGCCGGCTTGCGATGCAGCCCTTTCCTCACCGGCGCATTCCCTCCATGGTCAGGCCGTGAACTGGCCCAGGACCTGATAAAGATCAATGCCGTCAGGTCCGGCGGGGGTTCCGTTCACGGACGGATGAAGGAAGACGCATGAGTTGGGCGCGGATCATGGCGCCCCTGTCAGGCGGACAGGGCGACAAGGCGGCGATCGCCGCCGCCGCGATGATCGCCGAACCGTTCCAGGCGGAACTGGCCGGCGTCTATACGCCGGCCGATGTCGCGGACGTGATGCCGTGGATGGGCGAGGGATTCCTCGGGGGTGTGCAGACGACGGCGCTCGAGAGCCTCAAGGAGGCCTCGGCGGCCGGCGAGGCCAATGCGCGCAAGGCCCTGGACGCCGTCGCCTACAAGAAGAAGCAGTTCGTGGCGCTGGCGACACCGGTTTGGGCGGGGCTGTCGGCGGAAAGCCGTCTTTCGGACGTGGTCGTCTTCGGATCCGACCCGCCCCGCGGCCGGGGACCGCTGGCCGAGGCCTTCCAGCAGATGGTGGCCGACGAGCAGAGGCCGGTCCTGATCGCGCGCGAGGGATTGGCTGTCGGGGGCACGGTCGCGGTGGCTTGGGACGGCGGCAAGGAGGCGAGCCGGGCGGCGCGTCTGGCGCTGCCGCTCCTGGAAAAGGCCAGGCGGGTCGTCATCCTCGCCGCGCCGAAAGCCAGTTCGCGGACGTTCGATCCGGCAAGGCTGCAGGCCTACTACGCAGCACGGGGCGTCAAGTCGGACGTCGACATCCTGCCGGCGACCGGCGAGGCGGCCCCGGCTCTGCTCCAGGCGGCCCAGGCGGCGCGAGCCGAGATCCTAGTGGCCGGCGCCTTCGGCCACCCGAGGCTCCAGGAGTTCATTTTCGGTGGGGCGACCAAGACCCTGCTGAACTCCGAGCGTCCCTCCCTATTTCTATCGCACTAAGGTTCTTCAGGAGACTTCGAGATGACCCTGTCGCGGATCGTCATGCGCCTCGCCCGCAACCCGGGCACCGAATTCGCCGGCGGCGACGACCACCGCGGCTATGCGCTGACGGCGCCGCTCACGCCCGACGGCCACCTGGACGAGGGGGCCTACGCCAAGGCGCGCGACGCCTGCACGGTGCGCCGTTTCCAGCCGGACGAGGACCCGGTCGACGGGCGGCTGGCGCGCAAGGGGACGCGCTGGTTCTTCGACTATGACGACGAGGACGAAGCCGACGACGAGCCGGTCCACCGGCTCGGCCAGCACCGCTTCGCGGTCGGCGAGTACGTCACCGTCACCGACGAGGACGGCCGTCCTCTCACCTACAAGGTCGTCGAGGTGCAGCCGGCGGGGAGCTAGACGCCGCCGTTGTCGCGCACCAGGCGCTTGACGGCGCGGTAGACGCGATCGCCCTGTTCGACCTCGCTCTTGGCTCGGACCACCGCGACCGTGATGGGACCGGCCTTCGGGCCGGCGGCCTCGTAGCCGACGAAGCGGTAGCCATCCATCCGCTCCTTGCCCTGCGAGATGAAGGTCGCGCGGATGCCGCGCTTCTCTCGCGACAGGGACTCGCCCTTCAGGCGCACGTCGCGGCGGATGCGGACCACCGCGCCGTCCTCTCCGGCCACCACGTGCAGCGGGCCGATCTGGACATTGGCGCTGTCGGTGCTGTCGTCGGCGTCGATGTGGATGCCGGGCAGATTGACGTGGGTCTCGCCGCTGTCCTCGTCGACGGTCACCGAGCCGCGCGCGCCGATCCGGACATTGGTCTTCACCCCGTCGGAGCTGTCGTCGTCGAGCGAGCCGGCGGCATCCTGCGCCGCTTCGCGGGCGGCGGCGCTGGCGTCCTTCGCCGAGTTGGCGTCGGCAGCGGCCGGCGCGGCGCCCGCCTTCTCGGCCGTTGTCTTGCCTTCGTCGGCGTCTTTCTTCACAAGCCCCTGCGCGGCCAGCAGGCTGTCCTCGATGCGGCTGAGGGTGGCGTCGGGCCCGCCCTGTACGGAGACCAGCTGCAAGGTCACCTCCGCGCCGTCCGACGAGACATAGGTGCAGGTCTTGGCCGATGCGCTGGTGCGGGTCAGCGAGCCGGAGGTGTTCGGGCAGTCCAGCGCCGTGCGCGCCTTGGGCGGGCCGTCGCCGCAGCCGGCGACGCTCAGGGCCAGGGCCGAAACAGCGAGAACAGCGTAGGTCTTCATGTCACGAGAACTCCGTCCTTCGTTGCGGAAGGTGACGGGCGCCCTCGGAAAAGGCGAGTGAAATCGCGGTAACGGGCCCGGGCCCGACGTTACTGCCCCGGCCGCGCCGCGCCCTCGCGCCGGGCCAGGAAGGCGAGGCGCTCGAAGAGGTGGACGTCCTGTTCGTTCTTGAGCAGGGCGCCGTGCAACGGCGGGATCAGCTTGGTCGGGTCGCGCTCCTTCAGCGCCTCGTCGTCGATGTCCTCGACTATCAGCAGCTTCAGCCAGTCGAGCAGCTCGGAGGTCGACGGCTTCTTCTTCAGGCCCGGGACCTTGCGCATGTCGTAGAAGATGCGCAGCGCCTCGGCGACGAGCTTCTGCTTGATGCCCGGATAGTGGACCTCGACGATCTCGTTCATCGTGTCGGTGTCGGGGAAGCGGATGTAGTGGAAGAAGCAGCGGCGCAGGAAGGCGTCGGGCAGCTCCTTCTCGTTGTTGGAGGTGATGACCACGATCGGCCGGACGGTGGCCTTGATCGTCTCGTTGGTCTCGTAGACGTAGAACTCCATCCGATCGAGCTCCTGCAGGAGGTCGTTCGGGAACTCGATGTCGGCCTTGTCGATCTCGTCGATGAGCAGGACAGGGCGCACCTCGCTGGTGAACGCCTCCCAGAGCTTGCCCTTCTTGATGTAGTTGCGCACGTCCTTCACTCGCTCGTCGCCGAGCTGGCTGTCGCGCAGGCGGGTGACCGCATCGTATTCGTAGAGGCCCTGGATGGCCTTGGTGGTCGACTTGATGTGCCAGGTGATCAG